>WVXT01000068.1:71652-83692 GCA_011773355.1 bacterium
AGAGCCCATTTGGTTATGAAGAGAATGGTTTTGAAATCAAGCCTCTTAAGGACTTCTATATCAGGGACTATAATAATCGATGGACAAAATTATTGAGAGTTGTCCGTCATAAAGCTAACAAGAAAATGTTATTTATCAAGACGGAAGATGGCAGTGGCATTGTAGTTACTGAAGACCATCCTATGATCGATGAGAACTTAGACCAGATAGTGGCAGGAGAAATTGTCCCGGGCGAGACGAAACTGATAACCTGCTATCCCAGTAACATTCTGAGCAATTCAGATCAGATAGATTTGGTTGCTGAGTTTAAGAGAAAGGGCCAGGCGGATGCAATCTTTCTAAACAGAGCATCTCAGGGTGAAAACAGCGAGGCAAGAGATATAAAAATAAAAGAGGCAAACAATTGCACCTATGATGAAAGCACCATCTATATTAATGGTAGCAAGAACAGAATTCCCGCAATATTTCCCTTAGATGAGGAAACAGGGTGGTTAATAGGATTATTCATCGCCGAAGGAAATTTTACTACAGTCACCAGGCGTAAGAATGGCGAATATCTTGGGAAGGACTACCTGGGATGTGAGACTACGATTACCTGTGGAGAAGAAGAAGCTAATAAAGCAAAAGCCATCCTGAAGAGGTTGAAAATCGAATTTGGGGAAGATAAAAAAGATAACGGCTGCACTGGAATAAGAATTTACAATAAGTTATTTGCCGATTTTCTTAGAGAAATATTTTGCATTCAGCATCTATCTCGCTTGAAATGTTTACCCCAGTATTACCGCCACTATAGTAAAAGATTTCTTAAAGGAATGCTGGCAGGAATAATCGATGGAGATGGCTCTATTACAGGAAACGAGAAAGAACAGGCGAACACCAGAATTAACATCCGGGTCTCATCCAAGACACTGGTAACACAGATAAAGCATCTTACTAGTGTTTTAGGTTTCGACTCTTTATTGAGGAATGTTGAAGGAATGGGTTCGGAACGGGTTTACAGGGGGCGAGTGATAAAACAGAACTACCCTCTATACGGAGTCTCCTTTGGAGTAACCCAGGAAGTATATGATTTACTTAGTCCCCTTTCAATTAAACTGCAAAGCATAGACTTTAAACCAGCCAGAAAAAGCCTGAGGTCCTTTCAAGGGGCAAGCAGAGTGACGAATGTAGTGGAAGTGAAGATAAAAGATGAATATGTATATGATGTGACCACGGAGAGCGGGACATTCTTATGTAGTGGGATTTTAACCCATAATTGCAGTAGCCACTCTCTGGAATATATTAAGAAGTATGGTTTGCACATGGAGAAACTGGAAATCATCTCCTCTCCAGCAAAACATGCCCGCACCCTTACCGGACATTTGAACACCTTCCTTGCCTCTATGCAAGCCTATTATGCCGGAGCTCTGGGTGTGGGTTACATAAACGTATTCTATGCTCCTTATCTGGTGGGGATGAACCCGGATGACATCAAACAGGAAGCCCAATATCTCATCTTTTCTTTATCCCAATCGGCATTCTCCCGTGGCGGCCAGGTTCTATTTCTGGACGCAAATGTCCACACCGGAGTTCCCAGTTACCTGAAGGACGTTCCAGCAATTGGACCCGGGGGGAAATATACTGGAAAGACTTACGGAGATTATGAGGAGGAGGCGCAGGTATTTGCAAAGGCATTGATGGATGTCTGGCGAGAGGGAGATAGTTTCGGACATGTCTTTGCCTTCCCCAAGATGGACCTGCACGTAAATGCGGATACGTTTTCCGACCCCAAACAATATGAACTACTGGAATACGCCTGCCTCATTGCCAGCGAGAACGGTGTTCCTTATTTTGTCTTCGACCGGGATGACGTCACCCTTTCTGCCTGCTGCAGGTTGCGTACTACAATCAGCGATGATTACGTTATCAAGCATCCCGAGTCGATGAGATTTTGTGGATTTCAGAATGTGACCATTAACCTTCCCCAGGCGGCCTACCGGGCAGGCAGAGGCAGAATAGAGAAGTTGTTCCCGGAAATAGAGAAAGCAATGGATTTGGCAATGGAAGCACATCTTCAGAAGAAGAGATTCATCGGAGAGTTGATGAAAGAAAAAGGATTGCCTTTGTGGGAGTTAGGAAAGATTGCTCAAGATGGCAGAGCTTACGTTGACTTAGAAAAAGTTACTTACATCATTGGAATTATTGGACTGAACGAATGCGTACAGTATCTGACGGGAAAAGAGTTACATGAAGATGAAGATATTTACAAGTTAGGATTGAAGATAATGTCCTTTATGTATCTGAAAGCAAAGGAATACGAGAAGAAGTATCGCTTGAGAGTTGCCCTGGAAGAGAGCCCTGCTGAATCTGCTGCCCGCAGGCTGGCCAAGGTTGACCTCAGGGAGTATCCAGAGGCAAAAGAGGTGATTAAAGGAAACGTTGAGAAGGAGGAATTCTACTATACTAACAGTATACATTTCTCCGCCAGCGCTCCCATAAATCTGGTGGACAGGATTGTTAAGCAGAGTAAATTTCATACCATAATTGAGAGCGGAGCAATCCTTCACGCTTTCATCGGCGAGGAGAAACCATCCCCCGCTTCCATAATGAATCTGGTGAAAAAGACCTGGGAAACTACCAAAGCAGCACAACTGACAATCTCCCCGGAATTTACAGTTTGCTGCAAGTGCAATCGGCTGACCAGGGGATTAAAAGAGAAGTGTTCCCATTGTGGTTCCACTGAGGTATATGGAATAACTCGCATTGTGGGATACTTCAGCAGGGTTTCCAACTGGAATAAGTCCAAATTGGGTGAATTGAGCGATCGGCACAAAGGGAACTATTCCTTGGGAGGATTAGAGATTGAAAGTAAAGGTGATGAGATTAAGGAAAGATATTCCTCTGCCCCAGTATCGACACCAAGGTGATGCCGGGGTTGACCTGTTCAATGCCGGAGAGGACATTTCGTTAAAGCCACAGGAGAGGGCATTAATTCCTACGGGAATACGAGTAGCTGTTCCTTTAGGACATGAGTTACAAATCAGACCCCGTAGTGGACTGGCGATAAATAAGGGACTTACTGTTTTGAATACTCCCGGAACAGTCGATTCCACCTATCGGGGTGAGGTGAAGGTTATCATCTTTAATACCAGTCCTAAAGAGAGTGTAGAGATTAAAAAAGGGGAGCGCATTGCCCAGGCTGTGCTCAAGAAAGTAGAACCCATAGAATGGGAAGAGTGTGAAGGATTAGATGAGACAGCGCGGAATGAAGGAGGATTTGGTAGCACAGGATAACCAAATGAAATGGAGTGTCCCGACTTGTCGGGGGCGCTTTACACTGCAAAGTTATTATATTCATAATTCATTTATTGGAGGTGTAAGATGCCTTTCTTTATAGGTCGAGACCGGGAGGCTCGCAGGGCCTACGGTTTTGATGAAGTGGCTTTGGTTCCAGGTCAAATTACCATAAATCCCAACGAAGTAGATATTACCTGGAAGCTGGGAGATTTAAAGCTGGAGATACCTTTCCTGGCTTCAGCAATGGATGGAGTGGTGGGTCCCAAATTCGCCATTGCCATGGGCAAGCTGGGAGGATTGGCAGTATTGAACTTAGAAGGGATACAGACCCGATATAAAGACCCTGAGAAGATTCTGAAAAAAATTGCCACTGCCAGTGCAAATGAAGCAACGGTCTTAGTCCAGGAAATTTATGGAGAACCTATAAAAGAAGACCTTGTCACTGAGAGGATAAGAGAGATCAAAGATGCCGGGGTGTTAACTGTTGCTTCCTCCATTCCTCAGAACGCCTCACGCTACGGCAAATTGGCTCAAGATGCAGGATGCGATATCTTTGTGGTTCAGTCGACGGTCACCACGGTCAAGCATCTTTCCACAGAATACGAGGTTCTCGATTTCAAAAAGTTCTGTTCCCAGATGAAGATTCCCGTGATTGTGGGGAACTGCGTGAGTTACAATGCTGCTTTAGAACTTATGCAGACAGGATGTGCCGGGCTTCTGGTGGGAATTGGCCCTGGCGCTGCCTGTACGACCAGAGGAGTATTGGGAATAGGCGTTCCCCAGGTGACTGCTACTGTAGATTGTGCTTCGGCGCGCGATTACTATTATAAGAAGAGCGGGAGATATATCTCCATTATCACTGATGGTGGGATGGATACAGGTGGCGATATATGTAAAGCTTTTGCCTGTGGGGCAGATGCAGTAATGATTGGTTCAGCATTTGCCCGGGCAAAAGAGGCTCCCGGAAGGGGATACCATTGGGGAATGGCTACTCCCCACCGAAACCTCCCGCGGGGAACCAGAATTCACGTAGGCACCACAGGAACCTTGGAAGAAATCTTGTATGGACCAGCCAAGCTGGACGATGGCACGCAGAATCTGGTGGGAGCACTCAGAACGGGTATGGGCAATGTAGGTGCGAAGAACATTAAAGAGATGCATCTCACGGAAATAATTATTGCTCCTGAAATAAAGTTGGAAGGCAAGATACTTCAGAAAGCCCAACGAGTGGGCATGGGAAAGTAAAATAAAATCCCCTCTCCCCTCGGGGAGAGGGTTAGGGTGAGGGGGATTAGAAGGAACTTTATGAATGCTTCACAGGCAGTTAGAGAAACTAAGCTGGAAGGGATACCTCTCTTCTTTAGAGGGAAAGTGCGGGATATTTACAATCTGGGCGATAAACTTCTAATTGTAGCCACAGACAGAATCTCTGCCTTTGATGTCGTTCTTCCCACTCCCATACCCGATAAAGGTAAAATTCTCAACCAGCTCTCACTTTTCTGGTTCAATTATTTAAAAGATATCGTCCCCAATCATCTGATTACTGGAGATGTTGAAAACTATCCTTCCCAGCTTTCTCCCTATAAGGAGATTTTGAAAGACCGTTCTATGTTAGTGAAGAGAGCGAGACGAATAAACATAGAAAGTGTAGTAAGGGGATATCTTGCAGGTTCCTCCTGGAAAGACTATCAGAGGGAAGGTAAGATTTGTGGCGTTGACTTGCCCGAAGGTTTAAGAGAATCGGATAGACTTCCCCAGCCTATTTTCACTCCAGCCACCAAAGCCCAGTCAGGAGACCACGACATAAACATAACTGAAAAGCAGTTAATTGATAATGAAGGAGAAGAAGTCTCCCTGTTTCTCAAGGAGAAGAGCCTCGCCACTTATAAAAAGGCAACCGATTATGCTCTCTCCAGAGGAATTATTATTGCCGATACCAAATTTGAGTTCGGCATCCTCAATGGTGAGATTATTCTTATCGATGAAATCCTAACTCCCGATTCTTCCAGGTTCTGGGATAAGGAGAGTTACCAGCCAGGAAAACCCCAATTGAGCTTCGACAAACAATTTGTCCGCGACTACCTCGAATCCCTCAACTGGGATAAGACTCCCCCTGCTCCCCAATTACCTGAAGAAATTGTGACAAAGACAAGAGAAAAATACCAGCAAGCCTACCAAAAATTAGTCAAAGGTTAGTTACGAAATCGATGGTTGTTTTGATATCGAAGGTGGGCACTGATTTTGATCGACTGATTCTGGATGGAAATTTTTAAAGAAGAGGAAGGTGGGATATGAAGGTTCTGGTTATTGGTTCTGGTGGAAGGGAACATACCCTGGTGTGGAAGCTGGCACAAAGTAAAAAAGTTTCTAAGATTTATTGTATTCCAGGAAATGGAGGGATTTCACAAATTGCGGAGTGTGTTTCTCGCGACCCGCTAAATTTTCCTGAGGTGGTAGAATTTGCAAAGAAAGAGAATGTGGACTTGACTGTTGTTGGCCCGGAAGTTCCTCTGGTAGCGGGAATTGTCGATTTTTTCCGGGCTAAGGGGCTGAGGATTTTCGGGCCCAGTATGAAGGCAGCGGAGATGGAGGGAAGTAAAGTATTTGCGAAGAATTTCATGAAAAAATATGATATCCCCACTGCTGAATTTGAAGTTTTTGAAAGTTCAAAGGATGCCTTAGCCTATGTGGAAAAGCTTTCGCGCTCTTCCTGTGTAGTCAAGGCTGATGGACTGGCAGCAGGAAAAGGTTCAATTGTTTGTGATACGAAAGAGGAAGCCATGGATGCGGTTCGCTCAATTATGGAGGATAGGATATTCGGTGATGCGGGCAATAAAGTTATTATAGAAGAAAAATTGGAAGGAGAAGAGGCATCACTGATTGGACTTTGTGATGGAGAGACTATCATTCCTACTATACCTTCGCAAGACCATAAACCAATCTTCGATCAGGACAAAGGGCCAAATACAGGAGGGATGGGAGCGTATGCTCCTGCGCCGGTGGTAACTGACGATGTCTATTCCTGGGCAGAAGGAAGGATTTTCAACAATTTTCTTGGAGGAGTAAAAAAGGAAGGAATAGAATTTAAAGGGGTAGTATACGCCGGGATTATGGTTACTAAAGAGGGGCCAAAAGTGCTCGANNTGGTTGCCTCAGGAGGATATCCAGGGTCGTACGAGAAGGGCAAGGAGATATTGGGGCTGGATAAAGTTGGGAAAAGGAATGGTGTCTATGTATTCCACGCGGGAACGAAGAAGGATGGCAACCGTTTCTTAACTTCTGGTGGTCGGGTTATGGGAGTCACTGGTTGGAAGGATACCCTGAAAGAAGCAATAGATTTGACTTATGAAGCAGTCAAAGAAATCAGGTTTGAGGGAATGCATTATAGAAAGGATATTGGAGCCAAAGGATTAAGAATAGAGAAAAGTTGATTTTTCGCTCGCCGGGGAATTCTTTGCCGCTCGGAAACTTCGGCTTGTGCAGGGCGCAGAATTAAACTCGCCCCGATAAATCGGGGCTCAAACAAAATTCTGCTTGAAATTCTTATTGTCAGCCTCGTTTCCTTGCTAAAATTCCCAATCTCTTCAAAATCAACTTTTCTTAAATAGGGAGAGAAAATGAAAAAGGCGGTAGTGGGGATAGTGCTGGGGTCGGATTCGGACCTTTCCACTATGAAAGAGTCGACAAAAATGTTGGAGACGTTTAAGGTCCCTTATGAGATGACAATCTCCTCTGCACACCGTTCTCCTAAGAGGACACTCGATTACGCTAAGAGAGCGGAAAAGAGGGGACTGAAAGTTTTGATTGTTGGCGCTGGTGGAGCAGCACATCTTGCGGGAGTAATTGCTGCTCACACTACTCTTCCTGTGATTGGAGTTCCTATGCATACAGGTCCATTGAAAGGAAGAGATTCTCTCTACTCTACTGTGCAGATGCCCAAAGGAGTGCCTGTGGCTACCATGGCCATTGGGAAGTCAGGGGCAATAAATGCAAGTATTATGGCAGTGGAGATTCTTGCTTTAAGTAACGCGCATATTCGGAAAGAATTGAAGAAATATAAAGCTGACTTGGCAAAGGATGTGGAGAAGAAAAGTAAAAGATTGGAAAGATTGGGCTACCAGAAATACTCAACTTCATAATTGAGGAGTAAATAATAGATGATTAGAGAGACAATATTTGGCGTAATTGGCGGGCTGGGTTTATTTATATTTGGCATACATCTTATGGGTGCCGGACTACATAAGGCCTCTGCAGATAAAATCAGGAAAATCCTCGCTGCCCTAACCTCTACACCCTTTATGGGCATGCTTGTTGGTGCAGGAGTAACATCACTTATTCAGTCCTCCAGCGCTACTACGGTTATGTTGGTTGGTTTTGTAAATGCTGGATTGATGACTTTGAGACAGGCAATCGGCGTGATTTTGGGAGCCGATATTGGTACGACAATTACTGCTCAACTAATTGCTTTTAAATTGACTGATTACGCTTTACCCATTATCGGGCTGGGTATGGGATTGAACTTCTTCGCCAAGAAGAAATTCTATAAGAATATTGGAGAATTTCTGTTCGGTTTTGGTATTCTCTTTTTGGGTCTGAAGATATTGACGGGTTCAGTGGGACCTTTTGGAGCTAGTGAGTCTGTGCGTAACGCCTTCATCATCTTTAGCAAGAGGCCTATCACTGGTATAGCCACTGGTATGATAGTAACAATGATTGTGCAATCGAGTAGTGTTACAGTGGGTTTAGTTTTGGCTTTAGCTTCTGTGGGGTTAATAGACTTAAGAGGAGCAATACCTCTAATTCTGGGAGATAATATCGGTACCTGTATAACTGCACTTCTTGCTTCCATTGGCACAACTATTTCTGCGAAGAGGACAGCCATTGCGCACGTTACGTTCAAAGTCATAGGTGTACTTCTTCTCTTGCTTTTTCTACCCTATTATCAAAGTTTGATTGAGGCTACTGCACCCAGTATAATGCGGCAATGTGCTAATGCCCATACAATATTTAATGTGATGATTACCGCACTATTCCTTCCCCTGGCAGGAGTTATGGCGCGCACGATTGAAAAGACTGTTCCTGGCAAGGAGACTGTTGTGGAAGTGGGACCGAGGCATCTGGAAAAACACCTATTAAACACGCCTGTCTTGGCCTTACAAGCAGCTGTCTACGAGGCCATTCATACTCTAAACCTGGTTAAAGAAATGATAGATGATGCTATTGAAGGATTTATGAAAAACGACATTAAGGCATTGGATAAGGTTGCCCAGGGCGAAGAGGCTGTGGACAGTTTGAGGATGGCCGTTTCAAATTATCTGGTGGAGTTGATGCAGAGGGAATTGAGCGAGGAAGAGTCGAAGAAGATACCCTCTCTTTTGCATATAATTAATGATATTGAGCGAATGGGCGACCATGCGGAAAACTTAAGGGACCTGGCAGGAAGGAAAATCGATGAAAAGTTACCTTTCTCCAAGATGGCGATTAGCGAAATCCGCCAGATACAAGGAGAAATCGGTCAGATGGTGGAGGAGGCTATTTCTGCACTTAAGACAAACGAGGTTAAGGAAGCACAGAAGGTAATTGAGAGGGAGTCTCAAGTTAATCTTTTGAGGGATGAGTTAAATCAAAATCATGTTAAGAGGTTAGAGGAAGGAACGTGTAAGGTACTTTCGGGAATAGTCTTTCTGGAAATGGTTAGTAATTTTGAAAAGATAGGAGACCATTTAACCAATATTGGTCAGGCGGTTATTTCTCCACTGCAGTGGGAGCATATTGAAGAAAGAGAGCATATTCAGGGAAGGGAGCGTATTAAAGAAGAGGAGAGAGTTTAACTTATGGTGACATATAAACAGGCGGGTGTGGACATAAAGAAAGCAGAGAAGCTGGTAAAGAAAATAAAAGGGATTGTTTCTGGAATTGGAGGATTTTCGGGTCTTTACCCGATGGAGCTGGCAAGATATAAGAAGCCCTTTCTTGTTGCCTCCACTGACGGGGTAGGGACAAAGCTGAAAATTGCACAGCTCATAAAGAAGCATGATACAGTGGGAATCGACCTTGTGGCAATGTGTGTTAACGACATTATAACTTGTGGAGCAAAACCTATGTTCTTCCTCGACTACTTTGCCACGGGAAAGCTGGATGTGGGAGTTGCTGAGGAAGTAATTAGGGGAATTCATAAGGGTTGCCTTCAGGGTGGTTGCCCATTAATAGGAGGAGAGACTGCTGAGATGCCAGGCTTCTATAAAAGAGGCGAATACGATTTAGCCGGCTTTTGTGTGGGCATTGTGGATAGAAAGGAAGTAATAGACGGAAAAAAGATTAAGCCGGGCGACATAATTTTTGGTCTTCCTTCTTCGGGCTTGCATAGTAATGGTTTCTCTCTGGTGCGAAAGATTTTCTCCCAGAGAGAATTAAAAAGACTAGGTAAGGAGTTATTGAAGCCGACAAAGATATACGTGAAAGAGATTCTTTCAGTAAGGTCTATTGTGCGGGGAATTGCCCATATCACCGGAGGAGGATTTATTGATAACATTCCTCGCATTCTCCCTCAGGGGTGTCGGGCAATAATCCATAAGGGTTCATGGAAGGTTCCCCGAATTTTTCAATCGGTTCAGAAAAAAGGAAAGATTAAGGAAGAAGAAATGTTTCATACTTTCAATATGGGGATAGGTATGGTTCTGATTGTCTCCCCGGCTAGAAGAAAGAGACTCTTATCTCGCTTACCGCAGGCTCGGCGTATTGGAAAAATAGTATCTGGCAGGCGCCAGGTGAAGATAGCATGAGCTATAAGTTTGGAATATTCTCTACGGGAAGAGATAGTGAAGCGATTAAGCTTTTTCAAGGAATATATGATAGCATTGAAAAAAAAGTCATAAACGGAGAGATAGCTTATCTATTTTGTAATAGAGAAGAAGGAGAAAAAGAGATAACCGAATCGTTTCTTAAATTGGTGAAAGACTCTGGGATTGAGGTAATCACTTTTTCTTCTAAAAATTTTAAGAGGGATATGAGAAAGAAGGCTGTTGAGGAAAGCAAGAGTGTGGGAAGCGATTCTCCTCTTCTTATCCAGTGGAGAAATGAGTATGATAAGGAGATAATGGAGAGAATTCCTCAATCCTTTGACATCTATCTCGTAGGTTACATGCTTATAATCGGACCCGAAATGTGTAAGTCTTACAACATTCTGAATCTACATCCAGCGCCACCCGGTGGTCCGCAGGGCAGCTGGCAGGAAGTGATGAGAAAATTGATTGAGTCGAATGCAAAAGAAGCGGGTTGTATGATGCATCTGGTCACGCCCGAATTAGACAAGGGTCCTCCCATCTCCTATTGCACATTCTCCATTGTAGGAAGAGATTACGAGCCTTTGTGGAAGGAGTACTACTCTACAGGTAACTACTGCAAGCTCTTCTCTAAAATCCGGGAAGAAGAATTCAAGAGAGAATCTCCTCTGGTTATCCATACAATAAAAGCATTTGCTGATGGAAAAGTATGGATAGAGGAAAAGAGAGTGATGACTCGAGAGGGCGAAGCCACAAAAGGTTATTGCTTGAACGAGACTATAAAATAGAAGATGCAATTTATTACCGACTGCGAAGGGCCTATCTCCAAGAATGATAACGCTTTAGAACTGGCAACCAATTTTCTCCCAGAAGGCGAGAAATTTTTTACCCAGCTTAGCAGGTATGATGACTTTTTAGCATTAACCGGAAGGGAAGGATACAAGGCAGGAGATACATTGAGATTGATCCTTCCTTTTTTGAAAGCCCACGGCACGACAGATAGAAAAATTGTAGAATATTCAAAAAATAATATTCTTTTAATGCCCGGTGCTAAAGAGACACTCCGTTTCGTTCAGGAGAGGATGCCTTCCTTTATTGTCAGTACCAGTTACCAGCCTTACATTCAGGCGCTCTGCGAAGTCATAGAGTTTCCTCGGGAAAATGTCTATTGTACTGAGCTAAACATAGATAAGTACAATATCTCTAAGGAGGAGATAGGAAAGCTTAAGGAATTTGGTAAAGAGATATTAGCTTATTCTTTGATAGATGTTTCTGAAATTAACAACTTAAACTCTCAAACTAAAGAGGCTATAGATAGATTGGAAGAGATTTTCTGGAAAGAGATAGTCTCCATGGAATCGGGCAGGATGCTGGAAGAGGTTAATCCTGTGGGAGGTCGGGAGAAAGTCGATGCCATAAAAGATAGTCTGAAGAAATGCAATAACAATCCTAAGGATGCTATGTATGTGGGAGACAGCATCACCGACCGGGAGGCATTAAGTTTTGTAAGAGAAAACGGAGGGTTAGCAGTATCTTTTAATGGTAATAGATATGCAATCGAAAAAGCCGAAGTAGTCTGTATTTCGGAAAACACATCTCCCATTTCGGTTCTTGCGGATGTTTTTTGCCAGGGAGGTAAGAGGAAAGTAATGGAGTTGGTAGAAAACTGGAAAGAAAAGCTCCCCTTGCTGGAAGTGGTAAGGGGAAATAACAAGGAACGTCTCACCTCCCTTAGCGAAAGATTCAGGAAGAGCGTGCGGGGCGAGGCGGGAAGTTTAGGATGAGAAGATGGATGTGATCTCTATAGGAGCGGTAAACGTCGATTTAGTGGCTAAGGTAGACAGGTTTCCCGATCCTGACCAGGAGACCGTAATCAGGAGCTGGGATATGGTCGGCGGCGGTTCTGCTGCCAACGTTGCCTGCGGAATTTCCCGTTTGGGAGTAACTTCCGGGTTTATTGGAAACGTGGGAGAAGACTATTT
>WVXT01000068.1:83789-83996 GCA_011773355.1 bacterium
AAGACCGGTGAGAGGATTCTCTTTGCCTATCAGGGGGCAAATGCAAAATTATCCGCTGGAAATATTGACAAAAATCATATAGAATCTGCTAAATATATTTTCTTGAGCAGCATCGAAGGTAAAGAAGCTATCGCGGCGATGGAGGTTGCTTGTGGCTATGCTAAAGAATCGGGAGGGAAAATATTTTTTGACCCGGGATACATATTC
>WVXT01000068.1:84024-84324 GCA_011773355.1 bacterium
TGGAAAAGGGACTTAAGAGCCTTCAAGGAATCTTGAATAAAGCAACAATAGTGAAATTTAACGAGACAGAAATAAAGGAATTGACGGGGAAAGAAAAAATCCTCGATGCTTCGGAAACTATTGCCGAATACGGGCCAGGAATCGTTCTCACCACCCTGGGAAAAAAAGGGTGCTTTGTCTATTCCGATTCGGTCAAGAAATCTATCGACTCGTACAGGAAATTTACCCCTATAGACAAAACCGGGGCTGGTGATGCCTTCTCCTGCGGATTCATTTTTGGTGATTTAAAAAATTGGGATT
>WVXT01000068.1:84370-84540 GCA_011773355.1 bacterium
GGAAAAATCGGTAAAATTTGCTAATCTTATAGCCAGCATTTCTATTACCAGAATTGGTGCCAGGTCTGTTCCCCATCTAAGAGAATTAGAGGATTACAAAGAATATAGCCAATTCTAAAAAAATTCCCTCTCCCCGGTGGGGAGAGAGTTAACCAGATAAAATTCCCTCT
>WVXT01000052.1:0-2199 GCA_011773355.1 bacterium
AATCTGCAGTCTTCCTCGCCAGTATTGCCTTCGTAGGATTATCAAACCAGATGCGGTTATAGAGATTCATAATATTCCGGTATCTCAACTCCAGGTGGTAGTCGCCAATGAGCCATTCAATATATGGAAAGAGTTGCAAATTTTTCTTCTTTCCAGAAAGATTTGAAATTTTCACCAGCCATATCTCACAGGGGTCACTGACAGGAACGAAATATGTAATCTCCGCTTTCACTCCATAGTATATGCTCTCAATTACAGTATAGCCCAAGCCATGCCGACATTGATAAGATTGAGGTTTTCCTCTGACGGGTTGAAAGGTAGGACTCCAGAAATTTCCTTCCTCTTTGTCAACTATATAAATGTATCGGCCAGGCCGGTCGAAATGCCAGTTCTCAGGAGCCCAACGCAGAATCCTTCCACTTCGACAGTCTTTATAAAATGAGTAACCGCCAGCACATTGGGAGATTATGGCACAATAATCTTCATTGGTTAGATAATTAATCCATGGCCGGGGAGTTATCGGTTCGGTTATAATAAACTCTAATCCATCGTCGCTGAAACGGCCATACGCCACTTCCCTTCACCTCTTCCTTGAAGATTCAATAATTTTGGANNGAGCATAGAAAAAAATTCCCCCCTTGTCAATAAGCAAGTTTTCAAAAGGGCTAAAATGTGATGAGGGGACGTTTAATAAGAATTTAGAAACTGGGTTCTACACATAAGACTTTGTATTTCCGTATGCCCTTCCAACCGCCCAGGATGAAACTCAGATTGGTTAGATATTTCATCCTGCACCAGGTGAAGAAGTATTTTCTGGGAATCATATAAAAGCACTGGAGAAAGAACTTGTAAGCGAAGTAAAGCCCGNNAATATCCGCCATCCACTCCAGGCAGGGAAAATAAGACCCATAGCTAAACCGAGGATAAATAGCAAACCGAATATATGCATCAGCTGGAAATTTCCTAAATAAATAAAGCCCTTTACAGGGAAAGGCAGTTTGATGCGTGGTCTACTTTTAAGAAATTGGAATATTATCTCCATTGTCCGACAAGAATGCTCTTTTACCAGAGGGAGATGTGCCTCTCCATAGGTTACCCATACCCTCCTTAATGCTCTAAAAGTTGTTCTGTGCATGTGGTCAACCTTCGCTTTGGGTGCAAAATAGAGCCTCCAGCCATCCTTCTGTATCTTTAAACAAAAATCGATGTCTTCACCGGTGGGTAAACTCCAGAACTCTGCCTTAGCTCTGTCTATGGCTTCNNCTCTGCCTTAGCCCTGTCTATCGCCTCTTTTCTATAAGCAACATTCGCTGTCACAAAAAAGTAACACCTGTCTCCCGCTACCTCCGAGGGAGACATATCTGAAAGGGAAGGAAAGTAGCCCTCCCTTATAAAGCCGTAGCGGGGAGAAACCATGTTAAACCTGAAATTCTCACAGTAAGCCTCGGTCAAATTATCAGGTTCAACCCGCAAAGTATATATTTCTCCTCCCACCGCACCTATCTTTGGGTCTTTTTCAAAGTGGCTTAACATCTCCGTGACCCACTCTTTACAGGGAGCACAGTCACCATCGGTAAAAAAGATGAATTCTCCCTTCACTCCTTCCAGCGCTTTACTTCTGGCAAATCCAGGAGACGGACAGTCTGGAACTTCAACAAGTTTTATAAAAGGGTGCATGTTCTGCCATTTTTGAATAACCGGAATGGTACCATCAGAGCTTCCACCGTCGCTAATCACAATCTCCAATCTGTTTCTGGGATAATCGATGTTCAACAAATATTCAAAAGTTCTATCCAATGTTCTCTCCGCATTCTTTACAGGAACAACAACAGAAACAAATGGGACTTTTTCCACCAATTGCCTCCCATTGGTCCTAGAACTTAAATCATCTTAACCAGGGAAATCTAGTCCTAATTTTATATATTTTTATTCTATAGGTCAACATAAATTTTGACGGCCCCACTGATATGGTCCCGACAAGTCAGGACACTCCATTTGACCCCAGAAGTGTAAAGCGAGAGCCATATATAAGAATAGCGGAGTCTTACTCCGCTAAGGTTTCCGCAGAATAGGAGTAGCCCGATGGACCAGGAAGTCATAATTGCGAAGCTTCACTTCGCTACTCCTACAGATATTTGTGTTTATGCCTCGATTCTGTATATCTTCCTCTCCATTTCCATTCGCTCTAAATATGTTCTG
>WVXT01000052.1:2229-7390 GCA_011773355.1 bacterium
GACCACAAGACCAGTAGCTGTGGAAAGCATTTCTCCGTCTCGGGGTTTATCTAAAATCACCCACAGGACCCCTTTCATCGTCTCTCTTTCCCATCTATCCTCGTTATCAGTGAGGATGGTCACTTCTATTCCACCGACGGCCAGGGCTCCTACAACTGCATCATATACATATCTTGTATTAATCGGTTCCTCCCCACTTAGCCCTAGAGTACGTCTATCCAGTATCAACTCCTTATTACCTATGATTTGACGCACAACTACTGGCGACAACCCGTAATCCAACATATAGTCATTAAGCATCTGCTCCATTACCTCTTTACTCAAGCCTCTGACATCGGAAACGAAAGCAAACTTAATCTTGTCGCCTTTCCCTTGTTTCTCGGCAAGGTTTACAATATTCCCCATAACGTTAAATACTTCGCGATTTCTTGGCTTCACGTTTATCCTTCCAAATCTGACCTCTACACCGAACAGGCTGCATATATCGAAAACTAAGACCTTCGTGCCCTCAATGTCCACAATCTCAGCGCGGGGTGCATACTTGGCAATTCGCTCATAAGTAGAAATTTCGGAAGCCCTATCATCCAAAGCAGGCATTGCTCTTACCAGATAAGGAATGATTCCCTCCGTCAAGCCTTGCTCTGGAACTTCCTTTATAAGCCTAATCATTTCCTGGCTTAAAGTATATTCTATACCTTTATCCAGTCTCTCAAGGATACCGCCAGAAGTCAGATAGTAATTGATTAAACCAGCAAGCTCGCGGTTAACCTGCCCTTCGGCTGGCAATCTTCCCTGGACATTCAGAATCATCGCATAAACTAACTCGTGGAGAGCCCGATAGAATAGACCGCTGAGTGTGTTATAACCTCCATTCAGTATTACCTCAACGTGCCACTTCGCTCTTCCAGTATCTCTTACGCGTACCATTGCCCGGCTCTTCATGAACACTTTTTGCTCTCTCTCCTCGGCTATCTCTTCCTCTTTCTCTTCGTACTTTACTTGTGGCAGACAGGTAAACCTTATTTCCTCTCCTCTTATCCTTGTCTGGCCAGGGACAACTCCGAAGATCTGCTCCAGAACCTGCCACAAGGATGACTCATGGTTCCATATCTTTGCCCGCATAATTCCATTGAGCACTATCCCCTTTTGAGCAGGTGTCAACTTTTCAAGCTTGTTCTCACGAAGGGCTTCAAAAATTGGCTTGACGGGAAATTTCACCTTTCGAGCCTCAATCTCATTCCAAACCGCCTCCTGCAATTTCTTCATTTTCTCTTGCGAAGTCAGTTGCTCCAATAACACTACGCCATATTTCTCTCTTAAGTTCTCAATCTGTCCCGCCAATGCCTCGGCAGCAACATTCAATTCTACTCTAGCTTCAGGCGGAGCAATGTCGTGGAGAACCTTCAGGGTTCTCAATACCAGGCTCTGGCGGAGGAACTTCTTCTCAGACTCAGAAAGAGTAGCTCCTTCAGGAATTAGAACTCCCTGATAGAAATAGACAACCTCTCGCATATAGTCCGGCCTATTCCTCAGGAGTTCCCGCAACAACTCCTCTAAGGTCGGCCCTCTCTCTTCAAGGAGTGCCCTCTGTATATTTTCTCTTCCCGGAACCTCTCCCAGAACCATCTGACCAAAGTTCACAGGTCTCCCTCTTAAAGTGCCTATCTCAACTGTAGTAACTGCTTTTATCAATGCTTGTCTCTCTATTTTACTTACTTCACTTATGGAAATAACTCCTTTCAGTAATTCTTCAACGACCTTACCAGCTCTTTCATTTACCTGAGTACCCACCACTGGTAACTCCTTTTTCACAATTTCTACTAACTCATCCTTTATCTCTCCGGCATCTCTAAAGGTAATTTCTCCCTTTGCTCCTTTCGTAATAGTCGACCGCTCATCCCATGCCTTGAGAGCTTTTACACCATACTTGATCGCTATACCGCCCGCAATCAACCCAATCCCAATCCCCGCAGCCTGAAGCATCGAAACTCCAGCACCGACTATATCCCCTCGAGTGACCTCGTCAACTACCTGCTGCACATCAAAATGACTCGCCCCTCGGGTTACTGCTGCCCACACCATCACAATAATTGGACTCAGGCCAAACATCATCAGCAGACTATTAAATGGCCCTCTAGCAACCGGGCTTTTCACCCGATTCCATAATTTTAAATTAGTAATCGAGTAGCTTGTATTTTGCGGAAAAGTTAGCTGTTGTCTTTGAGCAATATCTTCTTTACCTACTATCAAGCTTTTCATAACTTCTTTTATCCTGGGGCGGTTTGATTGCGTTGCATCAGTTGTGGTGATTAGTAGTTGCTCATAGCCTTCAGGGATAATAACCTCTTTTACTAATTTATCAAAAAGACCCTTGACAAATGCCTCCACATCTAACCTGCTGGCCAAAGGTGTCTGAGGTTCAACACCGCAGATAACAAGACTTTTTCTGCCATCTAACTCAAGAGTTAAAGTATGTACGCAACCAACAATTTTCCCCTCATGCACTATTCTTATGGGCGTAAATGCAGAATTAAGTAACTCTTCTGGATTTTCTGAAGCGCAATTCTCGCCAAAATAACCATAGAAATAGTCTAGACTTGTTTTGGCAGGAATAAATTTAAGTTCTACTGGTTTTTCACCCATTTCTGTCTTTACTCTTGCCTGGCGTATCTTCCTTAGCCTGGACAGACCGCTAACTTCATCTATGCGTCTTCTTAGTTCACCCATAGCCTCAGGCTTTATTTCACGCAAGATTTCTTCCAACTCCTGTATGGTATCAGCATCTATTTGTTCAGGATTAAGAGCCTCTTCTAACTCTTTAAAATGAGGTATGAGGATATGGCTTATCATAATCATAATGGCTAAGTTCTTAGCTAATTGCTTCTTGGAAGGTAACTTTTGTTCTTTACCTGACCATAAGCTATATAATGCGTTTAGAACACTTGCATAATCAAAACTAGCTTCCTTTAACTTGTCAGCAATAGCTTTGGTAAGCGCCTGCTCATTTACCTTCTCTTGACCGAGTTGACTTGTTATGGCACCATCTTTTCTTAAATGATCTATTATGCCTCTTAACTCACCTGGCAGCTGGCTATAACCTTTTTCCCTAAAGAAATGGCTGTAGNNGTAGAATTGACCAAAGATTGAGGCCACAACTTCATAAGGTTCCTGACTGCAGGTTTGCTTCAGGTACTTTATACGTTCTCTGATAAATTCCAACTCATCATTAGTTAATCCTTCTAATATTAACTTACCTGTAGCAACTGCTAAGATAAATGACCTGCTGAAGTTTGGTTGCGGAATCCTATGATCCTTGAATGTCCGTGTGATTTCTCGGTATTTTTCTTTTGAAAGATTAGTTGAGCCAATCACGCTAAAGTGTAATTCTTCAATGATATCTCTGTCTAAACTTATCTTCTCTGGCCCTTTTCCTTCAGAGAATAATCGGTAGTATTCTTTAAATGCCTCAACAAGAGCTTTTTTCTCTAGCTTTTCAAGGGATATATATTTCTCAAATAGATGAGGAAGACATAAAGATATCTCAAAGTCATTAAAGTATTTGCTTATTAAATCTAATCTCTCTTGGACATTATCTCGTGTTAAAGTCCTCAAGAAATCAAGGTTGTTGCCTAAGTTTGCAGAAGACTGCCTTAAGAAACGCACCAATCCTTTATACAAGTCTCCCCTTATCTCTTCTAACTCGAAGGTGTCAAGCAGTATGCTTACTGCCAGTGCCACTCTAACTCTATCTCTATTGCCATATTGCGTTAATACATCTAAACAACGCTCGATACCATCTGCCGCTTCCTTGACCACCTTGTTATTCTTTATTTTCCTCATATTAAGCGTCTTGTATATAGAAAGATAGGCTTTGGATTGCCTGAAGAAATCAGGAATTCTTTCCGCTGATTCCCGGGCNNATTCCCGGGCTTTGACCATAAATTCCTGGGCTTCCTCTATTCTCCCTTGCTCGGCTAAAGATTGAGTGATAGAAAGATAGGCTTTGGATTGATCGTAGGATTCAATAGTTCTTTTGGCAAATTCCTGGGCTTCCTCTATTCTGCCTTGCTCGGCTAAAGATTGAGTGATAGAAAGATAGGCTTCGGGTTGCAAGTAGGAATCAGGAATTCTTTCCGCTGATTCCTGGGCTTGCTCTATTCTGCCTTGCTCGGCTAAAGATTGAGAGATAGAAAGATAGGCCGCGGATTGCCTGAAGAAATCAGTAATTTTTTCCGCTGATTCCCGGGCTTCCTCTATTCTGCCTTGCCCGGCTAAAGATTGAGAGATAGAAAGATAGGCTTTGGATTGCCTGAAGAAATCAGGAATTCTTTCCGCTGATTCCTCGGCTTTGACCATAAATTCCTGGGCTTCTTCTATTCTGCCTTGCCCGGCTAAAGATTGAGAGATAGAAAGATAGGCTGCGGATTGCCAATAAGGATCAGTAATTCTTTCCGCTGATCCCTGGGCCATATAAAGAGTTAATGCTATTTTTTGCAAAACCTTTCTATCAAATCCATATCGTCCCATTTGCGTTTCAGCTTCTGCTGGAGTAGACCTGGCTTCGCTTTGTTCAACTTCTTTTCCCCTCGCCCTATGCCACAGAACACCCACTAAAATGGACAAGGCCAAAACTGCTACTAGAACCACAGCNNTGGCCTGGTCAGCTACTTGTCCGAGACCCTGTGCCGCTCGGCTTATCGCTGGCAATACCAGCCCCATAACTGCACTTACACCGAACATCATCAGCAGACTGTTAAACGGCCCTCCGCTCTTTTCAGTTTCAACTGGTTTCTTCGCGGTGAAAATCTCTTGGAAAGCTTTAGCTCCAATTCTACCCCATATATCTTTTGATATTCCTTCTATTACTTCTCCCGAAGGCAGTTTGGTCATCCAACCGCGATGAGAAATTTCAGCAGAATAGGGAATCTGATCATACTCGATCCGGAAACTTGAAACCAAGCCTCCAGAATATATGACAGGAATAATTGTATCATCTATAACTCCTTCCCAAGGATTACAGCTAATCAATAAGATAAAATCAATACCTTCTTTCTGAGCTAATTCGTTAATCACATCTGAAGCTGGACGACCATTAATGGTGAGCTTGCCATTTTTAGTGTTACCATGAATAGCTAAGGTTGGACCAAAGTATAAGTGAGTT
>WVXT01000052.1:7462-7614 GCA_011773355.1 bacterium
CGTCTGGAATCTTTCGAAGTGCCCCTCATTATCTTTTGAGCGAAGCGCTTCGGCTTGTTTTCTAAGAATCGTTTCTTGCCTGAATTGTTCATATTTCAAAACTACTTCAAACACCGATGGCTTCTGTTCAAACCCTCTGTCTATTTTTACAC
>WVXT01000020.1 GCA_011773355.1 bacterium
TTCACCCCGGTAATTACGATTCCGTTCCTTTTTATGATTCCTGCTTTTTCTCCAGCGATATCGGAAATTCTCTTGCCCAGATATTCCGTATGCTCGTAATTAACGTTGGTGATGACTGACACCAGGGAACGGTTGAATACATTCGTGGCATCTAAACGACCACCCATACCTACTTCCAAAACCGCTATCTCCACGTTGGCTTGAGAAAAATACTTAAGCGCCAATGCCGTCATTATTTCAAAATAGGTCGGCCTCAGGGAGAATCTTGTACTAGGAGTTCTGGTGAAAAATAATAACTGCGGGAAGAGTTCGCTGACTTTTCTCTTGGGAATATACCTTCCATCTACTTGAATCCGCTCGCGAAAATCGATTAAATGTGGTGAAGTATATAGACCGACCTTGAATCCAGCTTCTCTAAGAATGCTGGAAAGAAAAATAGCCACCGACCCTTTTCCATTGGTCCCGGTGATGTGGATTATCTGGAATTTATCTTCATCAATGCCAGTGGCTCTCAAAAGCTTCCTGATATTGGAGAGTCCAAACTTAATACCTAAACGTTCCGAAGCCGAGAGGTAATCTAAAACCTGGGGGTAGGTCATATTGCAATTTCTTAATCATAAAGAGTAGATGTGATGGTCATCAATTTCGGTTTAAGCAGAAGAAAAAAGATTTAATATTCTTACAACGCTGCTCTTTAGTTCTTTTCTTTCCACAATCATATCTATCAAACCATGTTTTAATAAGAATTCTGAAGTCTGAAATCCTTCAGGTAATTTTTGCCTTATGGTCTGCTCTATAACCCGCGGGCCAGCGAAGCCGATAAGCGCTCTGGGCTCGGCAATAATTACGTCACCCAACATGGCAAAACTTGCGCTCACCCCGCCTGTAGTAGGATTAGATAGAATGGAAATAAACGGTATCTTCTCCCGGTCCAAAAGACCGAGAGCTGCACTTGTCTTTGCCATCTGCATCAGGGAAAGAACTCCCTCTTGCATCCTCGCCCCGCCAGAAGAAGAGACAATAACTACAGGAATTCTTTTGTTGATTGCTTTTTCGATCAGGCGAGTCACCTTTTCGCCCACCACGGAAGCCATACTCCCACCCATGAAATCAAAATCAAGAATAGCCAAAGCTACCCTGTGTTTTCCTATACTACCTTCGCCAGTAATAACCGCCTCATTCATTCCTGTCTTCTTCTGGTCATTCTTCAACCTGTTTTTATAAGACTGAACAGCCACAAATCCTAAGGGGTCACTGGGTTTAAGATGGGCATTATTCTCCCTGAAGCTCCCCCTGTCCAGAAGTAACCTGATGCGCTGTTTTGGCGTTAAACGAAAGTAATAACCGCATTTGGGACAAACCTTGAAGTTCTTTTCCAGTTCCTTGTTGTAGATTATCTCGTTACACTTTTCACACTTCGTCCACAGACCACCTGGTACGCTCTTTTTATCACCGGGTTTTTCGACTGGCATTGTAATCACCTACCATTTTGTGGTGTAAAGAAGCAACAAAATTGCCCACATTCCTCAAAATAGCCCTTCTGGTACTGCTTCTTTCAATCAAATCTATAATCGCACTACCCACAATGACACCATCGCTATATCTGGATACTTTTCTTGCCTGCTGGGGATTGGAGATTCCAAAACCGCAGGCTACAGGTTTATTAGTTACCCTCTTAATAGCTCTTAAGGCCTCAATTATGTTACTATTCAATTTATCGCGAGCACCGGTCACACCAGTTAAAGATACATAATATAAAAAGCCCGTGCTTTTGCCGGCAATCTTTTTTATCCTCTCCAGGGGACTGGTGGGAGCAGCCAGAAATATCGTGGATAGCTCATTCAACCGCGCCACTCTCAGCCACTCTTCTGCTTCTTCGGGCACAAGGTCTGGAATTATAACCCCATCCACTCCCATCATTCTACACGTTTTAGCAAATTCTTCCAATCCGTACTTGAAAACAGGATTCAAATAACTCATCAGAACGAGGGGAATCTCTGTCTTCTTTCTCAATTCATAGACCAATTTGAGTATATCTTTTAATTTTGTCTTATTATTTAACGCTCTCTGAGATGCTCTCTGAATGGTAGTGCCATCAGCCAAAGGGTCGGAGAAAGGGACGCCCAACTCAACGACATCCGCACCTTTTTTCTCCATCTCCAGAACCAACCCAAATGTCGTATCTAAATCCGGGTCTCCGGCAGTAATAAAAGTGATTAAAGCTTTCCTACCCTCTCTCTTTAACTGTCCAAATTTCCTTTCAATCCTGTTCATAACAGTGGACTCCTTGCGAAAGCAAGGCCCTGGTTTATCCCTCCCTTTCGGGAGGACTCATACGCAGAGCTATTGCTCTGCATCTACAACTCCCTTAATGCGAGGAGATTTGGTATAGCGAGCATTAGAATTTTTAGCCAAAAATCGAAGAAAAGAGTTTATCCCCGCGAAGACGGGGGAAACTCCTGAGATTTTTGGTGGTGCTCGAAGAGGAAAAAATTCTCAGCGAGCGAACCAAATTTCGAGCATTCCTCTAGCCGAGCGCCTCCGATAACTATCCCTTCATCTCTTTACTATCTCCACATCCTTATCTCCTCGCCCCGAGAGACAAAGAACAACTATCTCATTTTTATTAGTATCCTTCGTCATCTTCCTCAAGTGGGCCAAAGCGTGAGCTGGTTCCAGCGCGGGAATAATGCCTTCGGTTTCAGAGAGGAGATGGAAAGCTTGCAGCGCCTCCTTATCCGTAACAACAAAGTAATCAGCACGTCCTGTCTTCTTATAGAAACTGTGTTCAGGTCCAACTCCCGGGTAATCCAAGCCAGGAGCAACAGAATGCGCGGGAAGAATTTGCCCATTGCTGTCATGGAGAACGTAACTTTTTGAACCATGCAGGATTCCTATCTCTCCCACATATAGAGGAGCAGCGTGTCTGCCGCTTCTTATTCCTAGTCCAGCTGCTTCCACGCCGATAAACTTTACTGCATCATCATAAAAAGGGTGAAATAGGCCAAGAGAGTTACTCCCGCCACCCACACAGGCTATCAAATAATCGGGCAAGCGTCCCTCCTTTTCCCGTATCTGACGCTTGACCTCCTTACCAATAACTGACTGAAAATCCCTTACCATCATGGGATAAGGATGTGGACCGACACAGGAGCCTAAAAGATAATGCGTTGTTCTTACATTGGCAACCCAGTCCCTGATCGTTTCGTTGATTGCATCTTTTAAAGTTTTAGTTCCCGAAGAGACGGGAATAACTTTCGCTCCCAAGAGTTCCATCTTAAAAACGTTAAGCGCCTGCCTTTTTATATCCTCAGTTCCCATATAGATTTCGCACTCTAATCCCAAAAGGGCAGAAGCAGTAGCTGTGGCTACTCCGTGTTGGCCAGCTCCTGTCTCGGCAATGATCCTTCTCTTATCCATCCTCCTGGCTAAAAGTGCCTGACCGAGAGTATTATTTATCTTGTGGGCGCCGGTATGGCAGAGGTCTTCTCGCTTAAGGTATATCTTCGCACCACCCAGTTTCTCTGTCAGGTTTCTGGCAAAATATAATGGTGTAGGTCTTCCTCCATACTCCGAGAGATAGTATTTGAGCTCATCCTGAAAACTTTTGTCCCTTTTTGCCTTATTGTAGACTTGCTCAAGCTCCTTGAGAGCGGACATCAAGGTCTCGGGGACAAACTTTCCTCCAAAGATACCGAAATAACCTGATTTGTCTGGCAAAACTTTCTCCATACTAATATCCCGCATAGAGTTATAGTCTTTTTGTTCTAATTCGATTTATGAATTCGCGCATAAGGTCGTAGCCTTTTCGCCGGGGAGTCCTCTCTACGCCGCTGGCTACGTCTACGCCATAAGGATTGACCTTTTCTATGGCCTGAATGACGTTGTCAGGAGTAAGACCACCTGCCAGAAATACTGGCTTACCAAACTGCTTTGCTTCCACTGCCAGGTCCCAGTTAAAAACTTCTCCCGTTCCTCCTTCTATGCCCGGAACATAGGAATCGAGAAGATAATAATCTACACTGTACTTTTCCATCCCTTGCAGACTTTCTTTATCTCTTATTCTGAACGCTTTAATTATCTTTAGTCTGGGGCTTTGAGCTTGCAACTGGCGACAGTATTCAGGAGTCTCCTCACCATGAAGCTGTACCAGATTGAGCCTACATTTTTCGGCAATCCTCTTTACTGCTTTCGTTTCTTCATTTACAAATACACCCACAGGTTGGGTGAAGGAGGGAATCTTCCCAATAATCTGGGCTGCCAATTTTGGAGAAATTTTGCGAGGGCTGTTTTTGTAAAAATTGAAGCCTATATAGTCGGCTCCCAGATTGACTGCCCACAAAGCATCTTTTTCATTGGTAATACCACAAATTTTTATTCTGACCATCAGATGCAGACTTTCAAATGCCTCTTATGGATTCTCTCGTTTTGATACCAGGGCCCAGTAGCTTCCCTCGGGCGACCGGGGAGGGTCGCCCCTACATTGGCACTTAGAAATCCTTCCTTTCGGAAGGAATCCAGAATTTTTCACTTGATGTTCGGAACTGCTGCCAGAGCCTCTTTTATCTTCTCCTCTGGATAAGCGTAATCCTCCAATTTCTTATGCAGGTAAGCGTCATAGGCAGCGAGGTCAAAGTGTCCATGTCCACTAAAGGCTATCACAATGCATTTCTCTTTTCCGGTCTCTTTACATTTTTTCGCCTCATCGATTCCCGCCTTAACGCAATGGGCTGTTTCCGGAGCGGGAAGGATTCCCTCAGTGCGGGCAAAGAGAACAGCTGCCTCAAACACAGGATTCTGATGGTACGCTCTAGCCTCAACAATCCCTTTATTCACCAGAAGACAAACCAGGGGAGCATCACCATGGTACCTCAGTCCCCCAGAATGTATCGGTGGTGGAACAAACGGATGGCCCAGAGTAAACATTTTTATCAGCGGAACTATCTTAGCAGTATCTCCGAAGTCGTATCGGTAAGGACCTCTGGTTAGAGTGGGACAGGCTTCTGGCTCGCAGGCAATTATCTGTATGTCTTTCCCACTCATCTTATCCTTTACAAATGGGAATGAGAATCCGGCAAAGTTGGACCCTCCGCCTACACAGCCTACTAAAATATCGGGTTTCTCTCCGGCTAGTTTCAACTGTTTTTTAAGCTCCAGTCCCACAACAGTTTGATGTAAGATAACGTGATTTAAAACACTGCCCAGAGAATACCTGGTATCGTCGTGTGTCGCTGCATCCTCTACTGCTTCTGATATGGCAATACCCAGGCTGCCTGGACATTCGGGGTCTTTCTTCAGGATACTCTTTCCAGCATTGGTCAAATTAGTTGGCGAGGGATGGACTTCTGCCCCCCATGTCTCCATTAACACCCTTCTGTAGGGTTTCTGTCCATAACTCACTTTTACCATATAAACTGTGCACTTCAGTCCAAAGAGATTACAGCCAAAAGCAAGGGCACTTCCCCACTGCCCCGCTCCTGTCTCAGTGGTAAGCCTTTTCACTCCCTCCTGCTTGTTGTAGTAGGCTTGGGCAACTGCTGTGTTTGGTTTATGGCTTCCCGGGGGACTTATGCTCTCATTTTTGTAATAGATTCTCGCAGGAGTGTTTAATGCTTTCTCTAATCTATAAGCCCGGTGTAAAGGTGTAGGTCTCCAGAGTTTATAGACATTGAGAACCTCATCCGGTATGTCGATCCAGCGCTCCTGGCTTACCTCCTGTTTAATCAACTCCATAGGAAAGATAGGTGCCAGGTCCTGGGGTCCCAAGGGCTTAAAAGTCTTGGGATGCAATGGCGGAGCCAGAGGTTCTGGCAGGTCCGGCTGGATGTTGTACCAGGCCTGCGGAATCTCCTTTTCAGATAGAACAATTTTCGTTTGTTCCATAACCACCTCCTTTTAAAATTTTAAATTCTCAATTCCCCCATTTTTTTACCGATGTCTCCACTTTCCAGCAAAACTTGTCCAATCAATATAGCATTTATTCCTGTATTTTTCAACAACAAAACGTCATCTCTCGTTTTTATGCCACTTTCGGAAACGACTATCTTTTCCTTAGGAATTTTCTTCCTTAGATTCTTAGTTGTATTAAGGTCAACAGTGAAATCTTTCAAATTGCGATTATTTATACCGATAACCTCTGCGGGCGTGGCGAGGACCTTTTCCAGGTCTTCATCGCTATGAACCTCAACCAGAGCTTCCATTCCCAGGCCCCTGGTTATCTTCAAGAATTGGCTTATCTGTTCAGCATCCAGAAGAGAAGCAATCAAAAGGAGAGCATCTGCACCAAAAGCTCTCGATTCATAGAGTTGGTATTCATCAATAATAAAGTCCTTACGCAGAATGGGAATGTTAACAATCTGTTTAACAGAGAACAGATGGGAGATATCTCCTTGAAAATACTTATCTTCTGTCAATACAGAAATAGCCCCTGCACCATTTTTCTCATAGGTCCGGGCTATCTCTTTAGGGTGAAACTCTTTACAGATAAGACCACTGGAAGGAGATGCTTTTTTAATCTCGCAGATTAGACTTATTTTTCCCGGAAGAGAAATTGCCCCCTTGAAATCCCTTGCTGCAGGAAGACTATCAATCCTTTCCTTCAGTTTAGCCAGGGGAATCTTTCCCTTCTTTTCCTGGACACTGCTCTTTTTATATGAGACTATCTTCCCTAAAATATCCATAACATTAAGCGGTTGAGCAACTGATGGGTATGAAGTAGTGTAGCCCTTTATGAGCGCCCCGATTTATCCGTGGCCTACACTACAGTTATCATTCTATGCAGATTTATTGGTGTACTCTTTCAGGAGTTCTAGCTTTTTCATTGCCTTGCCGGAATCTATTGAATCTTCAGCCAGTTTAATCCCTTCTTTAAAATCTTTCGCTTTCCCTCCGGCCACAAGAGCGGCAGAGGCGTTCAGTAGCACCACGTTCCGCTGTGCACCTTTCTTGCCTTTGAGAATTGACAATACTATCTCAACGTTTTCCTCAACGCCCCCTCCCTTTATTTCACCAGGATGGGCCACAGGTAGACCGAAATCTTCCGGCCTGATATGGTAGGTTTCCACCTTTTTATTTTTTAGTTCAGAAACCTTGGTTGGCCCGGTAATCGTAATCTCATCCAAAGTATCTAGACCGTGAACAACGAAGGCTCTTTTTACTCCCAGATTGTTTAATACGTGAGCCATCATTTCCGTCAGTTCACCATCGTAAACTCCTAGAACCTGAGCTGTGGCGCCGGCAGGATTAGTTAAAGGGCCAAGAATATTAAATACCGTACGAAGACCAATTTCTCGTCGGGGACCTATAGCATATTTCATAGCTCCATGAAACAGGGGAGCGTAGAGAAAACCTATCCCAATCTCTCTCACGCACCCGGCAACCACCTCAGGAGGAACATCAAGGTTAACTCCCAGGCCCTTTATAACATCGGCACTTCCGCAACCTGAGGAGACTCCCCTGTTTCCGTGTTTAGCTACCCTGACGCCACATCCGGCCACAACAAATGCTGTAGTAGTAGAAATGTTAAAGGTGTTCGTCCCTGTCCCCCCTGTGCCACAGGTATCAACTATCGTCTCCCAATCGATGTTTATCTCCTCCCGATCTATGTCCACTTGTGGCAACACATTAATTTTAGTCGCCTTAGCCCGCATCACCTTGGCACATCCTGTTATCTCTTCCACAGTCTCTCCCTTGATTCTCAGGGCAGTGATGAAAGCTCCAATCTGGGCATCAGTACATTTACCGGACATAATCTCTTCCATTACTTGAATTGCTTCTTTCTCTTGAAGGTTCTCACCTTTTACTACTTTGGCGATTGCTTCCTTGATCATTCTCTTCTCCTTTGACAAGTTTATTCCATTTTCAAAAAATTTCTTAAGAGATTCTTGCCCTCTTTAGTGAGAATAGATTCTGGATGAAACTGGACTCCCCAAATCGAGTAGTCTCTATGTTTAATCCCCATAATCTCTTTTCGGTCAGTCTGCGCAATAACCTCCAAACATTCAGGCAGGTTATCTGCCTTTACAATCAGCGAATGGTAGCGTGTCGCCTCAAAAGGACTGGTAATCCCTTCGAATATCCCTTTCTGGTCATGGAATACCATGGAAGTCTTACCATGCATAATCCTTTCTGCCCTGACCACCTCTCCCCCAAAGGCATAGCCGATGCACTGGTGACCGAGACAGACCCCCAGGATGGGAATCTTTCCTGCGAACTCCTTTATCAGACTGCAGGATATCCCGGCATCTTCGGGTCGGCCTGGTCCGGGAGAGATAATTATTTTTTCCGGCGCTAATTCATCAATATCTGAAAGGGAGAGTTTATCATTCCGAAAGACCTTCAATCTCCCTCCCATTTCTCCCAAATACTGCACGAGGTTATAGACAAAAGAGTCATAATTGTCGATTACCAGAATCATTATTCAAATCCTTTCTCCGCCATTTCAATTGCCTCGAATAATGCCTTTGCTTTATTTATTGTCTCCTCATATTCGTTCTTGGGAATGGAATCAGCCACAATTCCTGCCCCGGCCTGGAGAAAAGCCTTTTTTTCTTTTATCAGGATTGTCCTGATTGTAATCGCCATATCCATATTTCCCTGAAAGCTAAAGTATCCCACTGCTCCAGCATAGGGTCCTCTTTTTAGATTTTCCAACTCTTCTATTATCTCCATCGCTCTGACTTTCGGCGCTCCGGAAACTGTGCCCGCGGGGAAACAGGCCCTGAGGACATCGAAGCTGTCCATTCCTCTTCTTAGTTTACCAATTACTCCTGAAACAATGTGCATTACGTGTGAATATCTCTCAATGACCATCAATTCTGGCACTTTAATGCTACCGTACTCACATACACGACCGATATCATTCCTTCCCAGGTCAACCAGCATAAGATGTTCCGCCTTCTCTTTGGAACTCTTTAGCAATTCTCTTTCTAATTTCTTATCCTCAACTTCGTCTTTCCCGCGCGGTCTGGTACCCGCTATAGGTCGAACCTCGACACTTTTTCCCTCCTGCCGGACGAGAATTTCGGGTGAAGAACCGACAAGATTCATCCCGCCTAGCGAAAGATAATACATATAAGGCGAGGGATTGATAATCCTTAGTGCTCGATAAATATCGAAGGGATGAGCACTAACCTCTGTTTCTAACCTCTGCGACAGAACAGTCTGGATAATATCTCCCGCTCTTATATATTGCTTGGCTTTTTCCACGATCCTCTCAAAACCGTTTTTAGTAAAATTCGATTGCGGGACTATCTTTGAGCTTCTTGACCGTCTCACTTTAGGTCTTTTCTTTGGTTTCTTTCTCAATTCAGTTATTAACTTTTCGATCTTTTTGCAGGCTTCGTCATACAAGGTCTTCAGATTGGTTTCTTTTGCATCTAAATGAACGCAGGATACAACTTTAATTGTATGTGCTATATGGTCGAATATTAAGAGATTATCTGTAAATATGAACTTACAGTCAGGCAGATCGAGGTCATCAGGATTAGTGGTTGGTATATCTTCAATGAATTTCACCATATCGTATCCAATATAACCTACGGCTCCTCCGTAAAATCGTGGTAATCCTTCCACTTCTACTGGTTTATATTTCTGCATGATTTTTCTCAATTCCTCGAGAGGATCATCCGTCTCTTTCACCTGTCGCATTACCCGAGCCTTAAGACTCAGAGTAACTCTCTTTCCCTTACTCTCAAAGATCAATGCAGGGCTACTGGATAAGAAAGAGTACCTTCCCAGCTTTTCTCCTCCCTCCACGCTTTCCAGAAGATAGGCGTGCTTTCCCATACCAATTTTGGTGAATGCAGAGACTGGGGTTTCCATGTCGGCGAGGATTTCTTTATAGACGGGAAGTAAGTTTCCTTTTTTTGCCAATCTTTTGAATTGACTAAAACCTGGATGGAACATAAATTTCCTTTACTTATTTCTTTTTATATACTTTGCTGGGGTCAAAAACTTTTTCCCCGATAATATCATATTCTCCTTTTTCATTAACTTTTCTGAAGAAACACGACCTGTATCCCTTGTGGCAGGCAGCACCGCCGAGTTGTTTCACTTTTACCAGTAATGTGTCGCCATCGCAATCGAAAAAAATCTCCTTGACCTGCTGAAAATGTCCCGATTCTTCCCCTTTAGTCCACAATCTCCCCTGGGAACGACGCCAAAAACAGGTCTTTCCGGTGGCCATTGTCTTTTCCAAAGACTCCTTATTCATATAAGCCAGCATCAAAATCTGACCATCTTCATAATCCTGCACTATCGCTGGAATCAAACCTTGACCATCAAATCTCAATTCTTCTATAAACTTCATCATTACCTCCCTGAACCTTCTCTGCTTCTTAACACCCTCATCTCGTTGCTATCTCCATAGCCTCCTGGAGCTTTATGTTACCTGTATATAACGCCTTTCCAATAATCATGCCAGAAACACCATATTCTTCCAGTTCTTTGATTCTTTTTACATCATCTAAGCTGGATATACCGCCACAGGCAATAACTGGAACTTTAACCTTCTCAGCAAAAGCTTTGATTCCTTTCACATTGGGCCCTTTCAACATTCCGTCCTTTTTTATATCGGTGAAGATTATCTTTTTTACTCCCATCTCTTCTACTCTCTTAGCCAGAGTCGTCGACCGAACAGCAGTAATTTCTTTCCAGCCTCCGATGGCCACTTTCCCGCCCGTTGAATCTATACTTATTATGATTTTATCCCTGAACTTTTTCAGCGCTTTCTTTACGGTATCTGTGTCATAAATTGCCGAAGTGCCCAGGATAACTTCTGCCACGCCGCCGGATAATACTCTTCTGATAGTATCCATATCCCGTATGCCGCCACCGACTTCTACAGGAACATTAATACTCTTTGCAATTTTCGCAATCAGCTCAAGATTCTGGATTATTCCAGAGAAAGCGCCATCGAGGTCGACTATGTGTAGCTTCTTCGCTCCCTGAGCCTGCCAGAGCTTGGCCACAAAGACAGGGTCCCTGGAAAATATAGTCTCTTGTTCTAATTTGCCCTGAACCAGGCGAACACAGTTCCCACCCCGGATATCAATAGCCGGAATAACAAGCATTATACCTCCTGCAACGCCAACTTTTCCATTTAATATTTCTTAATGGGAGGGGTTTAGTGTAACGAGAATATCTACAGTCGCCCTTTGGTTGAAGGAATCCCTTTTAACTTTGGATTTATCTTAACCGCTTCGCGCAAAGCTACCCCAAAGCCTTTGAAGATTGACTCAGCGATGTGATGATTGTTCCTGCCATACCTTGAATTAACATGTAAAGTAATACCCGCATTAATACATAATGCTCGAAAGAAATCCTCAATTAGGCCAAAATTAAACCCTTCCTTCTTCTTAGTTTCTTTCTTAAACTTGACATTGAATACTAAATAAGGCCTATTAGAAATGTCCAAAGAAATTTCGGAAAGTGCCTCATCCATTGGCACCAGGGAGAAACCATAGCGGGATATCCTCCCTTTTCTTCCCAATGCTTTCTTTATCGCCTGTCCCAGAGAAATTCCTAAGTCTTCCGTAGTATGATGGTCATCAATGCGAACATCACCGGAAGCTTTTATCTTCAGGTCAATGCAACTGAATCTTGCCACCATTTCCAGCATATGGTCGAGAAATGGAATTGGCGTATTTATCTGATAACTCCCTTTACCATCCAAGTTTAGCTCCAATCGAATCCGCGTTTCCTTGGTCCTCCTATCTAGCTTTGACTTTCTCATTTTACCTCCAACATTGTTACTTTTTCAGTCTTACTTTTATTGACTCTGCATGACTTCCCAGTCCTTCCGCCTTTGCAAAATTGATTATATCTTGAGCTGAACTTCTCAACCCTCTTTCCGAACAGGCTACTACTACCATTCTTTTCAAAAAATCTTTGACCGACAAGCCTGAACAGAATCTCGCGCTGCCTCCTGTAGGCAAAACGTGGCTTGGCCCTGCATAGTAGTCGCCAACGGCAACGGGAGACCATTTACCAAGAAATATTTCCCCTGCATTTTTTATCTCAGGTAAAATTCTCTCTGGCTTCTCCAGCAGAATTTCCAGATGTTCTGGAGCGAACTCGTTGGCAAGACGTACGGCTTCTTTGATACTCTCCACCCACACCAGGTGGACTCCTTTTCTTTTCACCTTTCTCTTAACGATATTTTTTATTCTTTTTGAAGTAGTGATTAATCGCGCACTAGCACCCCCACCATGTTCTACCTGTGCTAATAGATCGGATACTATATAGTCAGGATTGGCATTCCCGTCGGCAATAATCAGTATTTCCGAAGGACCGGCCAACATGTCAATTCCTACATCGCCAAAAAGAAGTCTCTTAGCAGTAGTCACGTAAACATTTCCCGGCCCCACAATCTTATCCACTTTAGGAATAGTCCTGGTTCCATAGGCAAAAGCTGCAATTGCCTGGGCGCCACCGACTCTGTAGATTTCCTCTACCCCACATATCCGGGCAGCCACCAAAACCTCAGAATTCAACTTCCCGGGAGGAGAAACCACGGCAATCCTGCCAACGCCTGCTACTTTTGCTGGCACAATGGTCATCAGCACTGAAGAGGGATAAGCAAATTTTCCTCCAGGTACATAGACACCCACTCTCTCCACGGCACGCCAGAGCTCAACAAAGCGAATCCCTTTTGAAGTGCCTGTTGAGAATTGTCGATTTTTTCTTGTAATTTGCCTGTATTCGCCAAGGTGGAATTTCTCTATATTTTTCTTTGCTTTTTCTATTACCCTGATAAAACTTAAGCCAACCATCTGGAAAGCTCTGTCAATTTCTGCTTTTTTCACTCTCAGTTCGGCTGGCTTTAAGGAAAGACCATCGTATTTCCTGGTATAGAAGAGTAAAGCTTTGTCGCCTTGATTCTTCACCCTTTCTATAATTTCTCTAACTCTTTTTTCTACTGTTTTCAAACCTTTTCGCTACTCCTTTCCACTGCAGACTTTCTCATCACCAATTCTTATTCCTTTACTCTTTTTATCCTCGCTCCTAAACGCTTTAACTTTTTCTCGATATCTTCGTAACCCCGATCCAGATGGTGAACGCCAAATATCTCGGTTCTTCCTTCTGCAGCCAGAGCTGCCAGAATCAATGCTGCCGAAGCTCTCAAGTCCGTAGCCATTACCGGAGCGCCACTGAGCTTAGGGACGCCTTTAACAATCGCACTATTACCTTTAACCTGAATATTGGAACCCATCCTTTGAAGTTCGCCAACATGAAGAAATCTATTCTCAAATACAGTCTCTGTAATTATACTGGTACCTTTAGTAAGACTCATCAGTACCATCCATTGCGCCTGCATATCGGTGGGAAAGCCGGGATAAGGAATTGTCTCAATATCGGTCGCCCTAAGATTTTTTCCAGAGGTAACTTTAATTTCTTTATTATTTACCGTAATCTTTGCCCCGGCTTCTCTAAGTTTGGTTATCACTGCTTCCAGGTGTTCGGGGTCTGCCCCGCGAATAGCCACATTACCTACGGTGACTGCTGCTGCTACCATAAACGTGCCTGTCTCTATTCGGTCAGGAATAACCTCATGAACGGTACCAGAAAGCACACTTACACCTTCAATTTCAATAATATTGGTCCCTGCGCCTTTAATCTTAGCCCCCATTTTATTTAAAAAGTTGGCTAAGTCCTTAATTTCTGGTTCGGAAGCAGCATTTTCTATGACTGTTCTTCCCCTGGCCCTGGTTGCTGCCATCATTAAGTTTTCTGTCGCCCCTACACTGGGAAAATCTAAATATATATTTGCTCCGTGGAGCCTGGGGGCATCCAGCTGAACGTATCCTCTCTCAAAACTCGCCTTTGCTCCCAGCTTCCTGAATCCCCGAAGGTGTAGATTGATGGGACGGGCCCCAATGGCGCATCCTCCGGGTAAAGAAGCTCTCACTCGACCAAGCCTGCCCAGGAGAGGACCCATTACCAGAATAGAAGCTCTCATCTTTTTTACCAGCTCATAGGGAGCTTCGCTATCCAGTCTATAGGTAGAAGAAATTCTTATCCTTTTATTATGGTGAGAAATCCTCTTGCCTAAAATTCTTAACAATGCCAAAATCGTCTCCACATCCTGCAGATGAGGCACATTCTTCACCACACAGTCCTCATCCGTCAAAAGAGTGGCCACCAGTATTGGCAAAGAAGCGTTTTTGGAGCCACTGATTTTCACCATGCCAGAGAGTTTCTTTCCCCCGGTAATGAGAATCTTTTCCACTCTCTCCCCTCCTTAAGGGTTCTCATTCGTATCTAAAATCTTGCCTTCTGAGCCACAACTACTCTATCCAGTCCAGCATAATCTTTAACTAATTGGAGTGGACAGAACTGTTTCTCTTTCTTAATAATATTCATCACTGCTTTCCCTTGAGAATCTCCAATCTCCATAATTAAGTAACCACCATCCACCAAATATTTTGAGGCTTCCGGGATTATGCGCTGATAGAAGGTGAGACCATCATCTCCTCCTTCCAACGCAGAAAGAG
>WVXT01000010.1 GCA_011773355.1 bacterium
TTATTGCAGTATTTGAAAAAGAATTTGGAGAACTACCAGCAAGTTGTTATAACAATGTGTTTAATCCAATAAAAGGAGAAAAAGCATTAATCGTAGTAGAAGTACCAAAACAAGCTTATGTAAGATTAAATCTTTATAATACCAGAGGCAATAAAATAATAGAACTGGCAAATGAACAGAAAGAGGCGGGGACTCATAAGTACTACTGGGACGGTAAAAGTGGTAATGGCAATGTTGTTGGCAGTGGATTATACTTCGTACATATACAGGCAGGGGATTATAAGAAGACAAAGAAGATTGTTGTGGTGAAGTGATAGAAACTTCAAATGAGCATAGAGCAGGAGGTACACCTGCCCCGACTAAGTCGGCGGATAACCACAGATAAAAATGAGACATTCTAACTAGGAGAGAATAAAGATGGAAAGAAAACCAAGCAAAATACCCATCTTCCCTATCCTTACTTTAAGTTTGCTGTGGATTTTGATACCGCTGGCTGTGGTTCAGGCAGCAACTTATTATCTTGATTTTGAGAATCCTCTTTCCAATGAATGGGAAATGGTTGGCGAGGCAGAGATTATATCTGATAACCCGCATAGCGGCCAATATTGCCTGAAACTTGGCGCCATGGGAAGAGCAACGCTTCCTGTTTCTGACAATAATGTGTATGGTAGAGTTAGTTTTTGGGTAAAAGATAGTATGGTGGAGTTTCCTTCTTCTGATTCGGCAAGCATAGGACCGATTTTTGGATTACAGAATAAAGATGGAAATATGCTACTTTTTGGTATTTTAAGACGAGATTATCTTGATGGAACTAAGTATGGGTACCTGCTTACGGCAGAAAACAACTTTTATGGCTGCCGTTATTCCCCTGACCTTAACAGAACAGGCGAATGGCAGAAGTGGACAATAGAAGTATCTGGCCCGGGAGTGATAAATGTTTATGTAAATGATGAGTTAAAGACCATTAGCGATAGTGTGAAACAGTATTTTTCTAAAGGATTCACCGAGGTTTATTTTAGAGGCGATAACTCTGTTGGACCGGAGGAGTTTCATTTTGATGAGGTAACTGTAGAGGTCTCTGGAGATGGTCAGACCGATCTACATCAATTTCCAGAGCCGCGGACAATAACAAATGTTCTTCAGGACCCCAATTTTTTCCCAATAGCTGTTTGGGCACAGGCGCTTGATTTTATGGATTACTTCAAAGCACTGGGAGTAAATATGTTCATTGGGGAAGGCGCAAAAGGGATTACTCAGAAAGAATTCCTTGATGGTTTGTATTCTAAGGGTCTTTATGGGATTATTCTTCCAAGTGAAATTCAGGATGATGTTGATCCTCAGATAATTTCCCAGTTTAAAAATCATCCTGCTTTGCTGGCCTGGAGGCACAGAGATGAACCCGATATTCTATCAACGTTGCACCCGGGACTGAAAAGCCCTCCTTGGGAAATAAAACAGCTTTATAATGAAATAGGCGCTCTGGATCTGGAGCATTCGGTTTATGTGAATTTCGGTCCCGGGGTAGGCGGTGATCCGACAAGAAGACACGCGCAAGCCACAGATTATTATGAATATTGCGAAGGAGCGGACATAATTTCTTATGATATCTATCCAATTTCAACTTACGCCAACGGGGAGAAACTGTTATATTCCGTTGCTGATGGTATAGATAGTTTGAAGAAATTTAGTAACAATAAAAAGCCTATATGGATATGNNTATATGGATATGGCTGGAAGCACGCACAGGCGATTTAGATGGCGGTAACCGTTCTCCTACACCCCAAGAGATGAGAGCAGAGGTATGGATGACAATTATCCACGGAGCAGATGGTATTGGCTGGTTTCCTGCTGAGTTTAATCCCTTTCGTTGGCATGAGATTCCACCTGAACTTGAAGTAGAAATGACGAATATTGCCCAGACGCTTCAGGTGCTTGCACCGGCGATAAACTCTTCAGAAAGAGACGATGTCCGGGTAAGGATGTTAACTCAAGGCAGAATTGATGTTAGCTCAAGGATTCATGACAGTAAACTGTATTTCTTTGCAGTAAATATGATGAATAAAACCGCAGAAGCTGAGCTTATTTTGCCTGATTTACGTTCTAACTCAAGATTTAGAGAAATTTATGAAGACAGAACAATTCAAGCTTCCGGGGGAAGTTTTACTGAGAAATTTGGACCTTACGAAGTACATTTATACGAAGAGATAAGTTTTGATAAAGATATTGAATTAACCATAAGGTTGGATAAGAAAAGAGTAAGTGAAACAGATGTATTGTTTATTTCAGGAAATACAGAGGAAGGGGCAGTTATAGAAGAGGTAAAGTTGTTGGATGAAAACAATAATGTATTAAATGTAAACGTGAAAGATAAAATAAGTATTGATGATAAAAGCAATATAACAGGACAGGTGGCAGTAATGGATATCATAAAAAAATATCCCTTAGTGCGTGGAATAAAGATAAGAATGAAAGTAAGAAAAGGAGATAGGACAGGAGAGGGAGAAACAGGAATAGCAAGAATAGAGCTATATGAAACAGGGCCGGATAAAATGGGAGTTTATAACAATGTGTTTAATCCAATAAAAGGAGAGAGAGCATCAATCATAGTGGAACTACCAAAACAAGCTCATGTAAGATTAAGTCTTTATAATACCAGAGGCAATAGAATAAGAGAATTGGCAGATGAAGAAAAAGAAGCTGGAACACACAAGTACTACTGGGACGGCAAAAGTGGCAATGGAGATGTAGTTGGCTCTGGGTTATATTTTCTCCACATAAAGGCGGGGGATTATAAGAGGACAAAGAAGATTGTGGTGGTGAAATAACACCTGAAAATAGAATTATACTATGGCTTTTTCGGTTTCTTTATCAAAAACGTGAATTTTCTCCATATCAAAGACCATTTCTATATCCTGGTTAACTTTTGCTTTATTGTGTGCACCAACGCGGGCAATAAAAATACTCTTGCCGGTAGTTAAATGTAACATTATCTCAGCACCCATGGGCTCAACAACCTCTACAGTACTGGAAATAGTGTTATCCTGAGTAGCTCCCGCAGAATAGAGCTTATCATAGATATCCTCTGGCCGGATGCCAAAGATTACTTCTTTACCCACATAAGGTTCGAGGCTTTTTTCCATCCTCTTACTGACTTTTACCTCGTAGTTTCCCTCATCTATGTATATTCCAGCATTCTTTTTTATTACCCGGCATTCCATAAAGTTCATTGGGGGCGTACCGATGAACCCGGCCACAAATTTATTCACCGGCTGGTCATAAAGAGTGATGGGATCTGCCACCTGATGAATGATACCATCCTTCAATACTGTAATCCTGTCTCCCATTGTCATAGCTTCTATCTGGTCATGAGTCACGTAGATCATAGTAGCTTGTAGCCGGTCGTGAAGCTTGCTGAGTTCTGTTCTCATTTGAACTCTCATCTTTGCATCTAAATTACTCAAGGGTTCATCGAATAAGAAGACTTTTGGTTTACGAACTATAGCTCTCCCCACCGCTACCCTCTGTCTTTCCCCACCGGATAGTGCCTTTGGTCTTCTATTTAGAAGAGGCCGGATACCTAAAATCTCTGCCGCCTCTTCTACCCTGCGCTGTATCTCTGGCTTGGGATACTTTCTCAACTTTAGTGCAAACGCCATATTTTCATAGGCAGTCATATGAGGGTAAAGAGCGTAGTTCTGGAAAACCATAGCAATATCCCTGTTTTTAGGAGGGATGTCATTGACCAGTTTGTCGTCAATATAGACTTCTCCTTCAGTAACTTCTTCCAGGCCAGCTATCATTCTTAGCGTAGTAGATTTACCACATCCTGACGGTCCAACTAAAACGCAAAACTCTTTATCAGCAACTTCTAAATTAATATCCTTAGCGCCGATAACGCCTCCCGGATATATTTTAGTTGCCTTTTTTAAAACAACTCGCGCCATTCCTACCTCCTGTGAATCTGCCTGTGCTTCCCGATATATCGGGACGTTCGCTTCGCTCTCTGTTTCCCGGGGCGCTCACCGTCTCGCGCCCGCGCCTTTCCCTCGCTTCGCTCGGTCGTCGCTCCTTATTCGTCGCGACCGGCGCCCCTTCCGCAAAGGTTCCTTATCTACGTGAATCTGCTCCGAAGGAGTCCGACGCTTCCATCAGAGTTCGGAGTCTTGTCGGGCCTGTGCCTAATATAATTATAATCAGAAATTGAAATCTATCAAGTCCTTATCTATTATGATCGTTTCCTCTCTGCTTCTGCCCATAGAGACTATGGAGATTTTTGCCTGAACCAGGCTTTCTATTTTGCTTAAATATCTCTTTGCATTTTGGGGTAGTAAATTAAATTTCTGAATGCCTTTGGTCTTCTCTTTCCACCCTCTTACTTTTATATAAACTGGTTTACAATCTTTGAAAATTTCTCTGCCAGTGGGAAATTCTTTGATCAACTTTCCCCGGTAGCGATATGCTACGCAAATTTTTAAAGGGTCGATCCCATCCAGAACGTCCAGCTTGGTCAAAGCTAAACTCCTCAGACCATTTACTCTTACCGCATGTCGGACAATGGAGGCGTCAAACCAGCCACAACGTCGAGGTCGTCCTGTAGTTGCTCCGAACTCTTTTCCCCTTTCCTGCAATAGTTTACCTGTCCCATTGGAAAGCTCTGTGGGAAATGGTCCCTCTCCTACCCTGGTAGTATATGCCTTGACGACTCCCAAGACCCGGTCAATCTGAGTGGGGCCTATACCTATACCCACGCAGGCGCCACCAGCCACAGGATTAGAGGAAGTAACATAAGGATAACTTCCATAATCGACGTCCAGTAGAGTTCCTTGAGCACTCTCCAGAATAACATTACTTGCTTGGGAAATTATCCGATTAATCATTATTGCTGAATCCACCACGAGATCCTTAATTATAGGTAGCTGCTTTTTTCTTTTTTCCAGAATTTCTCGTCTTAACTCAGAGAGCTTGCACACTTTCCTCAGAAGAGGTGCCTTTTCTTTTAAGTTCCTCTCTAATAGTTCTTTAAATAAACCCAGAGAAAGGAAATCGGCCATTCTTATGCCTACTCTGGCCACCTTATCAGCGTAGGCCGGTCCGATGCCCTTCCGCGTAGTGCCTATTCTCCGCTTACCCTGCTGGGTTTCCCTGAGCTGGTCTAACCAGCGATGGTAGGGCAAAATAATGTGGCAGGCATCGCTGACAAAGAGTCTGCCTTTTATTTTTATTACTTTTCCTTCGAGAAAGCGAATCTCTTCTACCAGTGCCTGGGGATCTACTACCACTCCACTTCCAATAATACATTTCTTACCCGGCTCGAGTATTCCCGCGGGAACCAGATGGAGAATGAATTCTCGACCATTAAAGACAACAGTATGTCCCGCATTGTTTCCACCCTGGTAGCGTATAATGTAATCAGCCTTCTCTGAGAGAAGGTGGACAACTTTGCCTTTACCTTCGTCGCCCCACTGAGTACCTACTACAACTAAAATAGCCATTTCTTCATTTCCCTTTGAGTCTTAGCCGTTCAAAAATTCTATTCACGTACCTCAAGTAATAGTTGAGATTGAAGCAAGCATCAATTTCTCTTTTTGTAAGATATTTCTCTACTTCTCTGTCATTCTTTAGAAAGTCACGAAATTCACTGCCTTCCTTCCAGGCTTTCATAGCATTTCTTTGAGTCAACTCATATGCCCTGTCTCGAGAAAGCCCCTTCTTTACCAGTTCCAGAAGAACTTTCTGAGAGAAAATAGCATTTTTACTTTTCTCCAGATTCTTCTTCATGTTTTGAGGATAGACTATCAGTCTTCTCACGATATTTTCGAATTTCTGCAACATATAATCCAGGAGAATCGTACTATCGGGAATAATAACTCTTTCCACCGAAGAATGTGTGATATCTCTTTCGTGCCATAGAGGCATATTCTCCAAGGAGGCTACTGCATTGGAACGAACAAGACGCGCCAGTCCACAAATTCTCTCACAAGTTATGGGGTTCCTCTTGTGGGGCATTGCTGAGGAGCCTTTCTGGGTAGGACTGAAATACTCTTCTACCTCCAGAATTTCAGTGCGCTGGAGGTTTCGAATTTCCAGGGCAAATTTGTCCAGTGATGTGGCTACCAACGCCAATATAGAAAGGTATTGGGCATGGCGGTCTCTCTGAATTATCTGTGTGGAAATGGGAGCTGGTTTCAACCCCAATTTCTTGCACACATAGAGTTCCACTTTAGGATTCACATGGGCATAGGTTCCCACTGCCCCTGAGATTTTTCCCACACCAATCACTTCCTTTACCCGCCTGAGTCTTTCCAGGTTTCTCAGGGTCTCCTGATACCAGAGCGCCAGTTTCAATCCAAAAGTAGTCGGCTCAGCATGGACTCCATGCGTTCTGCCTATCATTATTGTATTCTTATGTTTTATGGCTCTCTTCTTCAGAGTCCGGGAAAGATTCTCTACATCCTCGATTAAAATATCTATCGCCTCAACCATCTGCACAGCCAGTGCAGTATCCAGAATATCAGAAGAAGTTAATCCCAGATGGATATATCTTCCTTCTTTACCTACACTCTCACTCAAAGAAGATACAAACGCAATCACGTCGTGATGCACTTTGCTCTCTATTTTCTTAATCCTCGCCAGGCTAAACCTGGCTTTTTTCTTAATTTTATTGAGCGCACTCCTCGGAATCTCTCTAAGATTCGCCAGAGCTTCGCAAACAGCCAGTTCAATCTCCATCATTATCCTGAACCTGTTCTCCTCAGTCCAGATTCTTCCCATTTTAGGAAGAGTATAGCGAGAAATCAATTCATCCTCCTTATAATTTCACTCTCTACTTAAAAGATAGTTTGCGAATAAGTCTTGAAATTTTAGCCAAGGAACAAGGACGATGCATTTGCTTCCAAGCAAATCATTGTCCGACCCCGATTTATCGGGAGAGTTTTGATTTGCGCCCTGCAGAGTCCGAAGTTCTTTGGCGTCAAGAAATTTCACAATTATGAGCAAACTATCTTTTAAGTTTTTAGCGAGCGAACCAAATCCCGAGCATATTCCTAAGCGACGAACAAACTATCTTTTTCTGCCTCCTTGTTTCAACTGGCAAAGTTCCACTTTTGCTTCTTTAAATAGCTTCTGGGCCATCTCGTCAGGATATTTGCCTTTAAAAACAGCGCGAATTATACCCGCCTGAATTATCATTTTTGCGCAGAGAATACAAGGTTGATGCGTACAATATACCGTAGCGTTCTTTATATCTACACCATTAGCAGCAGCAAATAATAATGCATTCTGTTCACCGTGGAGCCCCCGGCACAATTCCTGCATCTGGCCAGAGGGAACGTTCTTCTTTTCCCGAAGGCACCCTACCTGTTCACAATGTGGTAGCCCGGTTAAAGTCCCATTATATCCTGTGGCAAGAATCCTCTTGTCCCGCACAATGATTGCTCCCACTTGCCTCCTCAGACACGTGGAACGTTTAGCCACAGTCTCGGCAATTTCCATAAAATACTCATCCCACGACGGCCGTCCCATTTTCCCCCTCGCCCTAACCCTCTCCCCCAGGGGAGAGGAAGATCTTTATTATCTTCTTTCGGTTTTATCTTCTAATGGCGGAAATGGCGCATTCTGGTGAAAGCCATAGCAATTTTATGCTCGTTACAAGCAGCAATCGACTCCTTATCCCTCAGGGAACCTCCCGGCTGAATAATTGCTGTAACTCCAAAGGTAGAAGCCAGATCGACAGAGTCGCGGAAAGGAAAGAAAGCATCCGAAGCCATAACTATAAGCCCCTTATATTTCCCGAATTGCTCTCCCATCTTCCTTGACGCAATTTTCACTGCATCGACACGAGACATCTGACCAGCCCCGATGCCCAACGTCTGGCTTTCGCTTGCCAGAACAATGGCATTCGACTTAACGTGCTTACAAACCTTCCAGGCAAACCGGAGAGCTTTCAATTCCACATCGTTTGGCTTCTTCTCAGTAACCACTTCCAGGCCATCAGCAAAAGTTTTTAGATCCTTCGTCTGAACCAACAGCCCTCCGGAAACTCTCCGGTAATCGAGCTGGTTAGAAGATAATTTTCTTTCACCAGACAATTTTAACAATCGGATATCTTTCTTTGTTTTCAGAACTTTAACCGCTTCATCTTCAAAATCTGGTCCAATCACTGCCTCAACAAAAGTCTTAACAATCTCTTCCGCGGTCTTACTATCCACCTTACGATTGAACCCCACAATGGAGCCAAAGGCGCTAACCGGGTCGCATTGGCGGGCTTTATTATAAGCCTCAAGGAGAGCCTCACTAGTAGCTACACCGCAAGGATTAGTATGCTTAATAATTACTGCTACTGGCTCTTCAAATTCTTTTACTATATTTACTGCCGCATCTAAATCTAGAATATTATTAAAAGAAAGTTCCTTGCCTCCCAGTTGCTCTATACCCGCTATCCCTTGCTCTTTTCCTTTGACTAATTCTTTATAGAATGCTGCGCTCTGATGGGGATTCTCTCCGTATCTTAAATCCTTTACCTTCTCCAGCTGAAGTTGTAATAAATCCGGAAAAAGAGAAGCAGAAGAAGACGAAGTGAGAAAGTAATGGTAAATATGATAGTTATATCTAGATAGATGTTGAAATATATCTGTAGTCAATCTTAGAGAAGTCTCCTCGCTTACGGCACCTTTATTCTTTTTCATCTCCTCCAGGACAGAAGTATAATTTGCTGGATTAGAAATAGGCACTACCCACTTATAATTTTTGGCTGCTGACCTCAACATAGTTGGACCACCAATGTCAATATTCTCAATAGCCTCCTCTTTGGTGACGCCTTCTTTGGCAACTGTGGCCTCAAAAGGATAGAGGTTAATTACCACCATATCAATCAATTCTATATTATGCTTTTGTATCTCTTTCATGTGTTGAGGATTATCCCTGACGGCAAGTAAAGCCCCATGAACTTTGGGATGTAAAGTCTTCACTCTTCCTTCCAGCACCTCAGGAAAACCTGTATAATCGGAAACCGAGCGGATGGGTATTCCTGATTCCTTTAACATCTTAGCAGTCCCGCCGGTAGAAATAATCTCCACTCCCAAATCTTTCAAACCGCGGGCAAACTCTACGATTCCTGTCTTGTCAAACACACTAATAAGGGCTCTATTAACTTGCGGCATAATTTCTCCCCCTAAGCCTCTCCCCTGGAGGAGAGGGAACCTTCTTAGAATTGGTTATATTGTTTGTAATCCTTCAATTCTTTTAAATAGGGAACAGACCTTGCGCCAATTCTGGTAATGGAAATACTGGCTATAAGATTAGCAAATTTTACAGATTTTTCCAAATCCCAATTATTTAGTTCGCCAAAGATAAATCCACAAGAGAAGGCATCACCAGCCCCTGTCTTATCCACGGGTTTGAATTCTTTATACGAGTCGATAAATTTATTGACTGAGGCAGAATAGACAAAACATCCTTCTCTCCCCAGAGTGGTTAGAACAATTTTCGCTCCGTATTCGGCAATGGCTTCCGAGGCCTCGTGGAGTTTTTCTCTTTTGGTTAACTCCTTTATCTCTGTCTCATTAAATTTCACTATCGTTGCTTTATTCAAGATTCCTTGAAGGCTTTTAAGCCCCTTTTCCACGAATATGTATCCCGGGTCGAAAAGTACTTTTACTCCAGATTCTTTAGCATATTGGGAAGCGAGTTCCATCGCTGGAATGGCTTTTTCACCTTCAATGCTACTCAAGAAAATACATTTAGCAGATTTTATGTAATTCTTATCAATATTTCTGGGAGACAGTTTTGCATTGGCTCCTTGATAGGCAAAGAGAATCCTTTCACCTTCTTTACTAACAATGGCAATAACGCTCCCGCTATTTCCCTGACAAACTTTTAAGCAAGATATATCGACATTCTCTTTCTTCAAACCGTCCCTGAGGACCTCCCCGAAATAGTCTCCTCCCACGTTTCCAATGAACCCTGAATTTACTCCCAGGCGGGAAATGCCACAGGCAACATTGGCCGCAGAACCACCGCCAACCATATCCCAGCTCCTGATTACAGTCTCCTGGTCAGGATTGGGGAACCTATCTACTTTAGCCACTAAATCGATGTTTAAAGCACCTATAGAGATTACATCCATCTTCTCATCCTAAACTTCCTGCCTCACCCCGTACACTCTTTCTAAATCTTTCGCTAACAGACACGAGACGTTCTATATTATTTTCACTCACTAGTTCCAGTAGCGGGAGTTTTTCTTTCCAGTTTCTTACCAACTCCATTACTTTTCCCTTACCTCCCTGAGAAAAGGCATTTGCAAGAGTTGAAATGGGAGCTGTATTTTCTGAGATGCAGACTACTTCAGCCTTCTCAATTGCATATCTATTTCCATTAAAAGATACTGCCAACCCTCCATTTTCTTTTATAAAACTTAATGCCTCTCGATCGGTGATGCTATCTCCCACATAGATAGCATCTTGAGGACTGCTGTTAGATCTCTTTAGACTATCTTTTATGGCATTGACTTTCTCTCGACCTCCTACAGGATTAACCTCTTCCAGCATCCTGCC
>WVXT01000018.1 GCA_011773355.1 bacterium
CCTCGAGTGACGTTAAGTGGGTGCTCCCTTTATCTAGTCTGAATGATAAAACAGGTGGTCAACCCACGAGTGTCTCTTCTTTTCACACTTATCCTTAAGTCCTCTGGCAGAAGAATCAGGCTTCTAGAAATATGGTTGGAAAGCAAGGCTTTGGCTTTTTCCCAGACGGAAAAGTCTGGCTCATCTGTACATATCTCTATGCGAAAAGGATACCGCGAATATTGGCGTAAGAAGTCTNNAAGAAGTCTATAGCCTTTTCTATAATCAGTTTACCCTCTTCTGAAAATTCATCCCTCTGTGGAGTGTAAAGAACTCTATTGGCTACCTCAATGTTTACGCTGTCTCTATCATCATATTTCAATGCCCATAGCTGAAACGGTTTCCCACCAGTAGTATGGGGTTTACCATCCTGGTCTATACCCACGAAATTATAGGAGTAGAGAGTTCCTACTCTTATTATTTTTCCTCTTTCGTCCCGACCATCCCATTCAATAGTCCGTGGAGGACTCCCTTTACCCCGGAGAGTCCTTATGATACTTCCTTTCTCATCGGAAATTGTCAGCTTCCACTTCTTAATTTTAAGATTGGTACGCCGGGGATGGAAAGTTACCAGAGGAGGTTCTGGCAAGGGAGGCAGCGAAGGTCTAATCACCTGTTTACTATTTAAGTAGGTAAATTGTTGCAAATCCTCCTGCCTTAGAATTTCCAACCCTCCCTCCATAAGAGCTTCCGTTTCCTCTATAGATGGACTAACAATCTCTCCCAAATTAATTTCAATCTGGTAAGGAACCTTCTCCACTTTGACAATATCTTTAGCTTCACCCTTTATCACCACTTCTGAAAGTCCTTCACTAGCTTCTTTTCCTGGTGAAGTATCAGTATCTAACACTTCCTGAGTNNAATCATCATACTCCTCCTTCAAATGAAAAATAGAAAGTCAATACTCCCCACTCTTCTTTCCCGTAGAGATCTCCTTTTAAAGAAGCAAACTTCCAGTTCCTCAATGCCTCCATTACTAACTTATCTAAAACCGGATGGCCAGAAGTTCTCACCA
>WVXT01000076.1:0-122 GCA_011773355.1 bacterium
CCAAAACTTTCTCCAGCATAGCCAATGCTAAATTGATAGCTGTCCTCTCTCATAGAATCCAGAAAAAAGTATTTGTCTTGATTATAGTTTACTAAAGTCCCCTTCCATCCCAGCTTTAATAT
>WVXT01000076.1:274-1570 GCA_011773355.1 bacterium
CAGTAGTGGTAGTTACTGAAAGGTAGCCCGCTTTAAGGCCAAAACTGCCTTTTAAGCGAGTGGAGGCAATATTCCACTGGGGAAGCCATTCGGCTCCTATTTTACAAAGAGCGCTTCGCTCCAATACTGGATTATCATTAGTGAGGCATACTTTAAAATCTATTTTTCCAGAACTCACGTCAGGATCAGGAGAACCCAGGCCAATGTTTGTCCCTATTGCAAACCCGCTTACGCCTCCCGGGAAAGACTCTTTAGCTTCCAGAAATCCTTCTACCCGTCCCGCACTATAATTGAATTCTCCGAACAAGGTGTTATCGACAATATGGAGATTCCCCAAAACAGTCTGGTCAGCAGTCTCGGCAAATGCGATAGTCTTTAAAGGAAATATAGTTAACATAAATATAAGGCCGAACAAGCACACCTTCCCGCTCGTTCGGCTCAATATCATATTCTTCTCTACATCAATATTGCGAATAGCACTAATCATATTTCCCGGTAGCTCCTTAATCCCGGCTCCAGACATATCTCCTCTGTCTTCTTTCCAAAATTTTTTTAGCCTTTTGGACAACACCTTTTATGCCAATTTTGTGGGGGGCAGCTGTAAAAAAAGCCGGGCTACCCATAACGGGTTCCCCCTACTCGTTATCGGCAGCCCGGCTGGTTCAACTGCAATGTTGTCTATCTATGTAACCCCAAGGCTTTGCGCCCTCCGATTGCTCGGAGTTTGCCTTTTCGGAATATTTAAATATAGTATATCCTAGTAATATTACGAATGTGTAAAAAAATTGTAAAAAATACGTAAAATTTTCAGAGAGTAACTTATTTCATTTGAAGTATATCAAATTCTTCCCATTCTATGCAAGCAAAATCTCTGGACTTGTTGCCTAGATTGTCAGCAAGATAAAAAAAACCGCCAGTACCCTTCCTGGTACTGGCGGTAAGGGAGCACCACCTCTATTGGTTGCCCTTGTTTTATTGGTTGACCTTATTCTTCAAATTCTGTGCCGATAAATAACCTTATTCCCGACTCGGGAATTACCTGTACTGTATCTCCTGAAATATCTATCTCATCGCTCCAGGCTTCATAAACGCATTCCATATCCTCGTAATTGTATTCCCTATAGTCAGAACTTGGAGGTTTGAAAGTCCAGAGGTATTGCCAGTCCTCTGTGTAACTCCTGGAGGAAAGGATAGCTGCCATCTTCTCTTTTTCTGACAGGTTAGACTCAGGGTCAAAATCCAATCTGAATACCCTGCCATATTCCCATATATATTCTTCTCCTGTCCTGTTATCTT
>WVXT01000002.1 GCA_011773355.1 bacterium
ATATATCTCCTTCATAAAAACTGGTGTCCAAAAAGTGCCAAAAGCGGGGTAATTGGGTTAAATTAAAGATAGAAAGGTAATCTCCGCTTAACTTATAGTAGATTTAATTGTCTTTGTCAATAATAAGAAACCACCGGGGGAGAGCCCCGGTGGACAATTTAGATTCACAGTCTGTCCAATATGAAAAAGAAATACCCCGATTTTATCCTTCAATTACCCCGCTGTAAAGACTTGTCCAGGACCTCACCTGGTTTCTGCCGTGATGTTTAACCCAGTAGAGAGCCTTGTCTGCCCTTTCCACCATCTCTTGCGCACTTGTGCCCTTCTCATAAAGGGAAATCCCCACGCTCAGGGTTAGTCGAAACTTGCCGTTAACGACTTTAAAGCGGTGATTTCCCATACTCTTCCTGATCCTTTCAGCCGTCCTGAGAGCCAATTTTTCATCGACTCCGGGCAAAATTATGGCGAATTCCTCTCCACCATATCGAGCTACTGTATCTATATCGCGAAGGTCTTTTTTAAGAACCTCAGCAACTTTCACTAAAGCTTTATCGCCCATGGGATGCCCATAAGTATCATTGAACTGTTTAAAATGGTCCAGATCTAGCATTAAAAGAGCCAAAGACAAATCTTGCCGCTCAGCTCGAGAGATTTCCTTCTCCAGGCATTGATAAAAGAACCAATGCACATAAAGGCCGGTTAAACCATCTATGATTACTTGACGACCGTAAGTAATATTGGCAACAATTATTGCAGCTTGTCTGGCAAGCGTTTCTAATATTCCCCGATATTCTCGCAGATAATTTCTTCCAATCCTCTTAGAACTTAAAACAACTACTCCTACATTCCGATTTTTGTAAGTTAATGGAACAAGTAATAAAGAAGACGAACTGACTGGTTTCTCCTGGAAAAGTAATAAATCCTCATAGCTAGAATTTTGTAGAATCTCGGCTCCAGTTACGGGCCTTGTAATTCTTGATATTTCCGCGAAAACAGAGCCGTCTTTATTAAACCCGAAGTCTGCGGGGAGATCGGGTTTAACACCCACCCCGGCTCCTAAAATCAAGTCACCTGTTTTATCTTCAATCGTTAACAACGCTCCCGACTTTGCCTCCACTGTGTCCATGAACGCCTTAAGGATAGTTTCCAGAATTTCTCCTTTGTGCTCGGTAGTAGCGGCAGTCTTAGTAAGATTTTCCAGTAGCTCTAAGTTCCTTTCTGACGATTTCCGCTTTTTCGACATCCTCAATTTAAATACAAAGAACGCACCGATAAGCCCACCGGCAAGTAGAGAAAACAGGATAATATTTTTGCCGATAGCAGGGGGGGTCCCTTTTTCAGAAATCACCGGGGGCAACNNTCCGGCTCTACCGCTTTCTTTTTAACAATTTCTCTTTTGATTATTTCGATATCCTCTGCCATCCTGGATATTTCCTGGCTTACTGGTTTTTCTGCTTCTGGCTTTTCCATCCCAGCTATGACCTTAGCCTCTTCCTCTTCGATCCGATTCGTTTCTCTCCTGATCTCCCGGATACACTCTATTGCTTGGCGATTCCTTGGATTCAAATCTAGAACCTGCACAAGCTTGCTAATGGCAGCTTCGTAATTCTGCTGGTGATAATCCTTAATGGCCTGGTCAAGAAGTTGCTGCTCTTCTCTTTTCTTTAGTTCCTTTCCTATAATATTGACGTATTCCAGCGCTAATCGGTTTTTTGGATTGAACTCCAATGCCAGAAGAAAACTTTTCAGCGCAAGCTCATACTCTTCTGTCCCGTAATACTTGAGGCCTTGTTCAAAATAATATTTTTCCCCTCCCATTTGCCAAATTTGTGGATGGGCTGGCTGAACAGCAATTGCGGTAATAAGTGAAACAAATAGTAAGACGCTACCTGTTAATTTCATTACTCTTCCTTTCATTGAGATTCTCCTTTACCATCTATCTTAATCTTACCAGCTATAACTATACCACAACGTCTCTTTCGCCTGTTGACGAATCTGAAAGGTATTATCCGTGATCTTTTAAGGATCAACTGTGGAGAGATTCCGTATCTATTAGGGTGGGGTGAGTTTTTTTTTGGTTTTGCACTTCTTTTACGAGTTTAACTAACTTCTCTAAGTCCAGGAAAGGCTTATATAAACAGCTATAAGCTCCCCTGTTCAATAAATCTCCTACAAGGCTCAGTGAAGAATAGTCGATCATCATTATCACTTCTATACCTGGCTTAATCTTTTTGACTGTCTCCAGCATTTCTATACTAAGTGCCTCTGGCACCCCCACATCCAGAAGCACGACGTCAAAATTATTTCCCCGAACCATCTCAATGGCTTCATCTCCGTTCTCAGCGACTAAAGCCCGACACCTTCTTTTTGTTAACATGTCCCTCAAAGCTTCTAAATCCTGTGCCTTATGATCAACTATCAGGACCGAAGGGGCCTCAAGTATGAACTCAATGGTATCCACCAGCTTTTGCACGTTGAAAGGTTTTTCCACCACAGCCTCTACTCTTGATTCTCCAATCTCAAACATCTCTTTCTTCTCGCCCGCAGAATTTACTACCACTATTGCCATCGACGGGCAGAGTCTCTTCATTGCCTCAAAATCCCACGCGTCACTTTTTCCAGGTATATGCTGGGGCGTAAGCAAGAGATCGAAATTTTTCCTTTCTAAAAGCGAAATTACTTTATCTTCCTCCTCTACCATAGTCACATTGTAACCTTTACTCTCAAAGATTTCCTTGAGGGGTTCCATAAGATCGATTCTCCCGTCTACGATAAGGATGTTTGCGTTCTTCACTCTTTCACCTCTCAATCAGCGCTCCTCAAGAAGGAGACGATTCGCTTCTTTCATCATACTTATCGCCTGCTTATCTTCAGGATCTAACAATAGAATTTCACTGAACTTTCCAATTGCCCGGATATACTGTTTCTGCTCCAGGTACGCCATCCCCTCTTCGTGAAGGCTGGCTATTAGAGAAGCAATCTTTGCCTCCTCTTCTTTTTCAATCATAACCTTCTCTTTTTCCGGCTCTACTTCCGGTTTTCCAAAATAGAGACCGATGCTAAACTGATGCGTATCACCCAAAGTCTTGTGAGGGGTATAAGCGTAATCTAACACTAAATTCTTTCGCTTTAAGCCCAGGCCGAATCTTATTCTATCTTTTACGTCGGGGTCGAACTTGCCTCCAATTCTCACAGCAATATAGTCTGTAATCCAGGATTCCGCACCCAAACCGGCATAGATAGTCTCATTGTTCAATTTGTCAAAGTCTAAGGTCAAGGTCAGTGGATTAGTGGGGAACAATCTATAAGCCAGTCCAAACCTGAAATTCAAAGGCAAACTTGCAGATTCTCTAATGAATTTTATTCTTGTTCCGATATTCTGGATATTGATGGCCACATTCAAATTGTCTACTCCAGTTTTGTAAAGGGCGGCCAGGTCGATGGCAATGGCATTGGCGGCCTCATCATCCAGTTTCTCCCTTATAAACTTAAAATTCATTCCCCCTGATAACCCTTTGATTAATTTTCTACTATAAGAAAAAGCTAAAGCGAGATCGTACGCGCTAATATCACCGGTGGGTACACCTGCGTCGTCGCTACCATCGATATCTCCACCTCCCAAATAGTATATGCTGAAAGCAAGAACTGAGTCGTCAATTGGATGGCTATAACCAAAAAAGTGATATCCGATATCTTCGAACCATCTGTTATACGTAAACCCGACTTGTGGTTGCTCTAATTGTACAAGCCCGGCTGGATTCCAGTAAACTGCACTAATATCATCGGCCAAAGCCGCATAAGCCTCACCCATGGCAAGGGGCCGGGCTCCTATTCCTATCTTAAGGAAATCTAATCCCGTAGTAGAAGCAACGGTTGGATACCTTTGCCCAAGTAAAAACAGTACTAGAATTAGACTCAAAATTATGATTTTTTTCATTGCCCTTTTTCTGTTTTTCATCTGATAATTACTACTTTCCCCGTTTTGTTCCCTTTGCTACTCTCAACGCGATAAAGATAGAGGCCACTCGATATTTTATCCCCTCCGCTGTCTTTTACGTTCCACTTTGCCTCTCCAGCAGCTTCTTCAAGAGTCTCTATTATCCTACCTTCGATATGAAATATTTTTACCGACGCACCTGAGGGAAGGTTAGTAAATGTGATTTCAGTGTGACCTTCGCTCGGCTTAAAGGGATTAGGATAAACTTTGATAGCAGGAGAAACCGGCTCTGGCTCAGGACAAATTGCCTCTGTCTCATAAGATATTACTAACTTGGGACGGTAAGCTTCCCACTCCGCTTCGCTTGAAAGAAACCAGATTGTGTCAGTATCAACACAATTCTCCTTCAGTAAGAAGCCAAAGTTAACGTATTCCCCCTTCAACCAATTCTTAATTGTGCGCGTCACGTCCCACGAGACCCACCCATAGTTGATGCCAGTAAGAGATTTTGCACTCTCTATTTCCCAATCGAAGTCGCCCCCTAAATTTTTCCAATCTCGATTGTCTACACGCCGCTGCCAGGTTACTTCTTTGTCCTTCCAGAAACCGGTGATTCTATGTACATAAATGACTCTCTGCGGAGCGAAATCGTATTCCTCTGCCAAACATAATTGTAATTCCGCCGAGGAAATAATTGCATCAGGAGGTATGGACGATAGATCGAACCGAAGTACAAGTCGTTTACTATCGTTCAGTCCGACACCCATACTTTCTTTGCTTCCAAAGTTCCTCATCAGGTCCCCAACCCCCTTGGAAATATGGCTGTCCCGGCTCTTCTCCGGTCCTGGCTGAATTATGTGTTCCTTGGCATACGAGTGGGTAACAATGCAAAATATCGCCAAAACACAGAATACCAATAAGCGTAGTATCTTCATTCTTTTCCCCATAAAGTTAACCATTTTTCCCCTAAAAAAAACCGATTTCATTATCCAGCCCTGCCGGATAGCAAAATCGGTTCCAAGAAACTCTTCGGCAGCTCGGCTGGCATCCAAGCCCCGTGGCTTTGTGTCCCCCGATTTTTCCCCGATTATTCGGGAGTTACCTGTTCGGAGTTTCCAATATGATTATTAAAACTTTCTAAAATCGAATCTCCTAATGCTAAACCTTCTCCGTGCCGCGGTAAAGAGGATAATCAGAAAAGCCTTTACCGTTTAAATATTCCTCAATACCGACACAGGTTAAGCAGACATAATATCCGTCCATTTTCTTTACAAAATCTTTGGAAAATTTTCCCGTACATCTTTTGCAATAAAAGAGTTTTCTTTTCTTATTCTTCTTCATTATTTCCTTACCTGAATTCAGAATGATCAATTGGGGCAAGATCCTTACAATTCCCCTATAACTAATTTTATCCGCATTTTTCATTTTTACAATGGGTCAAGCGTATAATTCTGTGAGATTTTTTGTCACGAAAAAGACCTATTAATAATTAGGTCTTTGAGGTAAAACTATGCAATATGACCAATAATAGTACCGTGGAATGCTCTAATTCTTGCTAATGTATTGCCTCTTCAGGCCCTCCACTACGGCCTGGGCGCGGTTTTTTACCCCCAGTTTCCTATAGATATGGTTAAGTATGTTTTTGACCATCTTTTCACTCACCAAAAGCCTATTTGCGATCTCTTTATTAGTCCTGCCAGAAGCCATTAACTTGAGGATTCTTACTTCTTTATTTGTCAACCGGACATCTTTTATCCCGCTCAAAAACTCTGGTTCCCTTAGCCCCTTCAGTAGTCTATGCTCCATAGCGGGTGGTATGGAAACTCCTTCTTTAACTACACACCCGATAGTCTTTATTAATTCACCAGAAGGATCGGTCTTTATTACGTAGCCAGAAGCACCTGCCCGAAACGATTCGGTAATATGGGCTATATCATCATACATAGATAGCATAATAACGTGAACCTCTCTGTGTCTCCTCTTAATCTGGCGCGTAATCCTTACTCCATTTGCACCGGGAAGGCTGATATCCATCAGAATCACATCTGGCTTCATTCTATCTGCTAACCACAGAGCCTCGGCGCCATCATTGGCTTCTCCCGCTATTTCCATACCTTCCTCGCGTTCTAATATCCTTCGCAAACCTTCCCGGAAGAGTGCGTGGTCATCTGCTATGAGAATTCTGATTATTTCCCTGGAATCAACCCCGTCCATCTCACTGTCGAAGCGGAACTTTTACCTTTATTTTCGTCCCCCGTCTCCGTGCGCTTTCCACAGCGAAGCTACCTCCCAAAAGTTTCGCTTGTTCCTCCATACCTACTAGCCCAAAATTCTTCGTATATTTACCGTGGGTCAAGATTCTTTTCGGGTCGAATCCTTTCCCATCATCTTCTATCATAACTTGGACGTCCCCATTTTTATCAGTTCTTATTTTCGCAACCACATGTTTTGCCATAGAGTGTTTCCTTACGTTTCTCATCGCCTCTCTAAAAATTCGATAGATGCCCAACTGCGTCGTTGGGGGTAGCACCTCATCCACTTCCAGCTTTAAATTAAACGTAATCCCCGTCCTTCTGTGAAACTCTTCCAGATACTGTTTAAGGACAGTAGCAAAGCCCATTCTGCGAAAGCCCGGCAGGCGCAACCTTAACATGGCGTTCTGGGTCATCTTAATACTTCTTTTCAGCACCTTCCTCAATTCCTTTAACTCTCTCTTCAGATTCTCTGGACTCTTATCCAGGACTTTCTCGCAAGCATCAATCTTTAGAATCGAAGAGACTAGCGCCTGGGCACAAAAATCGTGAATCTCCTCGGCCAGCCGGTTCCTCTCCTCTGTCACTGCAACTCCTCTATAAAGATCGACCAGTAGATTAGTCCGCTTATTTACTTCTTTTTCTAGCTGCCGCGTACGTTCTTCTAATTTATCCTCCAATTCTTTTCTTTCCGTAATGTCGGAGACGACCGCGACGCCTCCATCAAAATTCCCATTCTTGTCAAAAAGAGGAACACCGCCAATAAACAGGAGTAGCTCCTTTCCTTTTTTGGTTTTCAACCTTACAAAATAATGAGATGCCTTGCCCTTCCTCCTTTCTTGTAACTCGATTTCTACTCTCTTCTTACTTTTGCCTGCAAAAAACCAGGTAACCCGCCTGCCCACAACTTGGTCTCTACTGTAACCCAAAATCTTACACAACCTATCATTGACAAAAGTTGCAATCATATTTTTATCATAAATGACTAGCCCTTCATCAACGTTTTCAACTATGATTCTATGTCTCCTCTCCAGGTCTCCTATCTGACTGACTTTTTGTGCCACTTTTCTCCCTTTCCTGCAAACATGATATTTTGCAAGGAATAATGGGTGGGTAAAATAATTCTTTTTAATTAGAATTTAATATAATACAATCAATAAATAGGAACGATTACTCCCCGCTAATGTAATCTCTCTTCAGTCCTTCCACCACTGCGTGGGCGCGGTTCTTTACTCCCAGTTTCTTGAATATGTGGTTAAGATGGTTTTTGATCGTCTTTTCACTCACGAAGAGTTTTTTCGCGATTTCTTTATTAGTCTTCCCAAAGGCGACTAACTTCAGGACCTTTACTTCTCTCTTTGTTAGATTGGCGCCTTTTGTTCCGCTTAAAAAATCTGGTTTCCTTATGCCCTTCAGTAGTTTATGCTCTATAAAGGGGGGCATGCAAACCCCTTCTTTAACCACACAACGGATAGTGTTCAGCAATTCATCAGAACCACGAGTTTTTATTACGTACCCGGAAGCGCCTGCCTGGAACGATTCGGTAATATGGGCTATGTCCTCATGCATGGATAACATAATAACGTGAACCTTTCCATATCTCTTTTTAACCTGGCGCGTAATCCTTACTCCGTTCGGACCGTGAAAGCTGATATCCATAAGAATCACATCTGGCTTCACTTTCTCTGCCAACTGCAGAGCCTCGGCGCCGGCATTAGCTTCTCCCACTATTTCCATGTCTTGCTCCAGTTCCAATATCTTTCGCAAACCTTCCCGGAAAAGTGCGTGGTCGTCTGCTATGATAATTCTAATCGATTTACTCAGGTTAACTTTGCCCATATCGTCCAAGCGGAACTTTTACCTTTATTTTCGTTCCCTTGCCCTTTGCACTTTCCACAGCGAAGCTCCCCCCCAAAAGTTTCGCTTCATCCTCCATCCCTATTAGCCCAAAATTATTGTTGGTTTTGTTATAAATTAAAACTCTCCCCGCGTCAAATCCTCTCCCATCATCTTTTATAACAAGATGTAGACTTCTATTCTTATCAGTCCTTAATCTCACATTTACATTCTTTGCCCGAGAATGTCTTTTTATATTGTTCATCGCCTCACGAATAATTCGATAGGCCCCTACCTGTATCTTTGCGGGTAAGCTCTCTTCCAGTTTGGAATTTAAACTATAGGCAATCCCCGACTTTCTACGGAACTCTTCCAGATACTGCTTCAGCACAGCAATGAAGCTCGTTCTGTGAAATCTGGGAAGCCGTAACTCAAATATGACATTTCTTGTCGCTTTAATACTTTTTGCCAGCGTCTTTTTTAGTTTCGACAATTCTTTCTTTGCCTTTCCTGGATTATCCAGCACCAATTTTTCACAAAGTTCAATGTTCAAAAGTGAACTGCTTAAGGTCTGAGCTAAACTATCATGAATTTCCTGGGCCAATCTGCTCGTTTCCTCAGCATCCGCAACTCCTTTATACAGGTTGACCAGTTGTCCGGTCCTTTCTCTTATTTTATTCTCCAGCTCCAATGTATGTTCTTTCAATTTCTCGTCTGCTTTCTTTTTCTCAGTATAATCACAGATAATTGACATTACTCCCTCAAGTTTATTGTTTTTGTCCAGAAGAGGAACACTGCAAACGGAGAAAAATACCTCTTTTCCTTCCTTTGTCTTGGCTGTTAAGACATAATGCGATGATTTACCCTTGACTCTCTTTCGGAACTCGTTCTCTATTATTTCTATACTCATGCCGTCAAAAAAAGAGCGAATATCCTTGCCCAGAAACTCATCCCTACTGTAACCAGACGTCTGGCACAACTTATCGTTCACATACCTTACCGCCAACTTTTTATCCACAATGCATACCCCTTCGCCAAAATTTTCAAAAAAGTTTCTATATTTGTCTCCCACGCTTTCCCGCTGATTTACTTTCTCTTCCATTGCTTCTCCTTTCTTAACCAAGGCTGTAATAGTTTCTGCCTTGCTTCCAATATTCATGGCATAAATAAAGTCAGTGCTATTTCTACCATAATAATTTCAATAATTCTACTATGGACTTTCTCTTATTACAATAGGTCAAAGGATTAAATTTATTGAATTTTTTGTCAAAAAAAAAGACCCATCCAAAGATGGGTCTTTCGGGTAGGTATACGAAGATTATGAACAAAAGACAATAAGAATATCCTACCTAATCCTCGCTAATATAATCCTTCTTTAGCCCTTCCACCACTGCTTGTGCGCGGTTCTTCACCCCCAGTTTCCTATAGATATGGTTAAGGTGGTTTTTAACCGTCTTTTCACTCACGAAGAGTTTATTCGCAATCTCTTTATTAGTTTTCCCAGAAGCCACTAACTTCAGAACTCTTACCTCTCTCTTTGTTAAATGGACTTTTCTTGTACCCCTCAAAAAATCCGGCCTTCTTATACCCCTCAGTAGTTTATGCTCTATGGTGGGCGGGATGGAAACCCCCTCCCTGAATACGGAACGGATAGTCTGTAGCAATTCACCAGGAGGACTGGTCTTTACTACATAGCCAGAAGCGCCCGCCTGAAATGCGTCAGTAATGTGTGCCGTGTCCTCGTACATAGATAGCATAATAATATATACCTTTCGATATCTCCTCTTAATCTGGCGCGTAATCCTTATCCCGTTGGGACCGGGAAGGCTGATATCCATGAGAATCATATCGGGCTTCAACCTCCTCACCAATTCGAAGGTTTCCGCACCGTCCTTAGCTTCCCCCACTATTTTGACATCTTCTTCAAATTCCAGTATTCTACGCAGACCTTCCCGGAAAAGTGCGTGGTCGTCTGCTATAACAATTTTAATGATTCCCTTAAGGTTAACTTTACCCATTTTACTTTTCAAGCGGGATCTTTACCTCTATCTCCGTTCCTCGTCTTCTTGCCGTTTTGACAGTGAAGCTCCCTCCGAAAATTTCCGCCTGCCCTTCCATTCCTTTTAGTCCAAAATGCTTGGGATATTTTTTCTCGTTTAGGGCCCTCTTTAGATTAAATCCTTTCCCGTCGTCTTTTATGATAACGTGAAGATTCCCGGCCTTATCGGTTCTCACTCTTGCATGCACGTGTTTTGCCTTGGCGTGTTTCCTTATATTGTTCATTGCTTCACGGATAATTCGATAGGCACCTACCTGTATCTTTGTGGGAAGACTCATCTCCAGTTTAATATCTAAGTCGCATACAATCCCCGTCTTTTTGCAAAACTCCTTGAAATACTGTCTCAGAACCGTAACAAAACCGACTCTGTGAAAATTCGGGAGTTGCAATCCAAAAATGATATCCCGATTCGACTTAATGCTTGTTGTCAACATCTTTCTCAATTCCACCAGCTCTCCCCTGACCCTTTCCGGGTCTTTGTCCAAAACTCTCTCACAAAGCTCAATCTTCAAAAGGGCAGTTGCCAGGTCCTGAGAGCAAAAATCGTGAATCTCCCGTGCCAACCTATTCCTTTCTTCTGTAACTCCCACTCCCCTATACAAATCAACCAGTAATTTGGTTCTCTTAATTATTTCTTTCTCCAGCTCATTGGTGCGTTCTTTTAACTTGTCCTCTAATCTTTTTCTCTCTGTAATATCGGAAATAATTGCGATCACTCCATTAAATTTCCCCTTTTCATCAAAACGAGGCACGGCACTAACCGCAAGGAACAATTGTTCGCCTTTCTTCTTCCTGAACTTCAGAGTATAACGCGAAGGATACCCCTTAACTCTCTTTTTGAACTCTTTTCTTATTTTATCCTTACTATTACCTCTGAGAAAGCGCGTAACGCTCTTGCCCAAAATTTCATTTTTACTATAACCTGTAATCTGACAAGCCCTGCGATTGACAAAGATGGGCACCATGTTTCTATTAAGAACGCACAAACCTTCTCCCACATTTTCAACCAAAATCCTATATCCCTTTAATTCTTGTAATTGATACTTCTTATCCACGACTTTTTCTCCCGACAAATCCAAAATTTTGAAGGAGTGACCACTACATTAATTATTCTTCGTACCCAAAATTTATGTTACCACAAGTAATTAATACTGTCAACCAGAAATCGCTGTCTCTTATTTCTATTCATCGGGACAGCGACCCTTCCCGTGAATAATGCGGAAGGGGTGAGATTCTCCTCGTCGCTCTCCCTCTCCTCCCTCGCTCCTGCGGCGGCTCACTCGCTGCCGCTCATCCTTCGCTTATCCTCAGATGACTTCGGCGCTCGTTCGCTTCGAATCTCTCCTGTGAATCATGCGGAAGGGGTGAGATTCGAACTCACGTTCCGATTACTCGGAAACTGGTTTTCAAGACCAGCGCCATCAACCGCTCGGCCACCCTTCCACTTACTCCTTCTTCTCTTCCTCCGACGCTGAAGGTTTGAATCCTTTTCTTTCCCATCTGTTCTTCTTTTTTTGCCACCCGGTGATTCTCCAGTCTACGTGCCTTATATCAGGCAGGGCCAGTACTTCCCTCTCCACCTTCCTCAGTTGACTGGAGACTGCTAATTCATTGTGTCCGTCTACTTTACCTCCCGTAAATGAGATCTCTCCTTTGATACAAACTGTATCCTTTACCGTATTAATCAAAAGTCTAGGCACGTCAACCCAGTTCCTGCTTAATATTATCTTCACTTTACTATTAACTTTCCATGCGTCTACGCCCATCTTTAGTCCCTGTCAATAATCTCCAATCCGTTCATATAGGGCTGGAGAACTTTGGGAACAATTACTGTCCCTTCCTCAGTTTGATTATTCTCCAAAATGGCAGCAAAAGTTCTGCCAATGGCAAGCCCTGAGCCATTCAATGTATGGACATATTCCAGCGTTCCCTTTTTCTCCTTCTTATACTTAATATTTATTCTCCTCGCCTGAAAATCCGTAAAGTTACCGCAAGAGGAGACTTCCCGCCACCTGTTTTCACCAGGCATCCACACTTCCAGGTCGTAAGTCTTGGCTGCTCCAAACCCTAAATCACCTGTACACAAAGCCACCACTTTGTAAGGCATTTCCAATAATTCCAGGACCTTCTCAGCATCAGAGACCAGAGTCTCCAATTCCTCATAAGAATCTTCGGGTTTGGTGAACTTTACCAGTTCCACCTTGTTAAACTGGTGATTCCTGATCAGTCCTTTGGTGTCCTTTCCATAAGAACCGGCCTCTCTACGAAAACATGGCGTATAAGCCACATAATTTAAAGGCAAGTCTTTCTCCGTTAGAATTTGATTCTTATGCAGATTGGTCAGAGGCACTTCTCCGGTGGGAATCAAATAGAGGTCATCGTCTTTGCACTTGTAAAGCTCTATGGAAAACTTGGGCAACTGCCCTGTTCCCATCATGCTCTCACCACTTACCATAAAAGGCGGCAATACCTCCTTATATCCTTTTTTAATATGTAGATCCAGCATGAAGTTAATCAGTGCCCTTTCCAACCTCGCTCCCTCTCCTCTAAGGAGAGCAAACCTGGTACCGGAAAGCCTGGAGGCGAGGGGGAAATCGAGGATTCCCAAACTCTCCCCCACCTCCCAATGTTCACGAGGCTCAAAATTGAACTTCTTTTTCCTGGGTTTTCCTTCTCTCACAACCTTATTATCCTTGGGTGTCTTTCCCACAGGCACAGATTCGTGGGGTAGATTAGGAATCATCAAAAGATGCTTTCTTGTAGTCTCCTGAAGTTCTTTTAATTTATTGTCTAACTCTCCTATACGCTCAGAAACTCTCTGCATCTCCCCAATCAACTCTTTAGCTTCCTTGCCTTCCCTTTTCAATTTTCCTATCTCTTCTGAAGCTTTATTCCTTCTATGTTTCAAATCTTCTACATCAACTAAAATTTTCCTCCGCTCACTATCTAACTGCAGAAGTTCATCGAGAGAATTCTTCTCTCCCCTGTCTTTTAAACCCTTCTTGACTCTTTTCATATTTTCCCTGATAAATTTCAAATCGAGCATCTTATCCTTTAATCACCCCAATCGGTCTCATTTTAGCTACTTTCTTGGAAATGCCTGCATTATGACAGACGTCCACTACTTCATCGACGTCCTTATAGGCTGCGGGCGCTTCCTCTGCCAATGTCTTGTATCCCTTTGCCTGAATAACGATTCCTCTTTCTCCTAATTCCCTTTGTAACTCTTCGCCGCGAACCGTGTGCAAGGCTTTTGTTCTGGACATCACTCTCCCCGCGCCATGGCAGGTGCTTCCCCATGTCTCCTGCATAGCTCTCTGGGTACCTACCAGGACATACGAGTTAGAACCCATTGTCCCGGGAATAATAACCGGCTGTCCCACATCTTTATAATCTTCAGGCACGTCAGGATGTCCTGCAGGGAAAGCTCTGGTTGCACCCTTTCTATGAATACAGAGCGTCTTCTTCTTTCCCTCTACCGGGTGCTGTTCAATCTTTCCGATGTTGTGCGCTACATCGTATATGAGCACCATTCCCAGGTCTTTGGGACTCATCTTGAGAACCCTTTCGAAAGTCTCTCTTGTCCAGTGCATTATGCACTGCCTGTTTGCCCAGGCATAATTGGCTGCACACCTCATTGCTTTCAGATAGTTTTGACCTTCCTCTGACTTTACTGGCGCGCAGGCTAATTGTCGGTCGGGGAGACTGATGTTATATTTTCTCACAGCATTGCCCATCACTCTCAAGTAATCGTCACAAATCTGATAACCCAGCCCTCTGGAGCCGGTATGAATCATTACCGTAATCTGCCCGGGAAATATATCAAAAACCCTAGTTACTTCTTCGTCATATATCTCTTCTACAATCTGAATCTCCAGAAAATGGTTTCCTGCTCCCAACGTGCCCAGTTGCGGCCTTCCTCTTTCCAAAGCTCTATGGCCCACCTTGGTAGCATCAGCACCCTCCATTGAGCCCCTCTCCTCAGTATGTAGTCCATCTTCGGGAAGCCCATAACCCCTCTTTATTGCCCATTGGCTACCCCTCTCCAGAACTTCCATCACCTCCTGGGATGAGATCTTTATTCTTCCCTTAGAACCGACTCCTGAAGGAATGGCCAAAAACAATGCGGAGATTAAATCCTTAAGTCTGGGACGAACTTCCTTTTCCTTCAAATTGGTCCTGAGAAGCCGAACGCCACAATTGACATCATATCCAATTCCCCCGGGGGAGATTACACCCCCGGCTTCAATATCCACAGCTGCCACTCCGCCAATAGGAAAACCATAGCCCCAGTGTATGTCGGGCATAGCCATAGATTTGCCCACAATCCCCGGAAGATAGGCTACATTGGCTACCTGAACAGGAGTTCTATCCATCTTGATGTGCTGGAGCATCCTTTCATTGGCATATATCAATCCAGGCACCCTCATCCCTTCTCTCTTGGGAATTAGCCACCTGTAGTCATCTATCTTCTTAAATGTCCCTTTCCACTCTTCTACCATAATCTTGCCTTCCTAAATATCGAATATTATCTCTGCCTGCAAAACTCCTTCAGGGAGAGTAGAATTTGAAATTTTCAACCGGTGGTAGGTAGCAGCCTTAAACTCTGTCTCAATCTTATGTCTGTCAATATCGAATCCTTCTCCGAATATCTTTGCCTTAAGATGCCTGTCATCTATCTCGGAGACCTCAAATTTGGAAAAGAGCATGGTCTTGGAAGCGGAAAGATAGATTATCTCGTTCAGCCAGGAGACCAAGAGCTCTTCTCTATTCTCTGCCTCCAGTGAGATATCCTGTGACTCCTTGGGATTTACCTTCTCTAAATCTGTCATCGAACTTGCCATCCCGTAGGCTGCGTTGGTAAATAGCTCACCCATATCTTTGCCATACGCTTTAATCCCCATATCTGCGGTATGCTCTATTAATTCAAACCTTTTCACTCTTTCTCCTCGTTCTCTTTGACTACACTGGCAATAGCCACCAGTCTGTCCCCTTCCTCCAGTCTGATTAGCCTTACGCCTTTGGTACTCCTGCCTATTAGTCGAATACCCTTTACGCGTTGACGGATAAATAGACCACGCGAGGTAACTAACACTACATCGTCCCCATCAGTGACACTTTTTATTCCCACTACCTCGCCATTTCTTTGGTTAGTTACTATGTTAATTACGCCCTTGCCTCCTCGTGCCTGTAGTCTGTATTTCTCTACATGTGTCCTCTTTCCATAACCTTTGGATGTGGCGGTAAGGAGTGTATCGCCTTCTTTCACTATCTCCATACCCACTACTTCATCCCCTTTTGCCAGCCTTATGCCTCTTACTCCCTGTGCTGCGCGACCAATAGAACGTATTTCCTCTTCAGCAAAACGGATGGCCTTCCCTTTTCTGGTGCCCACAATTGCTTCTTCTTTGCCCGTAGTAAGCTTTACATCGATGAGATTATCCTTCTTCCCCAGTTTTATGGCTATAATACCACCTCTCCTGGGATTCGAATATTCCCTCAAGGAGGTCATCTTTACCACTCCATTGCAAGTTGCCATCAAAAGATGCTTCTCTTCCTCTTTGGCGAAGTCTCTTACGGCTACCATTGCCGTAATCGATTCTCCAATAGAAGACAGCCTGACCAGATTTACAATGGCCTTCCCTTTGGCAGTTCGACTCGCCTCGGGAATCTCATAGACTTTCAGCCAGTAGACTTTACCCAGATTGGTAAAGAATAGCATGTAGCTGTGAGTGGTGGTGATAAATATGTTCTCTATGAAATCTTCTTCCCTGGTCACCATGCCTGTAATTCCCCGGCCTCCCCTTCTCTGGGCACGATATGTGGAGACAGGGAGCCTTTTGACATAGCCCGCGTGAGAGATAGTGACCACTACATCCTCTTCGGGAATCAGATCCTCTATATCCATTTCTATGGCTTGAGCTTTAATCTCCGTTCTACGTTTTTCTCCATATTTTTCCTTCACACTTATCAATTCTTTCCTGATAATCTCCAGCACCTTTTGGGGAGTAGCAAGAATCGCTTTGAATTGTTCTATATTCTTAATCAATTCTACATACTCTTCCAATAGCTTATCCCGTTCTAAGCCTGTTAATTGGTGCAATCTCATATCCAGAATCGCCTGGGCTTGTGCTTTGGTGAATTTGAAATTTTCCATTAAGGACTCTTTCGCCTTATCCGCATCTTTCGATTTTTCTATAATACTAATTACTTTATTTATATTTTCCACCGCCTTCTTTAACCCTTCCAGAATGTGCGCTCGCTGTTCAGCCTTCTCCAATTCAAACTGCGTGCGCCGGGTAACAATCTCCTTTCGGTATTCGAGATAATGGGTGAGCATTTCCTTGAGATTCAGTATTCGGGGGACATTGTTTACCAGGGCAAGCATAATTACCCCAAAAGTAGTCTCCATCTGCGTGTGATTGAATAACTGGTTAAGCACAATCTGCGAGTTTGCCTCCCGTTTCAATTCGATAACTATGCGCATTCCCTTGCGGTCAGATTCGTCGCGCAGGTTACTGATACTTTCTATCTTCTTATCCCTTACCAGATTGGCTATTGTCTCCAGAAGTTGCGCTTTATTTACCTGATAGGGGAGCTCGTTGACCACTATGGCTTGCCTGCCACTTCCAATCTCTTCAATATCAACATCGGCTCTCAACTTAATCGAACCCCGGCCGGTGCGGTAGGCATTCTTTACCCCTTTCTTCCCGAATATTATCCCACCAGTAGGGAAATCGGGCCCTTTGATTACTTTCATTAATTCTGTAATTTCAACATCGGGATTTTCTATAACCATTACTATTCCATTAGCGACCTCTTCCAGGTTATGGGGCGGTATATTGGTGGCCATTCCCACAGCAATACCTGAAGAACCATTGACCAGAAGGTTGGGAAGCCGGGCAGGCAGAACCACAGGCTCTTGTAAAGACTCATCAAAATTGGGAGCAAAATCGACTGTGTTCTTGTTAATATCGGTAAGCATTTCTGAAGCAATGTTTGCCAGCCTTACTTCCGTGTAGCGCATCGCAGCCGCTGTATCGCCATCAACGCTGCCGAAATTACCCTGCCCATCAATAAGCGGATACCTTAAGGAGAAATCCTGAACCATTCTCACCATAGCATCATATACAGCCATATCTCCGTGGGGATGGTACTTCCCCAGCACTTCACCCACCACCCGGGCACTCTTTTTATAAGGCTTATTGGCAGCTAAACCGAGCTCCTGCATGGCGTAGAGAATACGCCGGTGAACTGGTTTCAAACCATCCCTTACATCGGGAAGAGCTCTACCCACAATTACGCTCATCGCATAGTCTATATACGAGTCTTTCATCTCATCTTCTATGGTTCGCGGTCTAATTTTCTCAGAACCTTCCATAATCTCTCCTTTAGTCTCTCTTCCTTATCTTTCTTTTAGGTAAAAAAAGTTCGGCTTGAGAAAACAGTAACATCTTTAGTGCACAAACCGAACCTCTCTATTTCTTTCCATTATATATCCAGGTTTTTCACTTCAGGAGCATGGGTTTGTATGAAATCTTTCCGCGGTTCGACTCTATCCCCCATGAGAGCAGTGAATATCCTGTCCGCCTCTACGGCATCTTCCAGTTGCACCTGAAGAAGGGTTCGCCTCTTGGGATCCATTGTCGTCTCCCATAATTGAATAGGATTCATCTCTCCCAACCCTTTATATCTCTGGATATTGACCCCTTTTCTTCCCAGGTTCTTGACCACCTCCAGCATCTCGCCAAAGCTGTGCACATCGAGCTCTTCTCCATTGCATCTTATCCTATTTATGGCTTTCTCCACACTCTCCTTGCCGTATCGGGAAATATCCAGGCCCGCCTTCTCCAGATCAGCTACAACCTCTCTTATCTTTTTCAGCTCCCAAAGGTCTTTGACTTCTGGCCCTTCCTCTTCAGCAGACGGAATTTTCTCTCTCTTTTTACTTTTTCCCTTCTCCGTAAGCTCTTTACGAAAACTTTTCAACTCTTTTTCTGAATATAAATACCTCTCCTTAGGCGAAGAACCATGCCTGCCAACCTTCACTATAGAATACAGAGGAAGTCTATCTTCTCTATTCAGCTGTAAAAAATTCCCCCAGGTAATTCCTTTCTTTGCCACTTTCTTTAAAAGCCCTTCCAGCTCCATCAGTCCCTGGAGAATCTGTTTAATCTGTTCTTCTTCGTATTCTAAGATTTCCTTACTATCCTTTAATTTAAAAAGCCTGATCCCTTGCATACCCTGGCGCAAAAGGTATCTGTCCAATTGATCCTCATCCCCTAAATACATCTCCTGTTTACCTTTTTTTACCCTGTAAAGGGGCGGTTGTGCTATATATACATAACCCTTTTCGATGAGACTGCGCATCTGGCGATAGAAAAAGGTCAATAGCAATGTCCGGATATGCGCCCCATCAACGTCGGCGTCAGTCATGATAATGATTTTATGGTAGCGGGCTTTTGCCAGGTCAAACTCCTCTTCGCCAATGCCACTCCCTACAGCAGCAATTATTGTTCGAATCTCCTCGTTAGAAAGCACTTTATCTAACCGTGACTTCTCCACATTTAGTATCTTTCCCTTCAAAGGAAGGATAGCCTGGAAAACCCTGTCTCTCCCCTGTTTCGCACTTCCTCCAGCAGAATCGCCTTCAACTATATATAATTCGCACAATGAAGGATCTCTCTCCGAGCAGTCGGCCAGTTTCCCCGGCAAGGAAGCGCTATCCAGCGCCCCTTTTCTCCTGGTCAATTCCCGCGCCTTCCTGGCAGCTTCCCTGGCGCGCGCCGCAGTGATCGATTTTTCTACAATCTTATTGGCAACAGAAGGATTCTCTTCCCAAAAAGCACTCAGGTATTCGCCAACCACAGACTCTACAATTCCCTTCACTTCGGAATTACCCAGCCTGGTTTTGGTCTGACCTTCAAATTGCGGTTCAGGCACCTTCACACTAATTACTGCGGTCAGCCCTTCACGCACATCCTCCCCGGAAAGTGCTACCTGCTTGTCTTTCAGAGCAGCGTTTCGCCTTATGTAATCATTAATCACTCTGGTTAGAGAAGTCTTAAACCCGATAAGGTGGGTGCCGCCTTCCTTAGTATTGATATTGTTGGCAAAGGTGAAGATATTTTCGGTGTAACTATCGTTATACTGGAGAGCAATCTCCGCGCTTACCCCCTCTTTCTCTCGTGCAAAGTAGATAGGATTCTTATGAAGAACATTCTTATTAGTATTTAAATACTTTACGAAAGAACCGATTCCTCCCTCGTAACAGAAAGAGTGCTGTTTGTCTTCTCGCTCATCATAAATATTTATGGTAGTGCCAGGATTTAGAAATGCCAGCTCGCGCAACCGGTTAGAGAGTATGTCGAAATTGAAAGACACACTCTCCGTGAACACCTTAGCATCTGGCTTAAATGTTATCTTAGTTCCTCGATCATCAGTGGGGCCTACAGCCTTTAAATCGTAATCTGGTTTTCCTCTATGATACGACTGTTTATAAATCTTACCGTCCCGATAAACTTCCACCTCCAGCCATTCGGAAAGAGCATTTACCACGGAAATCCCAACGCCGTGGAGCCCGCCGGCTGCTTTGTACACTTTCTTATCGAACTTCGCCCCGGCAAAGAGCTTGGTCATAATCACTTCCACAGCTGGCCTCTTCTCCGTAAGGTGAATATCTACGGGGATGCCCCGGCCATCGTCCATAACACAAACGCTATTATCCTGACGAATGGTAACATCAATATTCTTACAGTAGCCGGCTAAGACTTCATCGATGCTATTATCTACGGCCTCCTCTACTAAATGGTGCAATCCCATGGGACCGGTTGTCCCTATATACATAGCCGGTCTCTTCTGAACCGACTCTAAACCCTCCAGAACCTGAATCTTATCAGCAGTATACTCGCTCTTTCCTGAGGCCATCTTTCTAATATTTACCTCCCCACTTCTCAATTCTCTTACTCAAAGTTTGAGCACTGATTTCTGACAGGTGGAAAGAACCGTCCTCAAGTAATATCGCTGCTCTTGTCCTCTTCTTTGAACCGGAAACTTGCTCCCTGTTCGCTTTGCACAAATCAAGGATCATAACTATCTTGTTAGTATCAATTATTTTATCATCTCCGATGCATAAAAACATAAAAAATAGATTTTACCAAGGACAAATTGTCATTTTTTCCAATTTATTTTACCTTTTTTAGCGCTACTTGTCAAGAGAAAATCCCCCTATTCTGCTCTTAGCATGATCAAAAAGTGAAAAAAAGAAAACCCTCCAACATAATTGTCAGAGGGTCACATAAAATTCTCAACTACGGGCAAAGAGTCAGTTCCTCTCGCCTCCAGAAATGGGCGATCTTCCATAGCCCCTTAACACTGCTTCCACCCTTGCCGTTAACTCATCAGGGTCAAAAGGCTTGGTAATATAATCATCTGCCCCTATATTTAGTCCTGCAATTCTGTCTTTAACTCCACACTTAATACTCAATATTATGACGGGAATTATACTGGTATGGTCGCCGGTCTTCAAAATCTTGCACGTATCATAACCGTCCATACCGGGAAGTATTATGTCCAGAATGATCAAGTCCGGCCGCAATTTAGGCACTTCCCCCAGTGCCTGTTCCCCGCTCTCCGCCGCGTAGACCCTATAGTTTTCTGCTTCCAGAATACTCTTAACCAAATTTGTAAGGTCTGGATCGTCGTCCACGATTAAGATTTTTGCTTTCACAGTCATTTCTCCACATCATCGGAAATAAATAGATTTTTCCTTTTCCCGTTATTAATTATATCCTGTTAATGTAAAGTTTAGGTTAAGGACTTGTAAAATTTTTGTAAATTCTGGATGGTTCTCTTTTTGAAATGACTACGGAGGAGAAAAACAAAGAATAGCAAAATCGGATGGTCATTCTTCCTCAATAAATTTATAACCCACGCCTTCAACAGTTTCTATCTTTTTCCCTTCGTCCCCCAGCTTTTCCCTCAAATGGCGCACATGGACATCCACAGTTCTTGTACCACCGAGATATTCGTATCCCCAGATATTTTCAATGAGAAAAGTTCTGCTAAGCACTTTGCCCTTTTTCTTCATTAATAGATAGAGCAGATTAAACTCTTTTGGCGTAAGGTCGATTTGTTTATCCAGCACATATACCATATGCTCGGTTGAATCGACCCTGATATCTCCGGACACCAGAACCTCTCCTGGCTCGCCTGCGTAGAGAGTCCTTCTTAGAACAGCCCTCGTTCTGGCCACCAGTTCAGCTGTGCTAAAAGGCTTGGTCATATAGTCATCAGCTCCTGCTTCCAAGCCAGCAATCTTGTCCGTCTCAGTCGATTTTACAGTCAACATGATAATGGGGATAGAATTCGTTTTTCTGTCTCGCTTCAAAATACGGCAAACCTCTATGCCTCCGATACCGGGAAGATTCAAATCTAAAATTATTAGATCGGGCTTAGATTCTCTGACCTTCTGGATGGCAAGATCAGCATTGCGCGCCGCAATGACCAAATAATTATTTCGCTCTAGCACATCTCTGACCAGCTCCACAAGGTCCGGTTCATCATCGACCACTAAAATCTTCTGTTTTGCCACAACCACTCCTCCCATCCGATTATGGTGATTTCTATTTTGCTCTCCTGTCTATTATGTAATTGCTGCCCTTAAGAGGCTTTATATACTTCTTTAACTCAGCGCCTACTGCGGCAATCTGTCCTTTATGGCTAAATTTCCTTTTCGTATTGGTTACTACACCAATGCTTATGGTCATTATGGGAAACTTATTCATGTTCCCCTGTCTGTCTTTACCAGTGATGTATCCCTTGGTCTGGTCTTTCGCGGAATAGAATTTAAGAATCTTTTTATCAAACGATTTAATAATAGCAGAACAGATTGAATCAACTTTATCGGGCGTAGTAATGGCGATGAAGTCGTCTCCGCCAATATGCCCGAGAAAATCTTCAGGATTGCCCAGCTCCTTCGTATGTTCGATAATTATCCTGGCTGTCTGCTGGATTACTTTGTCCCCGAACTGGAAGCTATACCTGTCGTTAAAAGCCTTAAAATTGTCGAGGTCGAAATAAAGCACTGCGAAAAGTCTGTTGCCGTCGATACGCTCTTCAATCTCTTCAATGATTGCCGTATTGCCGGGAAGACGAGTGAGAGGGTTTGCTTCCAGGCCTCGCAGCGTGCGTTTGAGCACCATCTTCACCCTGGCCAAGAGAACACCCGGCCGGAAAGGCTTTACTATATAATCATCAGCCCCGATGCCCAATCCCTTAATTTCATCTTTCTCTGCCCCTTTAACTGTCAACATAATAATGGGAATATTGGACAGCAGGAGATCTTCTCTTATTTGCCGGCAAACCTGATATCCATCTACCTTGGGCATAAGAATGTCCAGAAGTATCAAATCGGGAGATTCGGTATAGACCTTTTCCAGTGCCTCCTTGGCATTGTAAGCAGGAATAACCTTATATCCTCCCGATTCCAGGATATCCTTGATCAGTTCCACCACATACTTTTCATCATCAACAACTAAGATCTTCCTGCGGGCCATACCGCTCCTCTTTGTCTTCTACTTATGCCTTGGGCAGGGTGAACATAAACTTGCTACCTTTCCCTAATTCACTTTCCACCCATATCTTTCCGCCTTGTGCCTCCACTAAGCCTTTAGCCACAGCTAAACCTAAACCAGGCCCCTTCAATTCTTCCATCACTGTCTCATCTTCCGGAGCCAACCTGCGAAATTTATCGAATATCATTGAAATTTCTGTTTTTGATATGCCACACCCTGTGTCGCTAAGGGACACCTCAACAAAACCGCCCCTCCCCCTCGCCTGAAAGCCGGTCTCCTTTGCCTCTATAACCACCTTCCCCTTTCTCCGGTTGAACTTCAGCGCATTACTTAAAAGGTTATCCAGGACCTTTTCCAGCTTTTTTCTATCTCCTAAAACCTGTCCCATTTTTTCTTCTGTTTTTACTTCGATTTCAATCTTTTTTTCCCTAGCAAGGGATCGAAACTCTCCTGCCTTCTCCTTAAGGATCTCCCCTAACTTCAGAGGCTGCATCTTAATCTCAAGCTGTCCAGCTTCTATCTTAGCCAGCTCAAGGACATCATTAATCAGCTTGCCCAGCCGGGAAGCATTGTGTTTCATTATGTTTAATGCCTTAATCTGTTTATCCTTCCCAATTTCAGTATCTATCCCCTCAATGAAAAAATCGATATACCCTTCTATAGCTGTGAGAGGAGATTTGAATTGATGTGAAACACTGGAGATAAAATCGCTCTTTAAACGCTCCAGTTCTCCGAATTTCTCACCAATCCAATTCAATTCTGCACCCAATTGGCTTAACTCGTCATTTCTTGGTTCTATCACCCTATCAAATTTGCCTGTGGTAATCGATTTTGCTACAGTAGTTAATTTTTCGATCCTTCCCAATATTCGGCTGGCTATAACCAATGCTCCCACGATTCCTAAAACTATTCCTATTATACCTAAAGGCAAGAGAACCCACTTTTCTAAGAAAAAAACCGCCCCGACTAAAACCCCTATAATCCCGGATAGAAATAGACCAGAAAAAAGGACGATTTTTGTCTTAATCTTCACTTCTGCTCCTATCCGTTTTACCCAGTCTAAAACGGACTTCCACAATAAATCTTTTACCCATTCTTTTATTTACTTTCTCTATTATAGATCTCCTTTTTGCTGACAACTCCTGCATATAAACAGGGTTGTCTACTTCTACCAACAATTTGCCTTCTCGAAAGTTACCAATTTGGGCATGCTTTGCCAGTCCGCCCAGCTCTTCTTGCCAGATAGCGAACAACTTCTGGCTCTCTTCGCCCAGATTAAACTTCTGGAGAGCTTCTTTAACTATTTCTTTTACTTCCCTCAGATATGTCACTCTATTTTGTTCTCTTTTTATATGCGAGCTCCCTCTGATTTCATCGGCAAGCGCTTAGCCTTCCTCTTTTTGGGGATGATTCTATAGCTTATATCTTTTTGTATTATATCATATTCTCATGGGCATTACTATAGAAATATAATCTTCCCCGGTTGTTGGCCTTATTAAGCACGGATTGAGAGAATTGGTTAGTTCTAAATAGACTTCCTCGCAGCCGATATTTCTCAATACACTTATCAGAAATTGAGGATTATATGCAATTTCCATCTCCCCACCAGCATAATCAATCCCCACAACGTCCCGGGCCTCTCCAAGCCCTTCTGTATTGGCGTTAATAACTAGTTTATTCTTCTTCAGCGAATACCTGATTGAGCTAGACTTTTCCGTAGTCAAAAGGGCAACTCTCCTGGTTGCCTGTAGCAGTTCTTCAGTGTTTATTTTGAGCTTAATCTCACTGCTTCTGGGAATGACCTGTTCGTAATTGGGGAAATGGCCTTCAATTAATCTTGAAATCAGAATGGTATCGTCCACCATAAACCCTACTTGGTTCTCCTCAATACTTATTTTCACTTTGCTTTCTTTTTCCTCTTCTTCCCTTGTGGCAATTTGCGTCAGAATTCTATTAAGTTCGTTAACCGCCTTTGTGGGAATGATTATTTTAGCTTCCTTTTTCTTCTCGATTCCTATATCCTTAGAGATATAAGACAATCGCCGGCCATCCGTAGAAACCATTGTAAGCTTTCCCTTTTCTACCCGGAAATATATCCCGCAAAGAACATACCGCGTCTCATCCTGGGAAACCGAAAAGATGGTCTTCTTAATCATGTCGCTCAACACGTCCCGATCGATAGAGAATTCCCCGTCAGTTTTGAATTTTGGTAGCACCGGATAATCCTCTTTAGGCAACCCCATCAGATTGAAAATTGCTTGCCCGCTATTAATCTTAACCCGATTCTTTTCGTCAACTCCGATGTTAACCTCCTCAGATGGTAATTCTCGCACCACCTCGGAGAGAGTCTTTGCTGGCAGAGTTATCGCCCCCGGCCGGGAAACTTCTACATTTATTGAACATCTTACTCCCACTTCTAAGTCTGTAGCAGTCATATCCATTTTCTTTCCCTTAGCTTCCAATAGAACATTCGCCAGTACAGGGAGAGTACTTTTAGTTCCTACGACCGTTTGCACCGTTTGTATCCCCGCGAGTAATTCTCCGCGGTTGCAACTAATCTCCATTATCTTCCTCCTCTAAATATTTTTAAAACTAGTAGTAGATACTAGTATAGGTTGTTAATATGTTAATAAGATTAAAAGAATAAAAAAAATCCAGATGTGAGTTCTGTTTCGAAAAAATTCTTAAAGAAGAATATGATGTGAATAACAATTATAAAATTCTAAGATAATCCACAAAAAACAAATTTTTAAAAATTTATTCACCGTACCTTTGGTTTATTCACAATCGATTAACATATTATCCAGGGATTGTCCTTTTATGCTCCCGTCTTTATTTCTTGGGTTATTCTATTTATGAGAGCAGTGAAGAAAGGGTCACCGGCAAGTTTCATCTTAATCTTTTCACAAGCATACATCACGGTTGTGTGGTCCCTGCCACCAAATTCTCCCCCTATCTCCGTCGTGGAGTATTCAGTTAATGTTCTGGCCAGATACATCGCCACCTGCCTGGGAAAAGCGACGGCATCCGTTCTCCTTTTGCTTTTCATCTCCTTAACATCCAGATGAAAATGTTTACTCACTACGTTTTGAATTAGCTCTATGGTTATAGGAACGGCAATTTCCTCTTTGGTAATTATATCCTTTAAGATTTCTTTAGAGCGGTCTACAGTAACTTCACTTCCGGTCAATGAGGAGAATGCGACAATTCTGATTAGACACCCTTCCAGCTCTCTAATGTTGGACTTTATTTGGCTGGCGAGAAACAGAACTACATCGTCGGGAATAAAGATGTTTTCCGCCCCTGCTTTTTTTCTCAAGATGGCAATTCTGGTCTCTATATCAGGCGGCTGGATATCGGCAATTACACCCCATTGGAACCGGGAGCGCAGCCTTTCCTCGATAGTGGGTATTTCTTTGGGAGTGGAATCAGAGGAAATAACAATCTGTTTGTGAGCTTCATAAAGGGTATTGAAAATATGGAAAAATTCTTCTTGCGTGCTTTCTTTACCGGCCAGGAATTGGATGTCGTCAATCATCAGAACATCCAGATTGCGATATTTGTTGCGAAATTCTATCATCCTGTCATTTCGGATCGATTCAATAAGTTCATTGGTAAATCTTTCCGATGTGATGTAGAGTACGGAGAGGCGGGGATTCTTTTTCTTATTATGGTGTCCAATAGCCTGCAATAGATGCGTTTTCCCCAGCCCCACCCCACCATATATAAATAAGGGGTTATACGCTTTCCCGGGGTCATTGGCTACCGCTTCAGCAGTTGCGTGAGCGAAACGATTAGAAGGACCAACCACAAAATTCTCAAAGGTGTACTTGGGATTGAATTCCATTGTGGTGAAGGTAGTCTCATCTGCAGCAAGCGAGGTAGGCTCAATTTCCTCCTCTTTTCTTTCCTTTTCCTGCACCTGAGATTGGGGGTCAATGGTAAAAATTATTTGCGCCGCTGAAGTAGTAGTTGTTTTTAGCAATTCTTCGATTTTCCCTTTGTGCCTCTCTTGTAAATATTTACAAAAGAACCTATTGGGCACACGAACGTTCAGGAGATTGTCTTCAAAAGATACTGCTCTTGTGGGCTTAAACCAAAGTTCGTAACTATCTTTAGGCATTTCTTCCTTGAGTTTATTTAGAATTTCGTCCCATAATTGCTCTGCGGACGGTACCATTGTTGTCCCCCTTTTCCACTGATTTGAGGAAAGTTACTAACAGGTTGTTCACAGGTGTGCATAATTAGAAAAAAGCAATTCGATTTTTGGTTTGAGATATCTATAATTCAGAATTTATTAAATTTCTTTTGGTAAGGGAACTGATACTGCCTGTCATCTATCCAGGGGTTGGGGATAAACGTCAGGTAGTAATGGGGAAAAAGGATAGAGCTTTGATAGCCCTTGCCTAATGTAGAAAAAAATTTCCAAAATATTATATTATTCTTCTCAAACCCTGTCAACATTTTTTTTAACAGAAAATTATTTTACACCTCGAACCAGTCCTTGACAAGAGAAGAAATAAAAGATACAATTTAAAAAAATTGAGATTGGTGTGAGAATAATGAAAAGGACTTACCAACCGAAAGTTAGAAGAAGGAAAAGGATTCACGGTTTCAAAAAAAGGATGTCCACAAAAAGTGGCCGGAGAATTTTGCGGGGAAAAAGGAAAAAGAGGAGAAGAAAGTTATCTCCTTGAGGGAAGAAGATTCTTTGGGTATGAAAAAATTCGCCCTGGAGAGAAAGCAAAGAATAAAACGCGAGGCAGAATTTAGAAAAATTATGAAGAAAGGCAAATCCTACGCCGATAGGTATTTAGTTATGTATGTTCTGGAGAAGTGTGGAGAGGTAAATCGGCTTGTTTCGTCGTCGAGAAAAGGGACTCAAGGGGCAGAGAGTCGGTTACCCAGAATGGGGCTTTCCGTAGACAGGCGGATTGGCAAGGCGGTAATTCGCAATCGCATTAAACGCTGGATGCGGGAAGTATTTCGTCTCCAGCAGTGGCGCCTGAAAAATAAGATGGAGATAATCTTGATTGCCCGCCCTTCGGCTAAGGAGTTAGTCGATTACTTTGAGATGGAAAAAAGAATTCTGAATCTCTGGGGAAGAGCGAGAATAGTGAGGGATTGAGGAGTATGGTAGTAAATATAGTTGTAATGATGCTCAGATTTTATCAGAAAATTTCATTTCTTTTTCCTAGAGTGTGCCGTTTCTATCCTACCTGTTCGGAGTATACAATTCAAGCTCTCAAGAAATATGGAATAGTAAAGGGGACATTCCTGGGCATAAACAGACTTTTGAAATGTCATCCCTTACATCCTGGAGGCTACGACCCTGTAAAATAAATTTCATTTTAGTTTAGAAAGGCAATCGCATGGAGAAGAGAACGATAATTGCTGTAGTGGTTTCCATGATAATTCTTCTGTTTTGGTCAAGATTTTTTCCTACCCGGCGCACTCCTCCCGTGGAGAAAAAAGTCGCTCCTGTTCCGGAAATAGAAGAGAGAGTGGAAGAGATTGAGCGGGAAGAAAGAGTTTCTCCTCGAGCTCTGCAACTTGAGAAAGAGGCTAAACGAGTAGTAGTAATCACCGACACTTCCAGAATTGTCCTCACCACCCAGGGAGCAAGGGTGCTGGAATGGTCTATCAAGGAGAAAGAAAATAAGGTCGACCTCGTTCTGGAGAGCTTTCGTAGTCAGGGGATCTTGCCTCTCGATTTGGAGATAGAGGGCTTCCCCGGGCTTTCCCAGGCCCATTTCCAAACAGAGAAGGAGGAACGCGTATTGGAAGAAGGTGAGGAAGGAGAAGTTCTGTTCAATTATCGATTGGGCGAGGGGCTTCTTCTCTCCAAGATATACAGGTTCTCCTACGAGGGTTATCTTCAGGGTCTGGAAGTGAGAATTCATAACCAGTCCCAATTTCCTAAACAGATAGGGAATCTGACTCTGTTATGGCAAGCGGGGTTGGGCACGGACGAAGCTTTACTAAAAGAGAATACGAAAATGATGAAAACACAGGGAAAGATTGACGGGATGGTCAGCAAAAAATTGAAACCAAGTATTTATACGGGTAAGATAGACTGGATAGGTGTAACCAACCGATACTTCCTTGCTGCATTTATTAACAGGAGGGGAGATTTTTCTACGGGTAGAGTGGAAAGTTTCGATAAGCATACTCCTGTTGTTAGTCTGATTGCTCCCTCCTCTATTTTACCGCCCGACCAGATTAAGAGTTACAAAATTGACCTATTGGTTGGGCCCAAAGATTTTAGATATTTAAAAAAGTTAAATATTGATCTGGAGCGCACTCTCGACTTTGGACTTTTCGGGTTCTTAAGCATAATCTTTCTATCTATTTTGAACTTCTTTTACAAAGTGACTTACAACTATGGCTTCTCTATAATTATTTTAACTTGTATATTGCAGGTGTTCACATTTCCGTTGACCAGGAAAAGTTTCAAGTCGATGGAGGCAATGAAGAGTCTTCAGCCGAAGATAAATGAATTGAAGTTGAAATATAAAAATGATCCCAAAAGACTTAATGTGGAAATGATGAATCTTTATCGTTCCCGGAAAATGAATCCTTTTGGTGGTTGTCTGCCGATGATTTTACAGATTCCTATATTCTGGGCACTGTTCACCATGCTTAGAAATGCAGTTGAGCTGCGCCATTCGCCTTTCATATTCTGGATAAAAGACCTATCTATGAGGGATCCTATCTATGTTTTACCCATCTTGATGGGAGCTACAATGTTTTTGCAACAGAAGTTGACTGCCACTGGCGACCCTGCCCAGTCTAAAATGATGATGTTTATGCCTGTTTTCTTTACGGTTATTTTCCTCAATTTCCCTTCTGGTTTGGTGCTTTACTGGTTAATGAATAATATTCTTACCTTGAGTATGCAGTTGATTATGAAGAGGAAGTCGAAAGTTAAGGCGTAAATGTTATCTCTCGCCTAGATCCTCTTTCCACAGGGGAGATGATGTGGAATACAACGAATGAACTCTTAAAGTTTTTTATAGGAGATTTTCAATGGAAGAGAAAGAATTTAGTGGGAAGGATGTCGAGGAAGCAATTGAGAAAGGATTAAGAGAGCTTGGCCTTTCCCGCAACGACGTGGAAGTAAAGATTCTCGATGAAGGCAAGGCGGGATTATTTGGTCTCATGGGGGCAAGCCCGGCCAAAATCAAACTGATAGTCAGACCCTTGAAAGGTTTGGCAGCTGAGGAAGAAAGAGAAGCGGTTGGGGAGAAACCTTCCGGTGTCAATCTTGTTTCTGCTCAGAAAAAAGTAAAGGAAGAATTAGACGAACTCCTAAAATTAATGGGAATGGAAGCAGAAGTGACTACATCCCTGGAAGGCGGGAGAGTAGTGGCAGACATCAAAAGTGAAAATGGGGCAATTCTAATCGGGAAGAAAGGCCAGACTCTAAATGCTCTGCAGCTAATTGTGAATCTAATTGTGAATAGAGACGAAAAGACAAGAACAAGGGTGATTGTTGATAGTGAAAGTTATCGCCAGCGTCGGGAGAAAGCATTGGTGAAGATGGCCAGGGAAGTGGCTGATGAAGTGAAGAATAAGGGCAGGCCCCGGGAGTTGGAACCAATGAATCCCGCTGAGCGCAGAGTAATCCATCTTGCATTGAAGAACGATAAGGAAGTGGAGACTACCTCGAAAGGAGAAGGCAATTTCAGGCGAGTGGTGGTGTCTCCGAAGAAGAAATAGTAGAGAGGTTCACTTTGAAGATTGATACAGAGGATACGATTGCTGCTATCTCCACGCCAATGGGAGAGGGCGGGTTTGGCATTGTGCGCTTGAGCGGAAGAGAAGCTATTTCCATTGCGACCAGGATGTTCATTCCCAAAAGGGAAAAGAATTTGGCCAGGGCAGACACGTTTAGCATCCACTATGGACACATCTACGACAAAGAAAAATTGGTAGACGAAGTCCTCCTCAGCGTGATGCGTGCGCCGTATACTTATACCCGGGAAGACGTGGTAGAGATTTCTTGCCACGGGGGGATAGTTCCCCTGCGCAAGGTTTTGGAGTTATGTTTAAAGGAAGGTGCCCGGTTAGCAGACCCGGGAGAGTTTACACTGAGAGCTTTTCTCAATGGCAGAATAGACCTTGTCCAGGCTGAGGCAGTCTGTGATATAATCAGGTCTCAAACTGACGCTGCTCTGGATTGTGCACTCAACCAGCTGGAAGGACACCTCTCAAAAGCGGTGAACAGAATTCGTGAACAGATAATCGACCTTCTGGCACATATTGAAGCTTCCCTGGACTATTCTGAAGAGGAGATTCCCCAACTTTCCCGGGAAGAATTAGTGAAAAAGATGGAGAAGCTCTCGCAGGAGTTAAAAGAACTTCTGAAGTCGGCGCAATCGGGAAGAATCTTACGCGAGGGTTTGCACACAGCCATAGTGGGGAAGCCTAACGTGGGAAAGTCTTCTCTACTGAATGTGCTTATTGAACAGGACAAAGCAATCGTAACTTCTGTTCCGGGAACGACCAGGGATGTGGTTGAAGATATGGTAAATATCCTCGGCATTCCTATGAAGATTATGGATACTGCGGGAATTAGACATGCCCGAGACGAAATTGAAATGGCAGGGATAGAACGGACGAGAAGGTCTATTCGACTTGCAGACCTTGTGCTCTTTGTAATCGATTTATCGGTACCATTAAGTGAAGAGGACCGTCGGATAGCAGAAAACCTGATGGGTAGGAAAACAATACTGGTGGCCAATAAATGTGACCTCCCCCAGGCAGTATCTGAGAGAGAAATAAGAGAACTATGGGCATCTTGCCTTAATCTACTCGAGGGAGAAACAGAACCGCTATCAGTTAACCCGGCTAACCCAGCACATAATAGTTTAGGCAATCCCTCTATTTTGATAAGCCCGCCTTTGATCAAAGTATCAGCGACCAAAAAGATAAGGATAAAAGATTTGCAGGAGCTGATCTATCGTCTATTCATTAAGGGAGAAGTGAAAATTTCTGATGCTGTTATGGTTACAAACGTCAGGCATCAGGATGGACTGGTAAAAGCTGAAGAATCTTTGAGGGAAAGCGTAGAAGCTTGCAGACGAGGTGAGTCGGAAGAATTTATCGCCCTCGATTTACGCCGGGCGCTGGAGGCGCTGGGAGAAATTGTGGGGGAGACTGCCACCGAAGATATTTTAGGTAGAATCTTTTCCAGATTCTGCATAGGTAAATAGAGAAAAAGAAGAAACGGGTCAGAGTAGAATGAAGAAAGTCATTGGGCTCCTTATCGTCCTTCTCATTCTTTTTATTGTCTACGATTCATTCATCAAAGATCGCTGGTTGATCAACAGAACCATTAAGGAAGCAACAGAATTGATAGAAGAGAATAAGTTCGAGGAGGCTTTTGATTACGTTTCCCGGGATTATAAAGATGGATATGGGAACGATTACCATGGTCTAAAGGCTAAAGTAACAGATTTTCTGAAAGGTTTTGGTAATTTCAGAATTGATATTTTGAGAAAGAGGAAGGAGTTCCAGGGTAAGAGATGCGGTCTCTATCTATTCCTTGTCATTGAGGCTTCCCACCAAGAATTTGGCTACCTCAAAGGCAGAGAATTTCTCAAGCTTTCTCTAATAAAAGAGAATGATGGCGTGTGGAGAGTGGTGGAAGGAGAGTCCCTGGATTAGTTCAGAATGAAAAACTTGATTCTTTACTATTCCCGGACAGGCAAAACAAGATTTTTGGCGGAGAAACTTCGACAGGAACTGGGAGGAGACCTGGTGGAAATAAGAGACCTAAAAAACAGAAAGGGGCCTTTCGGTTTTCTCAGAGGGGTGCGAGACGCCCACCTTGGTTCAAAAACAGAAGTGGCTCCTTCAAGTCTTGACCTGAGCAAATATGACCTAATCCTACTGGGCACACCTGTTTGGTCATATGGTCCCACTCCTGCCATTAACACATTTCTCCAGACTTGTAATCTTATGGGTAAAAAGGTAATTATATTTGTTACTTCCAGGGGAGTGGGATATCGCCGCGCTATCGATATTTTAAGGAACAAAGTGGAAGAAAGAGGAGGAAAAGTAATAGAAGTGGGTTCGGTTAAAACGTGGCTCAGGGGAAAGGAATTTATGTTCAGGGCCGGAGTCGAGCTGGCAAGATTGTGGAAAACCGAAATCGGAGTTCTTAAACATTAACAGAGAGTTTGTTCGTCTCTTGAAGAGATATACTCGGGATTTGGTTGGCTCAGTGAGGATTAGACGTCCTCATTTTTTGGCTAAAATTACCAGAGCTCTTGTCAAACTGTCTCTCAAATGTCCTGATTAGTCGGGATATTAAAATAAGGAAGGGGGTGGTTATCGATTTCTAGTTAATTGAAGTCGAATCTTCATAAGGAGGAAAGGGGAAATGAAAAGGTTTTTGCAGGTCTTCTTTAAACTGGAGCAACAGAAGACTAATGTGAAGACTGAAGTGGTGGCAGGAATAGTTACATTTATGACTATGGCCTATATCATTGTGGTGAATCCTGCCATTCTGGCAGCTGCTGGCATTCCCAGGGGACCCTCTATGGTGGCTACGATACTTGCGGCATGCTTTGGGACATTAATTATGGGCATTTATGCAAAAAGGCCGTTTGCCATGGCTCCTTATATGGGAGAAAATGCCTTTATAGCCTTTACTGTGGTTAATGTTCTGGGGTATAGCTGGCAGACGGCGCTGGGAGCAGTCTTCATTGGCGGAGTGCTGTTCACTATTTTGACCCTTGCAGGACTGAGAAAATGGCTGGCTGAAGCAATTCCGTTAAGCCTCAAATACAGTTTTGCCGTGGGTATCGGTTTATTCATAACGTTTATCGGACTAAATGAGGCAGGAATAGTCAGTCTGGGAGTCCCGGGAGCCCCGGTAAAGGTGGGTAACCTTACTAGCCCGGCCGCGTTAGTGGCCATATTTGCCTTTATTCTTATAGGGATTTTGATGGTAAGAAGAGTAAAAGGTTCCATCCTGATCGGGATTTTAGGGGCTACGTTCCTTGCATTCCTGGTGGGTGTGGCAAAAGTTCCGGAAAGATGGGTTAGTTTACCTCCCAGTCTTGGCCCGCTATTTCTGAAACTGGACATCCGGGGAGCACTTACCTGGGGGTTCTTTTCTGTAATTCTGACCCTATTTGTATTAGATTTTGTGGATACTATAGGGACTCTTATCGGTTGTTCTGCTCGCGCGGGATTTCTTGATGAGAGGGGTAATCTGCCACAGATTGAGAAACCGATGCTGGCCGATAGTCTGGCAACTATGTTCGGCGCTTTGGTGGGGACAAGTACGACCGGCACGTATATAGAATCTGCTGCCGGGATTGAAGAAGGAGGAAGGACAGGGCTGACTTCTGTGGTAGTGGCAGTTCTATTTCTAATCGCTCTATTCTTTGCTCCCTTCTTTACAGCAGTGCCTTCCCAGGCGTATGGCCCAGCTCTTATCATTGTGGGCCTTCTCATGCTAAGCCCCGTAACCAAGATTAATTTTGCCGATTATACAGAAGTCATTCCCGCTTTTGCCGTAGTTGTTTTAATGAGCTTTACCTATAATATAGGGATTGGCATGACCGGGGGTTTCGTTCTCTACCCATTTTTCAAAATAGTCTCCGGGAGAGCAAGGGAAGTCCATCCGGGATTGTGGGTCCTGGGAATTTTCTCCTTGCTTTTCTTTATATTTTATCCTTATTGATGGCAAAAAGGGAAAGAATGGGACGAAAGAGGGGTAAGCCCTATCTTTAGCCCCCTTTTTGAGTATTCAAAGGAAGGAGAAATTGTTTCACGTGAAACAATTTAGGGAGCCCTCGTTTCGTATAAGCAAAGTCTATGCGAAAATTGAGGTTTGAAAAAGGAAGCAAAAAGAGGGACCTGTCCCCTTTTTGAGGCCCTTTTGGCCCCCTTTTTGGTAGAAAATTGTTTCACGTGAAACATTTTTGAGCGCTCTCATATTGTATAAGGAAAACCTATGCGAAAATTGAGGTTTGGTTTGGCCCTGGGGGGCGGAGGAGCAAGGGGGCTGGCGCACATAGGGGTGTTGAAGGTTCTGGAGGGGGAAGGAATATCCGTAGATGTTATTGCTGGCACCAGCTCAGGAGCCCTGATTGGGGCGCTTTATGCTTGTGGATATAGTGCTTCTTCTATTGAAAAGAAGGTGATAGAATTTCTGGACAGCAAGGAGTACAAACGAGCCAGGCTCGAATTTTTACAGGATGAGTTAGGAGAAGAAGGCTCAACACGCATTAAGAAGATTGTCTCCTATGCCAAGTGGAAGTTGATTTATAACCTCAGTTTGGTAAAGCTTGCCCTGGTTAGTGAAAAGAGGATAGAAGCAATAGTGAATAGTCTTCTGCCAGACAGGAATATAGAAGATCTAGAGATTCCTTTTGGTTGTGTCAGCACTGACCTTACTTCAAATGGAGAGCTCTCTTTTACCCGGGGACCTTTGAGAGAGGCGGTTCGGGCAAGCGTCACCATTCCCGGTCTCTTCCCACCCTTGAAATGGAGAGGCAGGAGATTGGTCGATGGAGGCGCGGTGAACCTCGTACCAGTAGAGGTTGCTTCTAATTTAGGTGCCGATTTAGTGGTGGGCGTAGATGTGCAGGGTTCTTTCCCCCGCAATAGCCCGCAGGAGATGAAAACAGGGCTGGACGTTATTCTCAGAACTAGCTATATTTCCGGATTATTTCTTAATAAATTCCGGTTAACAAAGGCGGATCTGGTGATAAAGCCCGGGGTGGGTAATATTCACTGGGTAAATTTTGACAAGTTACATGATTGTGTAAAGAAAGGGGAGGAATCTACCAGAGCTAGACTGGCAGAGATTTATAAATTAATTAAGAAAAGAAAAGCGAAAACACTGTGGAAGAGGCTCTGGGAGCCGCGATAAGCTTATGGATGGGTTGGCTACCTTGTTTCAGAGAAGAGCTAACCAGGCGGGCTTAGAGCTCGCTGGTGACCAGATAGAAAAGTTCCTCCTATTTTTGCAGGCACTAAAGGAATGGAATAGAAAGTTTAATCTCACTGCCATAAATGATGAGGAAGAGATTCTGGTTAAACATTTTATAGATTCTCTTTCCTGCTTCCTGGGAGTTCCATCTAAAAATTATCAAAGGATAAGAAAAATCATAGATGTAGGTTCGGGAGCAGGATTTCCGGGGATACCGCTAAAGATTTATCAGCCGAGATTCGGCTTGACTTTGCTTGAGGCGACAAGAAAAAAGGTAGAATTCATGGGTTACGTCTCCCGTAAGCTGGGTTTTAAAAGTAGTGTAGAGGTAATTCATGGAAGAGCCGAAGAATACGGAAGGAATGGGGATTACAGGGAGAAGTATGATTTAGCGGTATCCAGGGCAGTTAGTGACTTAGCTGTTCTCGCTGAATACTGTCTACCCTTTGTTAAGATTGGAGGGACCTTCATTTCCCAAAAGGGCCGGCAGGTTACAGGTGAAATCCAGAAAGCGGCTAAGGCGATAGAAATTCTGGGCGGAAGAGTAAACAAGGTCATTCCTTATAAACTAATTCTGAGAGAAAGAGAATTAGAAAGAACTCTGGTAGTTGTGGATAAGGTGGAGAGGACGCCAGACGACTATCCACGCAGGCCGGGAGTGGTAGTTAAAAGGCCGATTTCATAAATTTTTTGTTATTGTATATTTTTGATTTTTTTGCTAATATTTTGTGAACGATAGCTTTCGGTCATTGCTAGAGCGCCCCGCAAGCTAAGCGTGCGGCACGACCCAAGCCCCGATTCATCGTCCCGATCAAAAGATCGGGATTTTCCCGATTCGCAATCGGGACTCACAATGACATTGGTAACAGGTGTATCTTATGGCAAAGATTGTGGCAATTGCAAACCAGAAGGGAGGGGTTGGTAAGACCACAACCGCTATTAACCTCTCCAGTTGCCTGGCGCATTATGGCCAGGAGACACTGCTTATCGATATGGATTCTCAGTCTAATGCTACAAGTGGCCTGGGAATAGAAAAGGAGAAGGTTAAACATACCATCTATGAGGTGCTTTTGGAAAAATCCCCCGTTGAAAATATTCTCGTCTCCACTGAGATTGACTGGCTCGATTTGATTCCAGCAAATGTAGATTTGATTGGAGCAGAAGTGGAACTGGTGGGACTTATCTCCCGGGAGACCAGGCTAAGGAAAGCACTCAATGGATTGAGTAATCTCTACAAGTATATTCTCCTCGATTGTCCACCCTCTCTGGGACTTCTCACGGTTAACTCACTCACCGCAGCGCACTCGGTAATTATTCCTATCCAGTGTGAATATTATGCTCTGGAAGGTTTGGGCCAACTAATGAATACATTAAAGCTGGTAAGAGAAAATTTGAATCCCAGATTGGATATCGAAGGGGTTCTTTTAACTATGTTTGATGGCCGAGTCAATCTCTCTTCCCAGGTAGTTGAGGAAGTAAGTAAGTTCTTTAAACAGGCAGTCTATGAGACAAAAATTCCCAGAAATGTGCGCTTGGCCGAGGCTCCAGGTTTTGGGAAGCCTGTTATGTTATATAGTAAAGATTCTAAAGGTGCACAGGCATACCTTTCATTGACTCGAGAGTTCCTGAAGAGAAACGGGGTGGAAATAAAAGAGGAAGTAGAGAGTTAAGTTTTGGGAGGTAATGGGAATGCGTAAAGCACTGGGCAAGGGTATAGAAGCGTTAATTCCGAAGGTATCCCGGGTATCTCCCGTGGAGGTTGTGAGTATTGATATTGATAAGATAAGACCTAATAAATATCAGTCAAGGATGCAATTCGACCAGGAAAAGTTAAGGGAGTTAGCCAATTCCATAAAGAGAGAGGGTGTGGTTCAACCAATAATTGTTTCTCCCACAGGAGAAGACTACCAACTGGTGGCCGGAGAGAGGCGCTGGTGTGCAGCCAAAATGGCGGAGTTGAAAGAGATTCCAGCAGTGGTTAGAAGAGTTACTGATCGGGAGATGTTCGAGATATCTCTAATTGAGAATATCCAAAGAGAGAATTTGAATCCCATAGAAGAAGCGCAAGCTTTCCAGAGGTTGATGAAGGAGTTTAATCTGACCCAGCAAGAATTAGCCGACCATTTGGGAAAAACCAGGTCAACGGTTGCCAATATTTTGAGACTTATCAACTTACCTGAAGAGATCAAAGAGTTCGTTTCCAGTAAACTCATATCTGCCGGACATGCCCGGGTGCTACTATCCATACCAGGGGAGAAGAAACGAATAGACCTGGCCCGGAAGATACTCAAGGAGAAGTTGACAGTACGTGAAACAGAAGATATTATAGATAAATTGAGAGTCAAACCGGCCCCTGCAAAAAAAGGAATCGCCGGGAAAGAGAAGAGTCCCGAGGTCATTGAACTGGAGGAAGAACTCCAGAGAATTCTGGGAACGAAAGTGAGGATTAAGTATACTGGTGCTGGCAGGTTTTCTGCGCAAGCGGGTGGCAAAGTTCAGGGTAAGATAGAAATCGAATACTATTCCCTGGAAGATCTGGAAAGGATAGTAGAACTGTTGAAAAGCCGATAATGTTCTGGGAGGTTGCAAATGGTCGAAGAAGAACCAAAGGGTGATGACAAATCCAAAAAGAAAGAAATAGAATTATCTCACCCTGTTGTGGACGAAGTTCTATCCAAGATTTCCGAGATGGAAAAGGAAAGGGAGAAGAAAGAAGAGAAGAAAGAAGAAAAGAAGCAAGAGGAGAAAGAGACTCTCCAGGAGAAGTTTCTAGAGGAAAGAGAATTCGAAATTCCCCGGAAGGCCAGGGGTTCTTTAAGGAAAAAGATAAATTTTATGGTAAAGATCTTTTCTATTCTAATCGTTCTATTCTTTGCTGGCTGGTATCTCGTGGCCAAGAGATTTCCTGTAAAACGTTGGCTTGTGGACCGTTTTTCTATTCTGACCGATAAGATTATAAAAGAAAAGGATAGTGTGTGGATAAAGAGAAAACTTCCCGGGAGGCGAAAGGGAAGGGAGTTACCCACTGTGAGAATAGAAAGCAGAAAAGATGTGAACGGGATTCCTTTATACATAGGAGCGAGGGAAGTTAACACCTCTAGCCAGGATAGTGTATCGACCCTTAATTTTACTACCTCTGATTCCATGGATGCAGTCGTGCCTTTTTATTTAAAAGAAATGGAGAGTAAAGGATACGGGTTGGTGAAGGCCGATTATTGGCCAGGTGCTGAGATTGGGCAGCTCTTTTTCTCCAAAGAAGGCAAAGATTACACTGTTAGCTTGGTGGAGAATGAAACAGGTGGCGTTAATGTAGTCATTTCGTATTCAGAATAGAGGTCAAAGGAGGACGGATGAGAAGATTAATTTTTTGTTGTTTGGTTCTGTTTTTGGTTCAAATTTTGATTGGAGGATGCGCTGGCCCCAAGAAACCTCCCGTGATAATTGGCGAGGAAAGAATAGTTGAAAGGAGCCGGGAGTTTAGGCCAGATTGGATAGCGACACCAGTATCTATTGGAGAGGAGATGTTTTCTTTTAGTGGGGGGGTGGATGGAGTAGCCGACTTCTCCCTGGCTCTCCGTCGGGCCAGGGGAGAAGTAATCAAGAATATTATCGCCGGGATAGAGAACAGGGTTGGGGCAGAGTTCAGTGATGCTGTCCGTGAATTGAGTATTAGTGATGCCGAATTAAGCGAGTTTTCCACCGAGACCGTAGGGGTAATTATGGAAATCTATCAGATGCACGGTATAAAACCAAAAGAAACCTATTACGAAAAAGTAGAAAGGCCGACCGCTGAAGGGGTGGAGTATTTGTATAACTGCTACCAGTTAGTTGACCTCTCCAGGACAGAGTACATGGAGTGGAGAGATTCAGCCGTGGAGCGTATTAGGGATAGGGCCAAAGCAGAAAACAAAAAGAGATTAGAAGAGATAGCTACCCAAATTCTGAAGAAGCTTTCTGAATAGATGGTATGGTTTAGACAACCATAGACAGAAGAGGAGGAAGGGATATGGCGAGAAAGTTTTTGCAGGAAGCTATAATTTTATTGCTTATTTTCCTTCTGGGATGTGCTCAGACCGGGGTGAGGCCTTATGCGGAAAAGTACAAGGGTCCGAAAAAGAGAATTGCGGTTATCGATTTTGAAGTGAAGGTCCCGCGTGCTCACAGGAAGATTGGTTCAGGGATGGCGGAGATGCTTACTACCGCCTTATATGAGACTGGAGAGTTCGTTGTTGTGGAAAGAAAGGCCATCCGCGATATAATCAAGGAGCAGGACCTCGCAGAAGAAGGAAGAGTGCGAAAAGAGACAGCAGCAAAAATTGGTGAGATATTGGGTGCTCAGGTTCTGGTAAGGGGAGCAGTTACTGAGTTTGAAGAGAAAGTCAGCCGTGGAGGAGTGGGTGGAGTTCTTCTGAAAAAGAAAGCCGGAGCTGGCCTCACTACGACCAGTGCTTATGTTGCTTGCGATATCCGTATGTACGATGCAATAACGGGAGTAATTCTGGAAGCCACAACCAAAGAGGCCAAGGCAAGGTCTGTGGGCGTAGTCCTGGCTGGCGTTCTCAAGACGGGCAACATCCTTGGTGGAGGATTCTCTACCAAGACTCCTTTGGGCAAGGCAACTCGCGGATGTATAGATGAGATTGTAAATGCAATTGTGGAGAAAATGGAAACAGTTACCTGGCAAGCCAAGATAGTCAAGGTGAGTGATGGTGAAGTCTATATTAACGTGGGAGGAGATGCCGGGGTCAGAAAGGGAGAGGTCTTTGAGGTTTACACAATGGGCGAGGAGTTGATCGACCCTGATACAGGAATCAGCCTGGGCGCCGAAGAGACTTACGCAGGGAAGATAAAAATAATAAAAATAGAAAAGAAGTACGCTATCGCTACGATTCTGGAAGGCGAAGGGTTCCAGCGAGCTGATGTGGTAAGGGTGCCCCGATAATCATAATTCCTATGGACATAACAAACTTATTCAAAACTAGATTGAGTGAAAAGGATTTTGGCAAGATTACCAGGATAAACAATTCCAAACTTCTGCAATTTGTTGCCAAGTATATAGAACTATGTAATCCTGATACTGTTTTTGTCTGCACTGACTCAGCGGAAGATAGAATATATATCGAACAGGAAGCAATAAGAACTGGCGAAGAGAAGATGCTGGCGACGCCTGGACATACTGTTCACTTTGATGGATATCATGACCAGGCAAGAGACAAGAAGAACACTAAATTCCTTTTATCCAAGGGTGGCGATTTAGGTCCAAATTTGAATCTAATCGATAAACAGAAAGGGCTTAAGGAGATTAACGCTATTCTCAAAGATATTATGAGAGGGCATAAGTTATACGTGCTTTTCTTCTGTCTGGGTCCTACTGGTTCTGAGTTTTCCATACCTTGTGTCCAGCTTACCGATTCGCCATATGTTGGTCACAGTGAGCAGTTACTCTACAGAGGAGGCTATGAAGAATTCGTTAGATTGGGGCCTTCTGACAGGTTCTTTAAGTTCATCCATTCAGAAGGTGAACTGGAAAATAGTGTGAGTAAGAATATAGAAAAACGCAGGATATATATTGATACTGAAGAAGACATCGTATATAGTATGAATACCCAATATGGGGGCAACACAATAGGACTAAAAAAGCTGGCTATGCGCCTGGGGATAAGTTTGGCATCAAAGGAAGGCTGGTTGACAGAACATATGTTTATTATGGGAGTGCACGGGCCCAATGACAGGGTTACTTACTTTACTGGCGCTTTTCCTTCTCTTTGTGGGAAAACGGCTACTGCATTGTTGGAGAATGAGACGGTAGTGGGAGATGACATAGCTTATCTCAGAAATAAAGAGGGTATGGTTCGCGCAGTCAATGTGGAAAAAGGAATTTTTGGCATAATCCGGGACGTGAATTCGGTAGATGACCCTGTATTATGGGGAGCACTGAACAGTCCGGGACAGATAATATTCTCCAATGTTCTGGTTACTGAAGAAGGTTACACTTACTGGATTGGTAAGGACGGAAAAGTTCCCCCACGGGGAATTAATTATTCAGGAGAATGGAGACCGGGTAAAAAAGATGCTAAAGGTCGCGAGATATCGCCATCACATCCCAATGCCCGGTTTACTGTTGAACTGAAGCTTCTTAGGAACATGGATGCAGAAATAGACAATCCGAAAGGAGTTACCATAGAAGGAATCGTGTACGGAGGCAGGGACCATGATACGTGGGTGCCTGTGGAAGAATCATTCGACTGGGTACATGGTATAATAACCAAAGGCGCGGGTCTGGAATCAGAGACTACCGCGGCAACCTTGGGTAAAGAAGGAGTGAGGATACATAATCCCATGGCCAATTTGGATTTTCTTTCCATACCTATTGCCAGGTACGTAGAGGATAATCTGAACTTTGGTAAGAAGTTAAAGAAACCCCCCGCTATCTTTTCCGTGAACTATTTTCTTAAAGATGCGCAGGGAAAATTTTTGAATAGCAAGTGTGACAAGAAGGTATGGCTTAAGTGGATGGAGCTACGTGTCCATAAGGAAGTGGAAGCAGTAGAAACTCCTACTGGTCTAATACCAAAATATCAGGATCTCAAGAGACTTTTCAGGGAGGTTCTTGATAAAGATTACTCTGAAGAAAGTTACAGGGAACAGTTCGCTTTGAGGGTAAAGGAAAATTTAGATAAGATTGATAGGTTAATCGATATTTATAAAAGGAAGGTTCCTAATACGCCGGACATAGTATTTAAAGTACTGGAGGAACAAAAACAGAGACTGGACAGAGCAAAAAATAAGAAATAGAAAAATTTGTCCTTCAACAGATCTTTATCCCTGGGGCACAACTGTCAATATCTTCTTCGCCTGTTCCGGGTATCTGGCTATAAAGCGAAGTTCCCCGTCGGTGAGAGGCTTCTGGGTGTGGACATTGGCGTAACGGACAAGTTCCAGGATTTTTCTTGCCTCTTTATCGTCCTTAAATTTTACCTCTAACTTTCCGTAGACATTTCTGAATCCCTTAATTCCGCTATATTCGCCAGCAGTAATCTGTCTTCCCGTCTCTATTATTTCTGGCTCTCCCCGGCCCAGTTCTTCAAAGTCATAAAGTTCGTAATTTCTTCGGTCCTTTAATGCGCCATCAGCATGTATCCCTGACTCATGAGCAAAAGCATTTGTGCCCACTGCTGGCTGGTTGATAGGAATGGGAACACCAAAGGCATATGAAGCATATTTGGCAATTTTCCAGGCATGGGAAAGGTCTACTCTCTCGTCCAAAAGGTATCTATTTTCCAGGCCCCGTGATTTCTTAAGGGCTAAAATTACAGAGATAAGGTCAGCATTTCCACACCTTTCTCCCATTCCGTTAATAGTGGTATTGATGTAGGCATCTACTCCAGCATCGATGGCAGCTTTGGCCCCGGCGACCGAACAAGCTACTGCCATTCCCAGGTCGTTATGGCAGTGTAGTTCTATTGGTAATTCGACTTCTTGTGCCAGGAGTTTGACCCTTTGGTATATACTGAAGGGGTCATCATATCCTAAGGTGTCACAATAGCGGATACGGCAGGCGCCGTGTTCCTTTGCCGCCTGGGCGAACCTGATTAAATATTCATCGTCAGTGCGCGATGCGTCCTCGGCATTGACGCCAAAAGTTTCGATTCCCTTTTCTTTAGCCCTATCGCAGGCTTCAGTCATGATTTTAATGATGTCTTCCCTGCCTTTCTTACCTTCGAATTTGCCTCGCACCATCTGCTCGGAGGTGGAGATGGACAGGTTCAGATGTTTTATTCTGGTTAGTCGAGTAGCATCTTCCACGTCTTTCTTGATTGCTCTAATCCAACCGGAAAGGATTATCGGTTTGAGCACTCCCATTTCCGCCAATTCCAGATTGGCATTGAGATAGCTGGTCTCGTGGCGAGTTGCAGGAAAGCCAAACTCGCTCTGATAGATGCCCATATCATTGAGATAGAGATTGATCATTGTCTTCTCTAACTTGGCCAGACCGAGCATGGCAGTCTGCACGCCGTCTCTATTAGTTACGTCAATAATGTAAATCTTATTCTTAGCCAATTGTTTTCCTCTCTTAGATAAAACGCCAGCCTCAAAATAGGATGGCGTCTCTACCCAAAACTCAAATTACTTCTTCCATATTCTTTTATTAACGTTTTTAACAGTTACCTCCTCAACGGGATACAGTTTGTATATTATTTCATCCGGTTCGAACCAGAGCTTTATTTCCCTCTCAGCTTCTGCTTCATTGGTAGAGGTGTGGATTACATTTTCATAGATGCCACTGGTGGTGATACGTCCGTAAGCACCCCTTATGGAGACAGGATCAGCCTCTTCAGGATTGGTGGCACCGGCGATCTGTCTGACTTTTTTTATTGCGCCTTCTCCATGGTAGACCATAGCCAGAACTTTTCGCCTTTTGTGGAGTTCTCCCCGGATATATTTGATAAGTTCCTCGAAGAACGGCTTCTCCTTCATGTGGCAGTAATGTGCTTCAGCCAACTCCCGGCTGACGCGGACAATCTTAGCTGCTGCAATCTCCAACTTTGTTTCCGAGAGGCGAGTCAGAATATTACCGGTTAGAGACTTTTTTAAGCCATCGGGCTTTATGAGAACCAAAGTCTGCTGAATCAATCCGGTTTTCTCCATTTTCCTCTATAATTGTACCTGTTTTATACTAAAAAATAAGCCAAAATGTCAAGAAATTTCTTGACTTTGATGATGTTTTATTATAATTTATTATAGATATATAGAACTTACCAATTTCATAAGCTACCAATTCCCTGTTCTGAACAGGCTGCCTCCATTCTTGGTAGGCGCTCCCATTGATGGGAGCTAAATTTTTTTGTCCCGGGCGCAACCTAAAGGTTACGACTACCAAAGAAATTTCATAATTATTGAACAGTCTCTGAAGGATGGGGGCTTTTTAATTTTAGGTCAAATAAAATGGTCAATCTGGCAATTAAGAGAATAAAACAGGTAGAAAAAGATTGTCAAAAGAAGCTGAGCGATGCCCACCTTCAGGCAGAAGCTATAATTCAGAATGCGTTGAAGAGAAAAATAGAACTAATCGCTCAAGCCAGGAAAGAGACAGAGAAGAGAATGGAAGAGCTGGCCAGGCGAGCGGAAGAGGATGCTCGAAGAGAGAGCAAGAAAATTGTCGATAGAGAAAAAGAGGAAATAAGAAATCTGGAAGAGAAAATGAAACCCCGCGTTCACAAGTCACTCAGTCGAATACTAAAGGAGATAGGAATTCAACTGAAATAGAATGGCAATTTCTGAAATTAGAAAAATCCAGATAATAGGACATAATTCGATACGGGAGAAGGTGCTTGCCCTCCTCCATAAGTGGGGAGTTGTGGAGATTAACGACCTCAGGAAAGAACTTACCCAGGACTATTTTAGGGAAAGGAAAGAAGAGTCGGTTGTTGAAGATAGATTGGGAAAAGTTCGGTACCTCCTCGAGTTTCTGGCTAGCTTCCAGGAGAAATCCGCATTTCTAGAAGGGTTAACTCAAGAAAAGTTAATTCTCCAGCGAGCTGAGTTAGATAACATTTTAGATACTTTCAAATTGGACGAAGTCTACTCCCAGTGTAAGCACATAGAAGAGGAATTTCGCGAATCGGAAGTGGCAAGGAAAAGACTTACCGAGGAGAAGACCGTGTTGATTCCCTGGAGAGATTTATTGTTAAACTTGTCCGACCTCGTGGATACAGAGAAAACTCGAGTAGTTCCGGGAATCGTTCCTTTGAAAAATTATAAAAAGTTTTCGCAGGAACTGGAGAAGAGTTCATCAGCGAGCTACTGGTGTGAAGTTAAACGAGATAAAACTTCTGTATATATGGTGCTTATTTTTTTGAAAGAAGAGAATGATATTATCGTCCCTATTCTGAAGAAGTACGAATTTTACGAAACTCTCCTGCCTCAGGTAAACCTTTCCCCTGAGGAATTCCTTGTCCAGATTGAGAGGGAAATAGAAGAAGCGGAAAACAAGGAAGAGAAACTTAACAGGGAAGTCTCCTCTCTTCTGCGTTACAAGCCCCAGCTTATGGTTCTTCACGACTACTATTATAATCTGCAGAAGAAAGAAGAAGCGGGAGATTTTTTGGGCCATACAAGTGGCTCTTTTTTCCTTTCTGGATGGATTCAGGAGAATCGAGTGGGCCGCGTAAAAAAGACACTAGAAGAGAAATATCCCGAGATAGAAATAACGGTTTCTCCTCCCCGGAAGGGTGAAAAAGTGCCTGTGGTTCTGGAAAATAGTAGAGCAGTTCAGCCCTTTGAAGTTGTTACCGACCTTTTTGGCCGTCCTGAATATGGAAGTATCGATCCCACTCCTTATCTGGCGCCGTTCTTTGCGCTCTTCTTCGGTCTCTGTCTTACTGATGCGGGATACGGCATAGTCCTGGTTTTGCTTTCCTGGCTTGGTCTAAAGAAATTGAAGATGGGACTGGGAGGGAAACGTTTTTTCCGTTTAATCGGTTACGGCGGGCTGGCTTCTATTTTTTGGGGAGCGATTACTGGTGGTTGGTTTGGGAATATTATAGACAGATTACCGGAGAGCTTCAATTTCTTGAAAAGTGTTAAGGGAGCAGTCGTCGCTTTCGACCCTGTAGAGAATTCGCTTCTTTTCCTGATATTGGCGGTAGCTCTGGGATTTATTCAGGTATGGACGGGAGTGACTATAAGATTATTAAGAGAGATAAAGGATAAGGACTGGCATAATACTTTCTTTAGAGAGATGCCCGCCCTGGGCATACAGGTTTCCCTTCCTCTCCTTATAGGCATCTACCTATTCAAAATTCTGCCTCCCATTCCGGTTCTGGTGATAATCAGCGGGGGGCTATTTTCTCTTAGTAGCTTGGCAATATTCTATAATCAGTGGACCACAAACAAGGGAGTGCTGTTTAAACTCTTCTGGTGCTGGTTTGGCTGGTACGGGGTAGTAACCGGCAATTCGTTGGCTGATGTGCTTTCTTACCTGCGGCTCTTCGCATTAGGTTTGACCACGGGTCTTCTGGCTTCTGCAATTAATGAAATTTTCTCTCTCGTTTCGGGAATCCCCTATGTCGGGCTTCTACTGGCAATTATTCTCTTTCTCCCGGCACATCTATTTAATTTGGCAATGAATGCATTTGGGGGATACGTTCACACTTCCCGGTTACAGTATCTTGAGTTTTTTATGAAGTTTTTTCAAGGCGGAGGGGAAGTATTCAAACCTTTTGCCGAGGAGAGGAGATATACAGTAATCAGATAGAATCGAATTCTCCAGGCCCCGATTCGTCGGGGCAGTATAGGGGGTAGAGATGGAAGGATTGGTAGTAGCCATTATTGGCGGAGCAATGGCAGTATTTATGGCTGGTATCGGTTCCAGTATAGGCGTAGGGTTGGCTGGTCAGGCGGCAAACGGTGTCCTATCCGAAAGTCCGGAAAAATTCGGCAGGATGTTTTTGCTGGTAGCGCTTGCAGGAACTCAAGGGTTTTATGGTTTCGTGGTTGGATTTTTAGTTATTATCAAATTGGGTCTTCTGGTTGGGGAGATTCCTATTATCAGCTTATATCAAGGCCTGCAAATTTTTGGCGCTTGCATGCCCATTGCTTTTTCCGGGCTGATTTCGGCTATTCATCAGGGAAAGGTTTGTGCTGCTGGAATAGGGGTAGCAGCAAAACAGCCAGGAGCAGAAATGAGAGCACTGATTTATGGAGCTTTGGTAGAAACATACGCACTTTTGGGATTGGTGGCTTCTTTCTTTCTCCTTACAGGTATTCGCCTGGGAAGTTGACCACTATTATCAGGTGAACAATAGAAAGCTCCCCAATAATTTTTTGAGGGAATATTATGCCTCTGGAAAAAATTATTGAAAAGATTATCCAGGATAATGATAAAGAGATAAAAAAGATTATTGACGAAGCAGAGTCCCGAGCTTCCCAAATAGTTGAAGAAGGAAGACGAGAAGCAGAAAAGGTGGCGCGGGAGCTCACCAGGCAAGGGGAAGAGAATGCCCGGAAAGTGAGTGAAAGAATTGTCACCCTGGCCTCCTTGGAGTCACGCAAGCGCATCCTGGCAGAGAAACAGAGAATTTTAGGAGAGGTTTACCAGGAGGTAGAAAAGAGAATAAGGAATTTGAACGGCAGAGATTATCGAGAGTTGGTAAAAAGAATTATGCTGGAGAGTTGCCAGACGGGCGAAGAATTGGTAGTCGTTGGCAAAAATGATAAGAAGAGAATCGACGAGAAGTTGATTAACAGTGTAAATGCTGAATTGGTGAAAGTTGGTAAAAAGGGAAAACTAAAGTTATCTTCTGAACCAGCGTTTATTGCTGACGGATTTATTTTGAGATCGGGAAAGATAGAGATAAGCAACTCCTGGGAGAACATATTGAGGTCTTTACGGGAGAAGACAGAAGACGAAGTTATCAAACTCCTGTTTACATAATCGATTTTCTACTCTACTGGTGAAGTTCATATGGATAATCGTTATGCTTATGCGGTGGGAAAGATAAGGGCAAGAGAAGTAAGACTGCTCGATCTTCCCAAGCTGTTAAGTATTCTCGAAGCGGAAAGTGTTGAACAGGCACTTGAGGGTTTGAGGGACACCGATTACCGGGAGGGGCTGGCATTGGTTAAAGGAGAGGAGGATTTCGACTCACATCTCTCTCGCCAGATGCAAAGTGTCTATGGCTTGATTTCCGAGTTGACACGCGATTCCGAGTTAACAGACTTATTCATTTTGCGAAACGACTTCCATAATATCAAGGTCGCTTTTAAGGAGAAGTATAGGGCTGTCGTGGAGCAGGAATACTACCTGGCTCCCTCCATAGTTAATCGCGAACAGCTTGTGCAAGCAGTGGGAACTGGTAATTATGGAAGGGTTCCTCCACTTTTAGCAGGAGCTCTCCAGAAGATAGAGGGAATTTACAGCACTGAAAAGAATATGCAAATAATCGATATGACTCTCGATGAGATATACTTTTCTCACTGTCTTCAGGTGGCGCGCCAGGCGAAGTGCGAATTTCTGGAGAGACTCTTTTTGATCCAAATTGACTTGACCAATATTAGAACTTTCTTGAGACTGAAGGAGATGGCTAAGAAGAGGAGCTATCTGGAGAGATGCTTGATTTCTGGAGGGGTCTTAGAGAAAGAACACTTCTTAAAATCGTTTGAGGGTTCTACGCAGAGCTTTGTCGATAGTCTGAGATTCAAGGATTATTACCAAATATTAAACAGCGGTATTGAACGCTGGAACAAAAGTGGAAGCTTCTCCTTTTTGGAAAAGTTATTTGATGATTACCTGTTGAACTTCGTCAAAAAAGCAAAATATATAAGCTTCGGTATTGAACCTTTAATTGGCTATCTGGTGGCTAAGGAGATGGAAGTCAAGAATCTGAGGACAGTCATCGTAGGTAAGTTTAATAGATTGTCTCCGGGAATAATCAAGGAAAGACTGAGAGAGACTTATATCAGCAGTCGCAGCCATTAGGTTGCGGCAAGAAGGAAAAAAATGAAGCTGGCAATAATTGGGGAGAGAGATTTCATCTGGGGTTTTAAAGGAGTCGGTTTCTCTACCTTTCCTGTCGGCGATACTTCCCAGGCAGAAAGAGCCTTGGATGAGATTGGCAAAGGAGATTACTCATTGGTCTACATTACGGAGACTTTTGCTAAAGCTCTTCTGGAAAAGATTGATGAAGTTTCCCGAATGGCAAAAGTAGATATTACCATTATTCCCGGGATTGAAGAGAAAAAGTTGGGTTTGGAGAAGTTAAGAAAGATAGCTATTAGGGCTGTGGGAGCAGATATATTTGGAGAATCATAGGCGTGGGTTGACAGTGATGATTTCCTGGAGATAAGATATGGTTAAAGGTAAAATTATAAAAGTATCGGGCCCTCTGGTGGTTGCTGAAGGACTGCCGGGAGTAAAAATGTATGAGGTTATGAGGGTGGGCAGTCCCGGGTTGATTGGTGAGGTGATTGAGTTGAAGGAGAACAGGGTCTCTATCCAGGTATACGAAGAGACTGCCGGGTTGGGTCCGGGAGAGCCTGTTGTATCCACAGGTGGGCCGCTTTCAGTGGAGTTAGCTCCCGGGTTAGTCTCCTCCATTTATGATGGAATTCAAAGGCCTCTGGACAAAATAAGAGAGAAGGCCGGAAATTACATTGCCAGAGGAGTCCATATCCCTGGAATTGATCGAAAAAAGAGATGGAAGTTTAAACCTCTGGTTAAGAAGGGAGATAAGGTTATTTCCGGTGATATAATCGGAGAAGTTCAGGAGACTACTCTTATAATACACAAAATAATGGTGCCTCCGGAAGTTGAGGGCGAAGTTGTGGAGATTCTTAAGGGAGAATTCAACGTAGAGGAGACCATCGCCCGGGTTCGGCCTCCCCGTTCTCGCTCCACAGTCTCTTTGAGTATGCTTCAGACGTGGCCTGTGCGGCGGGAGAGGCCCTGTAGAGAGAAACTGCCTCCTGCTATTCCTCTTTACACGGGAACAAGGGTAATAGATACCTTCTTTCCCATTACCATGGGTGGCACTGCCTGTATTCCTGGCCCGTTCGGAAGCGGGAAGACTGTAGTTCTTCACCAGATCGCTAAGTGGGCAGACGCAGACGTCATTATTTACGTTGGTTGTGGGGAGAGGGGTAACGAGATGTGTGATGTTTTGATGGAAATGCCCAAATTAAAAGACCCTCGCACAGGGGAACCCTTGATGAAGAGGACTGTGCTGATTGCCAATACTTCCAATATGCCGGTAGCCGCCCGGGAGGCGTCTGTTTATACCGGGGCTACAATCGGGGAATATTTTCGTGATATGGGATATAAGGTGGCCATTATGGCAGATTCGACTTCGCGCTGGGCAGAGGCGATGAGAGAGATGTCGGGAAGGCTGGAGGAGATGCCCGGGGAGGAGGGTTATCCTGCCTATCTGGCTGCCCGGGTAGCCGAGTTTTATGAGCGCTCCGGCAGAGTTGTCTGTCAAGGCCAGCATCAAAGGGAAGGCTCCCTTTCCATAATCGGTGCTGTTTCTCCCCCTGGCGGTGACCTTTCCGATCCCGTAGTTCAAGCAACTCTGCGCATGGTAAAGGTTTTCTGGAGTCTGGAAGATAGACTTGCCTATCAGCGCCACTTTCCGGCAATCAATTGGCTGAACAGTTATTCACTCTATCTGGATAATATTGAGGAATACTTATCTAAAGAAGTGGCTAAAGATTATCTCAAGCTGCGCTCGCAGGCGATGCGCATCCTTCAGCAGGAAGCATCTCTGGAAGAGCTGGTGAGGTTGGTGGGATTGGAAGCGCTCTCCCCAGAAGATAGATTAATTTTAGAGACGGCAAAGTCGATAAGAGAAGATTTCCTCCATCAGCATGCCTTCGACCCGCAGGATACTTATACAGGAGTAAAGAAGCAGTACCGAATGCTTAGGATCATAATTAAACTTTTCCATCTCTCCCAGAAGTTATTGCAGGAGGGCGTGGAGTTTTCCGAACTGGCGAAGCTCAAAGTGAAAGAAAGAATATCCCGGATGAAATTCATCGATGAAAAAGAAGAGGAAAAATTTGACCTGATAGAAGAAGAGATGGAAAAGGAAATTAAAAGATAGTTTGTTCATCGCTTAGGAAATATGCTCGGGATTTGGTTCGCTACACCAAATCCTCTTGCATCAAGAGCACGCTTCACAAACTATCTTTTGATCTTAGGTATAGAAAGGATTTTTATGCAGAGAGAGTATCTTACAGTTTCCAGCATTGCCGGACCTTTGATTCTCGTGGAAGATACGGCGGGAGTTAAATACGACGAAATAGCGGAGATTACTCTTGCCAGCGGAGAGGTAAGAAGGGGAAGAGTGTTGGAAGTGGACGGAGGCAAGGTTCTCGTTCAGCTCTTCGAGGGCACCACGGGTCTAAATCTTGCGGAGTCCCGGGTGAGGTTTTTGGAGAGAAGGGTAGAGCTTGCTGTTTCCATCGATATACTGGGAAGAATTTTCGATGGATTGGGACGTCCCATTGACGGAGGACCGGCTATACTTGCCGAGAGTAGAGAGGATATAAATGGTAGGCCAATCAACCCCGACGCTCGCAACTACCCCTCAGAATTTATTCAAACCGGTATTTGTGCAATAGATGGAATGAATACGCTGGTAAGGGGCCAGAAACTGCCAATCTTCTCCGGCTCCGGGCTGCCGCACAATGAGCTTGCGGCGCAGATTGCCCGCCAGGCAAAAGTTATTTCTCCAGAAAAAAATACTGATGTCGGAGAGAAATTTGCCGTTGTCTTTGGAGCAATGGGGATTACTTTCGAGGAAGCAAATTTTTTCATCACAGATTTCAGGAAGACAGGAGCAATTGAGCGAGCAGTACTGTTCATCAATCTCGCCGACGACCCGGCGATAGAGAGACTGGCTACTCCCCGGGTGGCTCTGACTGCTGCCGAATATCTGGCTTTTCGCAAGGATATGCATGTGGTAGTAATCCTAAGCGATATGACTAACTATTGCGACGCTCTTCGAGAAGTATCGGCTGCCAGAAAAGAGGTCCCGGGGCGGAGAGGCTATCCTGGTTATATGTATACTGACTTGGCGACAATTTACGAGAGAGCGGGAAGGATAAAGGACAAAAAAGGCTCGATTACTTTAATGCCCATTCTAACCATGCCCGAAGACGATAAGACCCATCCCATTCCTGATTTGACGGGCTATATTACCGAGGGTCAGATAATCCTCTCCCGAGAACTCCACAGGAAAGGCATTTCCCCACCGATAGACGTTCTTCCCTCCCTTTCCCGGTTAAAAGAGAAAGGAATTGGAGAAGGAAAAACAAGGGAAGACCATGGAGATGTAACTTCTCAACTCTTTGCTGCCTATGCGCGGGGCAAGGAGGCAAAGGAACTGGCAATAATCCTGGGGGAAGCTGCTCTCTCAGAAACGGATAAGATATTTTCTCGATTTGCTGACGAATACGAGAAAAGGTTTGTTACTCAGGGAGAATATGAAGAGAGGAGTTTGGAGGAGACCCTGGATATTGGCTGGGAGCTTCTAAAAATGTTGCCCAAGGAGGAGCTTAAAAGGGTGAAGGAAGAAGAAATACAAAAGTATATGGAAGGAGTAGAGAGGAAGTAACAATGAGGCTTATTGTCAATCCCACCAGGATGGAACTTTTAAAATTGAAGAAGAGGTTAATCCTTGCCCGTCGAGGACATAGATTGCTTAAAGATAAACAGGATGAACTGATGCGTAATTTCTTATCTTTGATAGAGGAGATTAAAGAACTTCGCCTCTTGGTTGAGAAAGGACTCTTCGACGCCTATGGCTCTTTCCTTATTGCCCGCTCGACTATGGGAAGAGAGTTTTTGGAGGAAGCATTGATGGCCAGCCAGCTGGAGACTAATCTCGAAGTCACTTACGTTCCTCTTCTAAATCTCAGGGTTCCCAGTTACGAACTCAGGATGAAGGGCGACTATTTCTCATACGGACTGTTTACTACTTCTATGGAGCTAGACAGTGCATTAAACAGGTACAGGGAATTGATAGCGAAGATGGTGGAACTTGCGGAAAAGGGAAAAAGGTTAGAGATGCTCTCTTATGAAATTGAACGGACCAGACGCAGAGTCAATGCCCTGGAGCATATATTGATTCCTAATATACTTGAAACTATAAGTTATATTAGTATGAAACTGGAGGAACTGGAGAGAAGTAATCTTACCAGATTGATGAAAATCAAGGATATAGTACGAAGACATTAAACATAGGCGGAGAGGATGGATTTTTTTCTAACGCTGGCAACAATTCTGTTTTTGGTTGTTGTGATAATCTATCTAGTGGCAAAGTATAGGAAAGAAAGACAGTTACGAACCATGTTGAAGGAGGCAGAAGACGAAATAGAAGAACATGTAGAAGATCTAGAAATACTCCTCTCCTTTTTGTTGGGAATTCATGAATTCGGTGTAGCTACCAGTGGCATAGTGGAAATAGACCGCCTGGCGAAATTGATTGTCATTAACGCAACACGACTCTTGAGAACGGAAATAGGCTCTTTAATGTTGGTAGACAAGGAGACAAATATGCTGGAGATTGTAGCAGCAAGAGGTCTACCTGAGGAATTGGTGAAGAACGTCCATATTCCCATTGGAAAAGGTATTGCCGGGAAAGTGGCTGAGGAGGGAGAGCCGATTCTTTGTGAAAATATAGAAACCGATAAGCGTTTCTCCAAGCAGAGTAACGACAAATATAGCTCTAAGTCTTTTGTTTCCGTTCCTCTTAAAGTTCAAAACAGGGTAATTGGTGTCTTGAGTATAAACAACAAAGAGTCGAAACAGAAGTTTAATGAAAAAGATTTAAGATTACTAACCATTTTGGCCGAACAATCAGCAAGGACTATTGAGAATGCAGAGCTTTATAAACATATGCAAGACACGTATCTGGGAACAATTCAGACTCTGGCGCGAGCTATTGATGCCAAAGACCCTTATACTAAAGGCCATTCGGATAGAGTAACAAGGTATGCGGTGAAGATTGCCAAAGAGATGAACCTCTCCCAGAGCGCAATTCGGAATATTGAATATTCTGCTCTCATTCACGACATTGGAAAAATTGGCATCCAGGAATCAATCCTGACGAAAAAAGGTGGACTCTCGGGGACAGAATACGAGATTGTCAAAATGCATCCCTTGATTGGGGAAAGCATCATAACCCCTGTTAAGTTCCTAAACGGAGTTGCTCCGTTAATTCTTTATCATCATGAACGTTTTGACGGCAAGGGATATCTGGAAGGACTAAGAGGTGAAGCGATTCCCTTAGGTGCGAGAATTATTAGTGTGGCTGATGCTTTCGATGCCATGACCTCCGACCGTCCCTACCGCAAAGCGTTGACTAAAAAAAGAGCCAGAGACGAATTGGAGAAGGAGAGTGGAAAAAGATTCGATCCCCAGGTGATTGAAGCTTTCTTGAGACTACTGGACAGAGGGGAACTGGAAAAGGAAGGCCTATAAGTGGAGAACCTGGCAATTAACTGTAACCGGGTAACGAGAATTTTAGTAGAATTTATTAGAAAGGGAATAAAGAATAGTGGATTTCAGCGAGCAGTCTTAGGTCTTTCTGGTGGAATCGATTCCACAGTCGTTGCTTACCTGGCGGTGGAGGCACTGGGGGACCCTCATAATGTGTATGCTTTGATTCTGCCTTATAAATCTTATCAGTCGGAGAGCGTAAAGGATGCCCGGCTAATTGCTAAAAAGCTCAGGATAAATTCACAGATAATCAGGATTGAACCTATGATTGAAGAATATTTCAGGAACTTTTCTCGCAGAATAATTCCCTCCCCTGCTGTCCTGGGAGGCGAGGGCGCACAGGTTAAAGAATTGGAATATTTGAGGAAAGGAAACAAGATGGCGCGGGAGAGGATGTCCATCCTTTATGATTGGGCATTATCGTTGAGGGCTTTGGTACTGGGGACGAGTAATAAGACGGAGCTAAACATGGGCTATTTTACCAAATACGGCGATGGAGGAGTCGANNCAGGTGAGACAACTGGCGAGATATCTCGGGGTTCCCCAGCCCATCATAAACAGGCGTCCATCGGCAGGCTTATGGCCTGGGCAGACCGATGAAGGAGAACTGGGCATAAATTACGAAGAGCTGGATAGAATACTATATTGTATGCTGGAGAAAAAATATAGCGTCAAAAAGATACTAACTCTCGGCTTTTCCGTAGAAAATATCGAGAAAGTCAAAAATTTTGTTAAGAATTCAGAGCACAAAAGGAGGTTGCCCCCGGTTGCTAAGATAAGGTAAGATTATGGGTATACTTTATGCTGTAGCCACTCCCATCGGGAATCTGGAAGATATAACCTTGAGAGCACTGCGTATTCTCAAGGAAGTCGATTTAATTGCCGCTGAAGATACAAGAAAGACCAGAAAATTGTTAAGTTATTATGATATTCACACTCCCCTCACCAGCTACTATGGCAGAGAAAAGAAAGCAGATTATCTAATCGATGCCCTGAACAGAGGCAAGAATATCGCTATAGTATCAGAAGCAGGAACTCCCGGAATTTCTGACCCCGGCTATCCTCTCATAAAGAAAGCGGTTGAGAAGGGAATTAACGTGCAGTCGATTCCCGGCCCCTGTGCTGCTGTATGCGCACTAGTAGTTTCAGGCCTGCCCACTGATGGATTCATTTTTGCGGGATTTTTGCCTCGCAAGAAAGGAAAGTTAACAAAACGACTGAAAGAATTATTCAATTTGGAAAAGACGGTCATATTGTATGAATCGCCAAACAGGATAGTGGCCACTCTGGAAATGGTGAAGGAAAACTTTGGGGAGGTAAATGTAGTTATCGCGCGGGAATTAACCAAAAAGTTTGAGGAGGTCATCAGGGGGAGCATTGACCGGGTATTGACTCTACTTAAGGGAAGCGAAATAAAAGGTGAAGTGATAATTCTCCTCCACAAATGAGAAGACTCAAATTGCTATTATGGGTTGATATTCGAGGGAATTTCAGGTATAATTACTGGTGATATGGCGATAAAAATCAGACTATTCCATAAATTCATCCTCATCATGGTCGTTCTTGCCGTGCTTCCGCTGTCCATTGTGGGATTGAGGATGATTAATATCAACAGGGTGGCTCTTCAGGATTCTATCCTGGAGCTCCATACTCATCTGGCTCAGTCGCTGGCAGAGAAGATCGACGATTACATAGACAATCTGAGAGGGAACCTATCATTCATAATCACTTCTCAGAAGATTGCAAGAATGTCCTGGTCAGAAAAGAGAGCGGTGCTGAAATCTCTTTTGGAGACAAGCGAGGATTTCGTTACTATTTCTATCGTCGACAGTAAAGGAGCGGAGATAATAAAAGTTTATAATCCGAAGCTGGAGAGAAAACCAAGGCTACTTAACTTGAGGGAAGATAAGTTATTTCTTAAGGCGCTTCGAGGCAGTCATGATATCAGTTCTCTCTACTACGTAGAGGACGATCCCAGACTAAACGTGGCTTATCCTCTGGTGGAAGGGCAGGTAATCTACATTGTAGTCACACTGAACAAACTCTGGCATAAGATTTACGGCACAATGATTGGAAGGACTGGATTTGCCTTTCTGGTAAATAAGGAAGGGAAAATCATAGCTCACCCCCAGAAAAAGAGGGCTATCAACTTTGAGGATGCCACCCAGTTGGCTATTGTCCAGGAAGTACTTTCTGGCAAGACTCTGGGAAGCAAGGAGTTCACTGACGAGAGGGGAGTAGAGATGGTTGGTGCCTATGCTCCGGTGAAGAGGTTAGGGTGGGGGATGATTGTCCAGCAGGCAAAGCACGATGCTTATATCTCGGCGATAAAAATGAAACAGAATGCCATCCTGTGGATAATCGTGTCTATCTTTGGAGCAGCCTTTGTGGGACTCCTTACTGCCCGTGGATTGAGCCGTCCCATTCTTAACCTAATTGTAGGTGCGGGAAAGGTAGCCGAAGGCGACTTTACTCATAAGGTCGTGGTGAAGACTCACGATGAACTGTTGACTCTGGCCGATACCTTCAATTTCATGACACAGAAATTGAAGGAATATAACGACCTGCAGATTGACAGGATAATTGCCGAGAAGACCAAAACAGAAGCGGTCATCTACAGCATTGCCGACGGAATTGTGATGACAGATTTTTCTGGCAGGATAGCGCTTATGAACAGGCAGGCCCGAAAAATGCTTCAAGTTAGCGGAGAAGAAGTGCTGGGTAAAAATTTGATAGACTATATTGGTGACCAGAGAATTGCTCAGAGTCTTGGTGAGATAACAAAACAGAAAGAGAAGACTGTAGTGAGAGAGATCGATCTCTCCCAGGGGCCTTACCGGAAGTTCATAAAGACAGGCACCAATATCGTAAAGACGGAGAAAGGAAAGAATCTAGGCGTGGTTACAGTGCTCCACGATATTACTCTGGAGAAAGAGATAGAGAAGATGAAGGAAGATTTTGTTCATTCCATAACTCACGACCTGAGAAGCCCAATGACCTCCATTCGTGGGTTCGTGGAGGTTCTGCTCGACGGCTCGGCTGGCGAAATAAATGAAGAGCAGAAGGAATTCTTGAAAATAATAGATGGTTCCAGCCAGAAACTTCTGGGTATGATTAATAATATACTGGATGCGGCAAAGTTAGAAACGGGAAGGATGAAACTTGCTCTTACAGAGTTTGACCCCAGGGAGGCAGTGGAAAGAGTCATCAAGATAATGGAACCACAGGCAGCTAAATCAGGGGTGAAGTTATCCAGTCAGGGATTTGATACCTTTCCCACAATTCGCGCTGACAATGACCTGATGGAGCGGGTAATTATGAACCTGGTCTCCAATGCCATAAAGTTTACTCCTTCTGAAGGGAGTGTGGAGATAATTGGACAGGACTTCCCGGAGAAGATTCAAATTACAGTCGCTGATACCGGGCCGGGCATTCCTCAAGACTTTTTAGACAAGGTATTTGACAAATTTCAGCAGCTGGGAATTGGTAAGGATGAGAAGAGGAGGGGGTCTGGTTTAGGATTGACTATTGCCAAATACGGAGTAGAGGCCCATTTAGGAAAAATCTGGGCGGAGTCAGAAATGGGAAAGGGAAGCAGGTTCTCTTTCTGGCTTCCCAAAAAGTTGGCAAAGAATAAGAAAGGAGAAATCGTATGTGGCTGATGGGGAAGAGAGGGTTCACTTTTATAATTGCTTTTTTGTTTATTATGTGTCTCTTTTCCTTATCTCAAGCTCAGGAAGAGCGGGTAGAGCTTATTGAAGTGACTGTAAAAAAAGGAGATACACTTTACAAGTTTGCTGAGATATATCTACGAGACCCATCACTATGGCCAGAGATTTACAAATATAATAAAGACCTGGTCAAAGATCCCGACCTCATCCTTCCGGCAATGAAAATCAAGGTCCCCGTTGTCTTACTGAAAGATGAGATTGCCGACATAATCCGTATAAAGAATAATGTCCGTACCAGAAAAAGGGGAGAATCGGAATGGGAGAGAGCGGTTCTGCGTATGAGGCTCTTCTCTGAAGACGGAGTCAGAACGCTTTCCGACTCGCTCGCTCATATAAAGTTCATAAAGGGCGAGATCGTGAGGTTAGGAGAGAACTCACTGGTTATCCTTAAACCGGAAGAGAAAGAGGAGACAGTAGAGTTACTTTCCGGCGAGTTGAGAGCATCAGAGGCAAAGGTACTAACTGCTTCTGCAGTAGTTGAGCCCCATATCTCACCTACGCTTGTCAAACCCGACTTCAAGACAAAGATAAAGAAAGACAAGACGACCCTGGTATCTGTTTACAAGGGAAAAGTGGACCTCATAGCCCAGGGAGAGAGAGTGACAATTCCAGAAGGATTTATGTCCCAGGCGAAATTAGATTACGCTCCAGAAAAACCTATTGCTCTGCCGCCCCCACCTGAGCTCGGTGAGGCTAAGGAGGAGCTGGCAAAGAAACCAGGAGCTCCTGAGTTAGGTGAACAGGAGTTGCCAGAAGAAGAGATTAGTTTGGAGGAGACTCTTACCGGCATGGGTTTCTCTGAAAAGAAGAGGAGACTGGGGATAAAGTATCTCCATCTTCAAGTCGCTTCTGACCCCAAATTTATGAATATCCTCGAAGATAAGAGATTGCAAAGTATCGAAGAGTACCGCAGAA
>WVXT01000005.1:0-240 GCA_011773355.1 bacterium
GGGAGGAGATGGCCATTTTAAGAACTATCTATCGATTTCCTGAGGTTGTTGCTGCGGTTGGAGAGCAGTATGGGCCAAACCTCATCTGCGGTTTCCTTTTTGACCTAGCCCAAAAATACAATCTCTTCTACAACCAATACCCGATTATTAAGGCGGAGACCGCCGAGTTGCGGAGTTTTAGACTTAGCTTAACTTGTGCCACCGGCCAGGTGATTAATAACGGTTTGCGCCTCTTGGGAA
>WVXT01000005.1:278-1840 GCA_011773355.1 bacterium
TTGGGAATCAGCACTCCCGCCCGCATGTAAGCGTTTCTTAGCAATTGTCTCTCATGATTGATAGCGTTTTTCGCTTTCGGAGACCCCAAAAACTACTCCTTTTTTGCTACTATTTTGCTACTTTTTCGCCTTGAGTTTGGATAACATGATGCCTTCGAGCTGGGGAACTCTTTAAGTACCAGATCGTCTGAAAAGATTTTTTACAGGAAAAATTAAGAGTAAGCTGATTGTTCAACTAGTAAGAGCCCTAACTGATTAATTAGAAACCGGAGAGTAGAGGTGTTGCTTGCGAAGTACGAAAACTTCTTGCAGATCTACCAGCCCCTGCCCACCCCTTCGCAGACGGTATCGACGGAATGCTAACGGTTTTATCAACCCCTAATTATAATTGCTAATCAAGGGGATGAGGGTGGGAAATTCTAAAAATTTTGACAAAGAAGTTTGAAATTTTACCATTTTCTTTGCTGACGTGGGGGTGCTGATCGCCCAAGCAGGCTCTTTTGCTGGACATCGTTGTAGTTTTGATACTAGGTGGCTTTTAACTTCGCTAGCAAAACTCTCATTTTGGTAGGTGGTGGGAGGAGAGGAAGCTTTTTGGGTAAGTTTGAGGGCGATTTAGGGTTTGATGGAGGGGCCTTATTTTTGTTGGGGAGATCTTACTTTTTATCACCGGTTCATCTGCCAGTAGACTACTCTTCAAAATTCCTTGCTTCTGGCAGAGAATTTTACCGTTACTGATGAGAAGAGTTCCTTTGGCGGGTTAAAAAAGAATCTCCGTGGGGATAACCCCTAAAGATGATTTTGGTGGGGAGTATCTTGGCACCTGCTGGTGGTTAGAGGGGTGGTGGGGAGGTTGTGGTGGGATCAAGCGTTTGCATTCTGGGCCACATGGCCAACCTGTGGGCCAGAGACTATTGACATCCCACCAGCGTGTGTGCTCAAAGCCATGATAAGCCTGAATAGATACTTAAAAAGGGCTGGAATATGCCAATTTTTGCATAGTTTAAGGTCTAAGAGTAAAATCATTACATATGCAAATATATGCATTAATCCTGTGGGAGAAAGATGGCTGAGGATCTTTTTGATTGATAACCACACTGCGGTTACATCGGTGTATTTTCCAGTCCGTTCCCGATTGCTTTTTCTCACTTTCTGGTTGGGGTTCTAGTTTTCCCTGGTACTCGAGGGATAACGTGCCTCCTCTTTTTCTCCCCCCTGCTTTGCTCTTCCGGGAGAGGAGAAGAGAAGGGCTTGTTAGATCCTCCCTCTTTTTAGAGTCCTGTAGCATAAATCAGCTCTCGTTGACCTTCAAGCTATGCTTTACTTGACATAGTTTCCAAAAAAATGGTAACAATTTGGAGTGTTGAGAGTGCCCCTGCCCTATGTCTTATAATAAGCGTCTAACGCCTCGACAAAAACTTGCTCTAATTCGCCTTGTTGAGGAGAAGAAAGAGACGATTTCTTCCGTTTGCCGTCGATACGGTATCTCCCGAAAAACCTTTTACCACTGGAGAAAAAGATACTATCTCTCCAAAGCGGAAAAGAAGCCATCCCTCGTTTCC
>WVXT01000005.1:1897-2139 GCA_011773355.1 bacterium
TTCACCGGATCGCGAACCGTCTAAAGATCTCCAGCAAAGGGGTTTGGAATGTACTGAAAAGGTTGGGTCTTTCGCGGGAGAAACAGAGGAGAGAGTTTAGGGTTCAACATATCCCCCGGACGTCGTTGTCTCCGAGGAGAAAACTCGCTCTGATTCAAACAGTGGAAGAGGGGAAGCTCAATGTGAGCCAGGCCTGTCAAAAATATAGAATTTCGCGAAAGACATTCTATAAGTGGCTTTCT
>WVXT01000091.1:0-150 GCA_011773355.1 bacterium
AACTGTTCCCTTTATTTATCCCTTTGGATATAAGATTGGCCAATTGATTCTGAAGACCACTCCTTTGCCTTTTTCCTGGGAGCTTTTCAGGCTGGAAAGTCTGCTCAGTCTGAGTAAATCGCTCCTGGCAGGGAGTATCTTTTTGGCAAT
>WVXT01000091.1:335-576 GCA_011773355.1 bacterium
AAGGTTCATAAACCTCTTCTATAGTGTCAGGTTCCTCATTGACCACCATAGCCAGCGTTTTCAGGCCTACCGGTCCGCCATTGAACTTATGAAGGATAGTTCCTAGAATCCTTCTATCCATATCATCCAGACCTTTTTCATCCACCTCCAGCATATGAAGAGCTTCCTTGGCTATTTTTTCAGTTATCACTCCTTTTCCTTTTATCTGGGCATAATCTCTTACACGTCTGAGAAGTCTGTT
>WVXT01000091.1:692-928 GCA_011773355.1 bacterium
CGAGCTGATCGAAGAATAATAAGATAAAGCTCTTCTTCTTTATAAAAATCTAGCCGGCTTACCACTCCGAATCTATTGCGTAAAGGAGAGGTAAGAAGCCCTGCCCGAGTAGTTGCTCCTACCAGAGTAAAGTTAGCCAGAGGTAGTTTGACAGAACGCGTATGAGCCCCTTTCCCCAGAATTATATCTACTTTGTAGTCCTCCATAGCCGAGTAGAGCACTTCCTCCACTGGAGG
>WVXT01000091.1:1025-1149 GCA_011773355.1 bacterium
TATAAATAACACATCTCCATCCTGAAGTTCTGTATTGGTAAGGATTTTAGCCAGACTCCCTGGTTTATCTATGGCCGAACCACTGGTAGACTGAATCCTACCGTTCATCTCATTAGCGATAATA
>WVXT01000057.1 GCA_011773355.1 bacterium
ACGTTCCTCCTTATTCGTCGGAACAGCGACCCTCCTTTCGCTTCGCTTCAGTCGGTGACCTGCCTGCTCACCGACCGACCAATGTCTGGAAACAGCTACTTCTCCTGGAAAAGGGGTGTGCTTAAATAGCGCTCACCAAAATCTGGCAGGATAACCACAATCAGCTTGTTCTTATTCTCCGGGCGTTTAGCTACTTCCAGAGCTGCATAAGCTGCTGCCCCTGAGGAGATTCCAGAGAAGATGCCTTCTTCTTGAGCCAATCTTCGCGAAATTCTCATAGCCTGTTCATCGGTTACTTTAAAAACCTCGTCAATGATATTTGCGTTCAGAACTTCGGGGATGAAGCCCGCTCCGATTCCCTGAATCTTATGGGGACCCGGCTTACCTCCAGATAGAACAGGAGAATTAGCAGGCTCAACAGCAATTGCCTTAAACGAAGGCTTTCTCTTTTTTATAACTTCAGCTACACCAGTAATTGTCCCGCCAGTACCTACTCCAGAAACCAGTATATCTACCTTTCCCCCGGTATCTCTCCATATCTCTTCCGCAGTAGTCTTCCGGTGAATCTCAGGATTGGCAGGATTTTTAAACTGTTGAGGCATAAAAGAATTGGAAGTCTTCTCTACTAACTCTTCTGCTTTCTTTACTGCCCCTTTCATTCCTTCGGCACCTGGAGTCAAAATCAACTCCGCTGCAAAAGCTTTCAGGAGAGCTCTCCTTTCCAGGCTCATCGTTTCCGGCATAGTAAGTATCAATTTGTAACCTCTGGCTGCGCACACAAAGGCTAAGGCAATGCCGGTGTTTCCGCTTGTGGGTTCAATGATAGTGGTCTTCCCCCGTTCAATCATCCCTTCTTTCTCAGCGGCATCAATCATCGCCACACCAATTCTGTCCTTCACGCTCGACAGGGGATTGAAAGCTTCCAGTTTAGCCACTACTGTTGTCCCTAAACCCTTGGTGACTCTATTCAACTTCACCAGGGGTGTGTTGCCAATCGTCTCAGTGATGTTCTCATAAATCTTTCCCATTTGTAACCTCCTTTTTATAATTTATTGATTTAGTAATAATTGTTTTTAATTTATGTTACCATTATTATCGGGTATCTTTTTAAAAAATTTTGTGCTTATGCGGAAATCTGAGTTAGACTATCTATGGCGAAATCGACCTCTTCTTTGGTATTAAAGTACCCTAAGCTGAAGCGAACTGTTCCCTCAGGGAAGGTTCCCAATTTCTTATGGGTATGGGGAGCGCAGTGCAAACCTGTGCGACAGGCAATGCCAAAAGACCCATCCAGAACTGCTCCTAACTCGGCGGGATTTAAGTCCTTTATATTAAATGAAACAGTTCCTATTCTCATTTTTCCATTCTGGGGACCATAAATTATTGCCTCTCTCATCCCGGACAATTTTTCTAAGAGATACTTTGTGAGTTCCATCTCCTGCTGTCTAATTTTTTCAATTCCCTCTTTCTGAATAAAAGTTATGCCTGCTCCTAAACCAGCGACCCCAACAGTATTAATTGTACCTCCTTCAAGTTTAAAGGGTAACTCTTCTGGTTGTAACTCGGATTCGGAATCCACACCACTTCCTCCTTCTCGCCAGGGTTCTAAATCTACTCTCGGTCCCACATATAAGCCGCCTGTTCCAGGAGGACCAAACAGAGCCTTATGGCCGGGAAAAGCCAAAAGATCTATATTATCCGTCTCTACATCAATGGGAATTACTCCAGCAGTCTGTGCTGCATCAACCATAAAAATAACACCTTTCTCCTTAGAAATCTTTCCAATTTCTCTAATAGGCTGTAGACTACCAATAACATTAGAGCCATGTACAACCACAACCAGCCTTGTTTTAGGGGTGAAAGCATTACGGAGTTCTTCTAAATCAACAAATCCATCCTCAGAGTGGTGGATTCTGGTTATAGTAATTATCCCCTTTTTAAATAAACCTTCTAAGGGTCTGGAGACAGAATTGTGTTCCAAATAAGTGGTAATCACATGGTCTCCTTTTCTCAATAACCCTTTGATTCCTATATTCAGTGAGTCAGTGCAGTTGAGCGTGAAGATAATTCTGCGATAGTCTTTTATGCTGAAAAATTGAGCTATCTGGTAGCGTGTCTCCTCAATTATTCTCTCAGCACCCACCGCCATGCGATGGCCAGCCCGGCCAGGATTGGCTCCCCATTTCCGTATGAATTCATCCATCTTTCTATAGACACTTACTGGTTTTGGCCAGGAAGTAGCCGCATTATCGAAGTATATAGTTCTTTTCATTTTTATGTTCCTATATATTTTGCGTAAAGTCCTCTTGCCACAGAAAAATCATTGGTCCCTTTTATTATTGCACGGCTATCAGCAAAAAGACTGATTTCATATTGATTGATAGAAAACTTCAAAATATACTTATTGAAAGTAACCTTCCCCAACTTTTTTAATCTCTCTGCAAGTTCTTTAAAATCAATCCAGGCAAACGATTTCTGAGTTATCTGTACTGCATTCCTTCCGCAAAGAGAAATTATCGATGAGCCTTGTTTATCCTCTAAGAATTCAAACTTTCTCTGTTTACAACAAAGACAGTCGAATTTATCCTTTCTATGCTTGATGTTAAACTTCTCAAAGGAGCCTTCCCAGATATCAATCGTAATCAAATCTTTGTTTAATGTTTTAAACTTACCAGTTAGATATTTAATTGCTTCTGCTGTCTCAATTGCAGCAATAATATTGACAATCGGACTTATTACTCCTGCTGTGTCACAGGTTGGAGCCATCCCGGGTAAGGGGGCCGTATCAAAAAGGCAACGGAAACAGGGAGTCTTACCGGGAATGATATTCATCGTCAGCCCATAAGAGCCTACGCAGGAACCGTAAATCCAGGGAGTGTTTGCTTTTATACAGGCATCATTCAACAGGAATCTTACTTCAAAATTATCCGTTCCATCTACCACAAGATTAGCGTCTTCAACAAAAGCCTCAACATTGGTGAAATTAACATCAGCAACTACTGCTTCCAGCTTCACCTGGGAATTAATTTTTTTCAATTTCTCCATTGCAGCAATTGCTTTAGGAATGTTTCTTTTTACGTCTTCTTCATCGAAGAGAATTTGACGCTGCAAATTATCCAATTCCACGAAGTCCCTATCGATTATTTTCAATTCTCCTATCCCTGCACGCACGAGGTTATTGGCAATCACTGTTCCCAGAGCGCCACAGCCGATGAGAACAACTTTGCTGTGCCTGAGCTTCCTTTGGCCTTGTTCGCCAATTTCAGAAAATAGAATCTGTCTTGAATAGCGATTTAAATTTTTCTGCATTTCTTCATGCTCCTATTAACTCTTTACTCCAATACGTCATGAGTAACCGGCTTAACTTTTATGCCTTTCTTCCTGAGCCACTCTACTGCCTTATCCAAAGTCTCATCATCGCCATCCAGTTGGATGACCAATTCTCCTGTGGTTTCAGTAACTCTTGCACGTCTGATGTTGAAGATAACATCAAATTTCTTGGACATTTCCCAGATAACCGGCTGCTTGACCAAATCTTCTGGAAAAATCAAATCGAGTTGTTTTTTAGACATTGCCTCCTCCAATTATATTACAAGCTCTCATCCTCCAGCTATTGCGGGAACTATGGAAACATCGCTACCCTTGGTGATTTTAGTTTTAATCCCATCTTTAAAACGAACATCTTCTCCATTAACAAAGATGTTAATGAAGCGACGAATCGCTTTACCATCGTAGATTCTCTCCTTTATACCCGGATATTTCCTATCCAGATCGGAGATCAAATCGATTAGGGTCTCTGCCTCTGTTTCTACCAGTGCCTGGTTTCCAGTCAGTTTCCTTAAAGGTGCAGGAATTTTAACCGTTGTAGCCATCTTTTCCTCCTTATGTGAATCCCACCCCTTCAAAAATCAGGGTCTCAGGGGCTGGATGAATCAGCTTGTTACATTCGCTGAAACTCTTCGGTGAATGCTTTGAGAGTGGGGGCAATCTTTTTCGGTCTACTCACTGCTTCCGAAACTGCTTCTTGAGTCTTAAGACCATTACCGGTTATGAAAGCAACAGTTAACTCGTCCTTTTTGATTCTCCCTGTTTGCGCTAACTTTTTCAAAACCCCCACAGTTACGCCGCCAGCAGTTTCAGTAAATATTCCCTCAGTCTCCGCCAGAACTCTAATTCCCTCTATGATCTCTTCATCATTTACCGTTTCAGCAAAACCGCCAGTCTCCTTCATTGTCTTCCAGGCATAGTAGCCATCAGCCGGATTCCCAATAGCTAAAGACTTGGCAATGGTGTTCGGCTTAACTGGCTTAACAATCTCTGAATTCTCCTTATATGCAGTGACAATCGGCGAACAACCTTCTGCTTGAGCTCCGGAAAATTTCGTTCTAACTTTTCCAATCAGTCCCAGCATATCGAATTCTTTCAACCCTTTATATATTTTTGTCATCAGGCAGCCAGAAGCCAGAGGAATAACCACATGCTCAGGAGCCTTCCAGCCAAGCTGTTCAGCAACTTCAAAACCCAAAGTCTTAGAACCTTCTGCATAATAAGGTCTAATGTTTATGTTGACAAAGGCCCAGGGGAAAGTATCTGCGATTTCACTGCACAGGCGATTTACCTGGTCGTAGTTTCCTTCTACGCCAATCAAGTTAGGTTGATATATACCCGCTCCTATGATTTTACCTTTTTCCAGATCTACAGGAATAAACACGAAAGACTTTATCCCCGCATAAGCGCCATACGCTGAGACAGAACAAGCTAAATTCCCTGTGGATGCGCAGGCTACAGTATCGAATCCCAGCTCTACGGCTCTGGTTATTGCCACTGAAACTACTCTATCCTTAAAAGAATAGGTGGGATTTACCGCATCATTTTTTATATATAGCTTCTCTAAACCCAACAATTTCCCTAAATTCCTAGCAGGTAAAAGGGGAGTGAATCCTTCCCCCAGGCTGATAACACTTTCTGTTTCCACAGGTAGTAACTCCCAGTAGCGCCATTGTGAGTTTGGACCCGTTTTTATCTTCTCTTTGGAAATATGCGATTTAATCTGCTTATAATTATAGTCTACTTCCAAAGGGCCAAAGCAGAACTCACAGACATAAATTGCCTTTGCCTGATATTTCCTTCCACATTCCTTACATTTTAAACCGCTTAGCTTCTCCATCTCTCACCAATTCTCAAAAATTCTGAAATCCCCGGAGTGTCCCGACTGGTGGGGACCAACTACCCCCACTTGTCAGGCTGCTGCTCAATCCCAAAGTTTCAACATTTTTAAAATAACTTGACTCTTTTGGTTAAGAATGTCTGGATAAATTATAATATATATGACTTTCTTTGTCAAGTATAATTTTAAAATTTTTTATTCCTGTCCTGAATGGTCAAACTTCTATTATAGTATTATAGACCATTTTTCCTTGTATATACCTCCCATCTTTCTACGTATTAAAATTACCTGATTATTCTGATTCTCTTGGGTGGCCAGTATAAGAAAAGTGCTTTTCCTTTGATACTCCCCCTGTCTAAGGGCCCCCAGAAACGGCTATCATAACTGTGGTCGCGGTTGTCACCCATGACAAAGTAGGAATTTTCCGGGACAACAAGGGGAGAAAGATTGTCGCGATTCCTGTACATCACGGGTAACTGCCGGGAGTTGGGATAAACCTTTTCATCTCCATAAATAGCGTATTCTTCTTCCTGTACTTCACCGTTAACGTAAAGCCTCTTATCTTTTATCTCGATTGTATCTCCCGGCACACCGATACATCTCTTGATGAAATCCTTTTTGGGATCGAGGGGAAACTGGAATACGATTATTTCTCCCCGTCTCGGTTCCTGAAGGGGGAAGATATATTTCTTACTGAAGGGGAAATGTACTCCGTAAATAAATTTAGCTACAAAAATATGGTCGCCAATCTTAAATGTATTCATCATAGAACCGGAGGGTATTTTGAATGCCTGAATAATGAAAGACATTATTACCCATGCTAATACAACCGCTACAAGCCCGGTGTTCACCCACTCTCTGGCCACGTTAACTCTCTTAAGGAGCTTCTCCTTTGCCCTTTTGTTAATCCACCTTAGCAATAGCGTCTGCGCACCCAGAATTCCGGCAACTATTATCATCTTCAGTTCGGTCTGCATCTCCGGCAACCTGAAGAAGATAAAAAGTACGGCTGCGACCGTAATCCCGGTGCTTAGATAATACAGAATGTGCGCCATTTGTTTATTCCTCCTCACTAAATTTTAAGAACGTTAGAAAGGCTTCCTGGGGAACGTCTACTTTTCCTAATCTCTTCATCTTTTTCTTGCCTTCTTTCTGTTTCTCCAGAAGTTTTCTCTTTCTAGTAACGTCTCCTCCGTATAGCTTTGCAGTTACATCCTTGCGGAAAGCTCTGATCGTTTCCCGAGCGATGATTCTATTTTCTATTTTGGCCTGAATGGGCACGGGAATCTGCTGTCTGGGAATTACCTCCTTTAACTCCTTGGCAATCTTCTGTGCTCGATAATATGCCTTTTCCCGAGGAAGAATTACAGAAAGAGCCTCCACCGGCTCATAATTTATTAGTATTACCAATTTCGCCAGATCTCCCGCCTTATAACCAATATGCTGATAATCGAGAGAAGCAAATCCACGGCTTACTGATTTCAGCCTGTCGTAGAAACCGGCGATCATCTCCGCAAGGGGCAATTCGTAAGTCAAAATTACTCTTTGAGGATTTATATATTTCATAGAAATAAATTTCGACCTTCTTTTCTCCATAAGTTTCATTACCCCTCCCAGAAATTCACCGGGCAGAATAATGGTCACCTTGACCAAAGGTTCGGCAATCTCGGCAATCTCACTTTCTGGCGGAAGGTCGGCTGGATTATTTATGTAGATTATCTCCCCTTCTTCCTCTGGAGAATCTTTTTTCTTCCTCTTTGTTCCTTTAATTTTCTTTATGCGGTAAATTACATTAGGCGCAGTGACAACCAGAGCCAGGTTATATTCTCTTTCCAGGCGCTCCCTGACTATCTCCATGTGCAGAAGTCCCAGGAATCCACAGCGAAAGCCATAGCCAAGCACCGAGTCCTCTGCCTGGTACTCAAATGAAGCATCGTTTAGCCTGAGCCTTTCCAGAGCTTTCTTCAAGTGTTCATAATCTGCCGTATTAACAGGATAGAGGCCGCAAAAGACGAAAGGCTTCACCTCTCTTAACCTGCCGTAAGGCTTTATTCCCGGCTTGGATGGATCAATAATTGTATCTCCAATTTTTACACTATGTATATCCTTTATACCGGCAACCAGATACCCCACTTCGCCCGCCTCAAGGCTGGGAGCAGATACCATCTTTAGATGGAACACGCCCAGTTCGTCAACTTCAAATTTTTTCCCTGTAGACATCATCTCTATTTTCATTCCCTGCCGCAGGGTGCCATCGAATACTCTCACATAAATAACTGCTCCCCGGTAAGGATCGAAGACCGAGTCGAAGACCAGTGCAGAAAGCGGCCCGTCAGGAGAACCACGAGGAGGAGGGATCTGGTGAACGATCGCTTCCAGCACTTCCTTTATCCCTTTTCCCAGTTTGGCACTTGTCTGTAGAATTGCTGCTTCATCCCCGTCCATAATCTCCATAATTTGATGCTTGACGCTTAATATATCCGCATTTGGTAAATCTATCTTATTTATTACCGGAATAATCTTTAGATTATTTTCATTGGCCAGATAAACATTTGCCAGAGTCTGTGCTTCAACCCCTTGAGCTGCATCAACAACCAGAAGAGTCCCTTCACAGGCAACGAGACTCCGTGCCACTTCATAGGTGAAATCAACATGTCCCGGGGTATCGATTAGATTCAGAGTATATTTCTTACCATCGTCAGCAGCATACTCAAGTCTGATCGCTTTTGCTTTTATGGTAATTCCTTTTTCCCTCTCCAGGTCCATATCGTCCAGAACCTGGTCTCTCATCTCCCTGGCACTTACCGCCTTGGTCAACTCTAAAATCCTGTCGGCAAGGGTAGACTTTCCATGGTCTATATGGGCAATAATGGAAAAGTTTCTTATGTCTTCCCTCAATGCAGTATCTCTCCTATGGCAAATCTATAGTTAACATCGTCAATCCTCACAGAAACCAACCTATTCAACTCATCCTCGCTTGCCGGGGCGAGAACTCTGATGTAGTTACTGGAGAAACCGGAATGGAAGACTCTTCCGTTCTCTCGTTTTCCCTGCACTTTTCTTTCAAAAAGGACCACCAGTTCCTTGTTCAAATACTGCCGGTAAAATTTTTCTCTTAGCTCTTTTTCTAAATTATCGAGCGTCCTGCTACGCCGTCTCATCTCGGAAGGAGAGACTCTCCCGGGCAACCTACTGGCCACAGTCCCCGGTCTGGGAGAGAACCTGAATATGTGCATTTTAGAGAAACCCATTTTGTTCACAAAATCGTAAGTATTGTAGAATCTTCTCTCTGTTTCACCAGGAAATCCCACAATCAAATCAGTAGAAATCCCCACATCAGGGATACTCTTGCGCACCATTTCTATAATCTTTTGATAATCACCAGTCGTATATTTCCGATTCATTATCTTCAACACATGGTCGTCGCCACTCTGCAGGGGGATATGTAGATGGTGGCACATTTTAGAAAAAGATTTCATTGCTGCAATCAAGCCCTGGTTAATATGCAAAGGTTCAATTGAACTAATTCTTATTCTCTCCAGCCCTGTTAAAGAATTAAGTTTCTCCAGAAGAGGAACGAGCTTCTGATAATTCCCCAAATTTATGCCACAAAGAACAATCTCTTTATACCCTGAGTCGACCAAGATGTTAACTTCGCTTAACACCTCGCTAAGGGGTCTGGATGAAACCTCTTTTCTCACGTAGGGAATGATGCAGTAGGAACAGAAGGATTTGCAACCATCTTGAATCTTTACAAAGGCGCGCGTGTGTTGAGGAAACCTGCTTATAAATCTAAGTTTTCCGTGAGATTCTTCTGTTTCTCTTATTGCAAAAACTTCTTTTGCAAGACATCCTGCAATATGCCTTTTCTGGGAATTATCAAAGACCTGACATTGAGGAGAAATCTTTTTCAACTCCTGAGGACTTCTCTGGGCATAACATCCCGTAACCACTACTTTTGCCTTGCGATTCCTTTTCAGAGCAGAACGGATATACTCACGGCACTTCTGGTCAGTCCGCAGGGTGACAGTACAGGTGTTAATAAGATAATAATCGGCATCCTGAGAAAAAGGAACTATCCTGAGCCCTCTTTCTGTCAACTCTTCTTCAATAAGGGCTGTCTCGTACTGGTTAACTTTACATCCCAGAGTATATGTGGCAACACTCTTGCGCCTCATGTTTACCCGCTCAGCCAGTAATGGTTCCCGTAGTGCAGGGGCTTATCCCACCCCGATTTATCGGGACGCCTATAAAAAGCTACACTACTACTCAATTCTTGCCAATTTGGTGCCGAATAATTTAATGGTGACCTTTCTTGAACAGGTCGAGGAATTTATCCTCATACTGCTTATATATGTCCCACCTATCCAGTTCTGCTTTTAATTCTCTTGCCTTGGAAATGTCTTTCTTTGCTTCCTGGAAGAGTTTCTGGATCTTTTCTTTAGCAGAATCTGGAATCTTGGTGTGGGCGCCAAGACTCTCTTTTATTTTCTGAATCTCCTCATCGCTTATAGGTTTCTTTTGCTCATGCACTCCATGGATCTTGAAGTAATCGACAAATTTGCCAATTTCCTCTTCCAATTGCTTTGCCTGGGAATCGAGCTCCGAAGTGTCTAGCTCTAACCCCACCATTTTGCACAGGACTTCCAGAACTGCCTTAGAGGATTTAGGATTTTCTATCTGGATAGTATAGTATGGGAGCTCCCCTAACAAGCAGATGCCCTGAAACCCTTTCTCCTTGGCCACTGCTAATAGTAAGCCGTTCATGCCGCTGATTTGCCCCTGGTTCATTAAAGATACCCCGTAATCTCTAAAATCCTTTGCCAGGGAAGAATGGGTTACCACTCCCCAAACTTTGGGCTCGTTAGTATGCTCCATAACCGAAGGCATAGCTGCAAAAGTATACACTCTCTCCACGCCAAACTTCCCCACCAGATCCAAAATTTCACAAGCAAATTCGTACTCTTTTTCCAGGGAAGGTTGGGCTTCGCCCAAAAAAATTACCAGGTCATGGACAACCTTTTTGTCTATCCAGTAGTAGAACTTGCTCTTGGGAAATTTCGGTATTTCTATTATGTTATCCTTGATAGAGGCACCCACAGGGTGGAAGAATCCACCAGCTTCAATCTCTCCGAATTCCTCTGCCCCCAATTTTTCCCTCAGGTAGGTCGCTGCTTTTAGTGCCACGTTCCCCATGCCCGGCCATGCTGCAACCAGATAAGGACTATTCAATTTAGGCTCCTTTTGAAGTTTGAACATTCCTTTCTCCTTTCTAAACACCATAAATAAAGTTCATAAAGCACTTTAACATTTTCGTAAAGAACCAATAAATACTTATATTCTCGGTCATAGCAAAGACATAATAAATTACTTTAAGTTTATATTAAGTAACCCGTGTTTGTTTCCAATCTTCCAACAATAGGAACCTCTGGGCCAGCTGTTGATAACCAATAACCTGGCACCTTTTCCTGCCGCCCCTGTCCCAATTAGGCCAGGTCTCCTGATTCGTAAAGGGCTGTGATGGCAACAACCAGTCCTGCAGTTTCTGTGCGCAGTATCCTGGAGCCCAGAGTGACCGGGACCAGTCCCATCTTCTTTGCCTGTTCCACCTCTTCCGGAGCAAATCCGCCTTCAGGACCGATAAATATAGCCAGAGCTAACTTAGAGACACCACCACCCACGCCACTTCTCAGCACCTCTCTTAAGCGACTCTTCTCTTCCATTTCCCAGGCGATTATGCCCATCGGGAACTTTCTCGCTGAAAATTCCCTCAATGCCTGTGAGAAATCTAAAACAGGACCAACTTTGAGTATGGTGCTTCTACCAGATTGCTTTGCCGCTTCCCGGGCAATCTTCTGCCAGCGAAGGGTTTTCTGTTTAATCTTCTTGTAATCGAGTTTTACTATTGTTCTTTCAGTAGTTACGGGGACTATTTCTGAAATACCGATCTCCGTAGACTTCTGGATAATGAAGTCGAGCTTATTCCCTTTGGGAACCGATTGGAAGAGAGTTATCTTGAGTTTCGGTTCTGTTTCCCTTCTTCTTTGGGTGATTATCTCTGCTTTTACCCTGGGAAGCCCTGCGGATCTATCTATCTCCAAAATTCTCACCCTGAATCCATTCCCATAGCCATCAAAAATATCTATCATATCTCCTTTTCTTTTCCTGAGAACAGTTATGATATGCTTGGCTTCACTCCCGGTAATCAAAACTTCATTGCCCTTTATACCTTTTGAAGATACAAAAAAATGGGGCATTGTCAAAAACCCCTTTAAAGAGTGGTAAATCTGAAAGTTCGGGCTCCGTGATTCTCGGACTTCTCACTGACCGAACATTTTTTTAAAAATTCCCTTACTCCGTTCACGTTCCAGACTTCGGAACTCTTCCAGCAATTTCTTTTCCTCAGAAGTGAGCTTGGTGGGCACCTGCACAATCACCTTTACATACTCATCCCCCTGACTTCTACCATGAAGGCTGGGCATCCCTTTGCCCTTGAGTTTAAATACTTTATTTGTGGGTGTGCCTGAAGGAACACGCATTTTCACACTACTTTTTAGAGTGGGAACTTCAACCTCTCCGCCAAGGCAAGCGGTGGTAAACAGTATGGGAACCTCTGTATACAGGTCGTCTCCTTCTCGCTCAAAAATCTTATGGGGCTTTACATGGATTACCACATAGAGGTCTCCACTGGGACCCCCCAGTTCTCCCGCCTCGCCTTTTCCCCTAACCCTTATACTTGTTCCTGTATCCACTCCTGGGGGAATCTTCAAAGAAATAGAAGAACTCTTCTTGACTTTGCCTCGGCCATTACATACCGCACAGGGCGTCTCAATGACTTCACCCGAGCCTCGGCAACGGCTACAGGTCTGGGAAAAACTGAAAGTAAAGAATCCTCCTCTGCCATAACTGACCTGTCCCGTACCCTGGCATTGTGGACAGGTCTTCTTTCCTGTCCCTGGCTTGGCACCAGAACCTGCACATTTGGAACAGGTGACCGTATGGAAAATTTTGACTTCTTTCTCAGTCCCCGAGGCTGCCTCTTCCAGGGTTATGCTTTGAGTATATTCCAGGTCGGCGCCTCTGGTAGCTCTTCTCCTCCTGCCCCTGCCTGTGCCAAAGAAATCGAAAAGGTCGCCAAAAATCGACTCTCCAAAACCGAACCCACGCAAGATATCTTCAAAGCCACTAAAATCCGCCCCACGGAAAATATCTTCATAAGTGTAAGTGGCGTCAATCCCCGCATGGCCGAACTGGTCGTACTGGACTCTCTTCTTGGGGTCAGAGAGCACAGCGTATGCCTCGGATATCTCTTTAAACTTCTCCTCTGCTTCTTTCTTCTTCTCCGGGGCCACTTTATCAGGGTGGTACTGCAGGGCCAAACTACGATATGCCCTCTTTATCTCATCCCCAGAGGCATCCCTGCTTATCCCCAAAACCTCATAATAATCCCTTTTGGCCAAACCTTTCTACCCCCGTAATGACTGTAAAAGTCTATTTCTTCTCTTCACCTTCGTCTTTCTCTTCGTATTCAGCCTCAATTACATCTTCTTTTCCTTTTTTCTTTTCCTCTTTTTTCTCCTCTTTCTTTGTCTCTTTCTCTTCCGGCTTTGCTTCCCTTTTCTTCGCTGCCTCCTTATAGACCTCCTCAGCCAATCTATGGGAAGCCTGGCTAAGTTCTTCCTGAGTCTTTTTTATCTTTTCCAGGTCTTTTCCCGCCAGAGCATCCTTTGCCTCTTTCAAGGCTTTCTCTATTTTCTCTTTCTCTTCTTTGGAAACTTTATCCCCATACTCCTTTAATGACTTTTCTGTGGAATAGATTACTGTGTCCGCCTGATTTCTCAGCTCAGCTTCCTCTTTTCGCTTCTTATCCTCACTGGCAAATTTCTCCGCCTCCTTAACCATCTTCTCTATCTCTTCCTCAGCAAGTTTCATGGGAGCGGTAATTTTCATACTCTGCTCTTTGCCTGTTCCCAGGTCTTTTGCGGTTACATGAAGAATGCCGTTGGTATCTATATCAAAAGTCACTTCAATCCGCGGCACCCCACGAGGAGCAGGGGGTATACCTACGAGCTGAAACGTCCCCAGTTCAGTATTATCCCTGGCCATGGGCCGTTCTCCCTGGAGGACATGGACATCTACTGCTGGCTGGTTATCTGCTGCCGTAGAGAAGATTTGACTTCTCTTGGTAGGAATGGTGGTGTTTCTTTCAATCAGTTTTGTGAATATTCCTCCCAATGTCTCTATTCCCAGGGAAAGAGGAGTTACGTCCAGGAGAAGGACTTCCTTGACATCTCCAGTAACCACTCCCGCCTGGATAGCAGCCCCCATAGCCACGCATTCCATAGGGTCAATCCCTCTTTCTACCTTTTTTCCCACGAGGTTCTCCATAAAGCGCTGAACAATGGGCATCCTTGTGGGCCCTCCCACCAGAATTATGCGGTCGATTTCCTTAGGACTGGTCTTGGCATCCTGCAGGGCCTGGTCCACTGATTCCCGGCACTTCTCCACAGTGGGGGTGACCAGCTCCTCTAACTTCGCCCTACTTAAACTCTTTATCAGGTGCTTTGGTCCAGTAGCATCAGCAGTAATGAAGGGAAGGTTAATTTCCGTGGTAAGGGTAGTGGAAAGCTCAATCTTTGCCTTTTCTGCTGCCTCCCTCAGCCGATGGAAAGCCATCTTGTCATTCCTCACATCTATGCCCGTCTCCTTCCTAAATTCTTCTGCTATATAGTCGATTATAGCATTATCCATATCTGTCCCGCCAAGCTGGGTGTCTCCGGAAGTTGCTCTCACTTCAAAGCCGCTGGTCTCTTTTGCCTTATCGTAGAACATCTCCAGTATGGTAACGTCGAGAGTCCCTCCCCCAAAGTCGAAGACCATAATCTTCTGTTCCTTTCCCGCCTTGTCTATTCCATAGGCTAAAGAAGCTGCTGTTGGTTCATTGATAATCCTCTCCACCTCTAAACCGGCAATTCTACCCGCATCCTTCGTAGCCTGTCTCTGATTATCGTTGAAGTAAGCAGGGCAGGTAATTATGGCCTTATCTATTTTTTCGCCCACGAATGCTTCTGCGTCCTCTCTTATTTTCTGCAGTATGAACGCGGATATCTCCTGAGGAGTATACTCCTTTCCCAGAATCTTATACTTGTGGTCAGTACCCATCTTTCTCTTTGCCGCCATGACTGTTCCTTCTGGATTGGAGACCGCTTGTCTCCTGGCAGGCTCTCCCACAAGTCGATGTCCATCCTTGGTAAAAGCGACATAAGAAGGAAAAGCCTTTCCACCGAGGGTTGTACCCTCGGCGCTGGGAATAATTGTAGGTTTTCCTCCCAGCATAACTGCTGCCGCAGAATTAGAGGTTCCCAGATCAATACCTATTATCTTTGCCATTTAATAACCTCCTTACGCTTCGCTTCATTTGGTCACCCGTTCCGATTCACTAATCCCGATTTCATCGGGATTTCATCGGGACCCCCCTTATGAAATCAACTCAGTCTCCTATTTTTTAGCCTTGGCTACTACTACCAAAGCTGGCCTTATAACTCTATCATGGAGGAGGTAACCAGGACGTATCTCCTTTATTATCTCGTTATCCTTATGCTTATCCGATTCTTGATACTCAACCGCATGATGCAAATCTGGGTCAAACTTTTCTCCCTCAACCTTTAATCTTTTTAACCCTTCCTTTTCCAGTATCTCTTTAAACTGTTTATGAATTAATTTTACTCCTTCTTTAATCGACTTAGCTTCGTTTTTCTCATCTTTGGTTGAATGTAGCGCGAGGTCTAAACTATCCAGTATGTTAAGTAACTTAACCACCAGTTCCTGCTTACCAAATTCAACCAATCTTTCCTTCTCTTTTTCTATCCTCTTTCGATAATTGTCGAACTCCGCCTTAAGCCTCAAAAGCTGGTCATAGTAGCTATCAGCTAATTTCTTCTTCTCTTCAAACGATTGTCTTAATATCTCCAGTTCACTCAGTTTATTTTCCAAACGGAAATCTATTGGCGGTTGTGAAGGCTTTTCTCCACATTTCATTAGATATTTATCCTCCTTCTGGGTTTAGTACATTATTAACAACTTTGGCTACGAAATCGACCAAAGCTACCATCTTGGGATATTCCATTCTCTTAGGCCCGATTATTCCTAATGCCCCTACTACTTTATTTCCAGATTTATAGGTAGAACTGACTAAACTGAAATCTCTTAATTCGGGATACAAATTCTCCCTTCCAATTAGCACCTTTACACCCTCACTCTTGACCAGTCTTCTCACAATATCGAGAATTATCCTTTTCTCTTCTATGGCACGAAAAATGGACCCCAGCCCGGCGTAATCATATAAGTCTTCCTTAACAGAGGTTAGGATATTAGCCGAACCTTCCAGATATATTTCCGACTCTTCGGAAGTGAAAGCTTGACCTATCAAGCCCTTTGCCGCCTGTAGTAGATTGAGGTACTTATCAGATTCCTGTTCAATTATCCTGTTCATCTCTTCTTTCATCTGAGATAAGGACAAACCAGATAGTTTCTCATTTAGTAACTTAGAAATTCTATATAGTTGAGTCCGTTTCAGGTCGTAGCTCACTTGGATAGTCTTGTGTCTGATCAACCCGGCGCGAGTGACAAGCACAGCCAATATCTTTTTCCCTCCTAAGGGGACCAACTCGATATGTTTAACGAAACTCCTATCCAGCGTAGGACTCAATATAAAGCCAGCGTGATGAGAGATAAGAGATAACATCTTACTCGTCTGCCGCATCACTTCTTCCAGCTCTCTTTTCTTTGCTCGATATTCCTTCTCGATGCGCTTTTCTTCTTCCTGAGTTAACTTTTGCCCCTCCATCAAGCAATCCACATAAAAACGGTAACCCTTATCCGTAGGAATTCGACCCGCCGAAGTATATGGATGAGTCAAATACCCCTCTTCTTCCAGCTCTGCCAGAACATTGCGAATAGTAGCGGAGCTAAAAGGAAAATCGTAATCCCTGACAATCATCTCCGAAGCCGCAGGTCTCGCTGTCCTCACATAATGACGAATTACCACTTGTAATATTTTCTTTTTTCGTTCCCCAAAACTGTTCATATTCATCGCTTACCCCAAAATTAGCACTCTTAAGAGGGAGTGCTAATGCTTAAATATAACATAAACAGCCCCAACTTGTCAAGCACACCAGCCCGCCAACTCATAAAAATCAGAGCTGGTTGATCGCCTGGTCATCTCTTCCTTTAGCCAACTATTTCCCCTGAAAAGTCCACCCAGAGAATCAAGACCAACTCGGTGAACAGTATTCATAATTTTCTGTATTTTCCAATCTCATAATTTAATCCTGGTAGAAATTCCCACCAGAATAAGCTCCCCAAAACTAATCCATATTCGGGACAGAACGGAAAGTAAAATGGCCAAAGATATGGGGAAAAAGTTACTCAGCAAAAGCGCGAGAACACTTTCTCTCACGCCCAATCCCCCGGGTACGAACAAAGCTATCGCTCCCATAGTTGTAGAAATTGAGAATGAACCTGCAAGGATAGGGACTGTAGGCAAAGCAATGAATGTGGTAGAATTTATTAGAAAATAAAAAGCAATGCCAAAACTGAGCCACATAAGACAATAATATAGCATCATGCCACATATCTGAGAAAAGCCTAGATCTATTCTTATGGGCCCTTTCTTCACTAACTGTAAGAAAATATTTATGATTCTCGTGAAAACCCTCGGGTGGATAACAATAAAAAGTATTATAACAACAATTATTAATAAAAATGGATTGATATGTATTCGGAACCCGGGAAAAATTGAAAGCCCGACCAAGAAAATAAACATGCCACTTATTATGGTCAATGCCATTTCCAGTACCATAGAAATAAAGGCTTTGCTAGCAGATACACCCAGTTGTTGACAGAAATACATCCTTCCTACAATTGTCCATATTTTACCAGGTAAATATTTTCCTAATTGAGAATAAAATATGATCTTAAGAGCCTTAAGAAACGATAAAGAAACACCAAGTCCTCTTAAAATTAATTTCCATCCAAAAATAAACAAAAGAAAAAATATAAAAAGGAATAAGATAGAAACACTTAGTAAGGGGACATTAAAATGTAATTGCTTAAAATCTATCTGACCCCAATTTCGATATATTGTCCTTACCAAAAAATAGAATATCCCTAAAATTACTACAATTTTTAAACTAGCCCTATTAATTCTCTTCATTATTAATCTTTTCTTTGCATAGACCGAAAGAGTCTATTTGCTTGTGCTTTGAGAGGACTGGGAATTAAGGCCCTCAACATTGTGAGATAATAGAAGCAATAATCGTAAATTAAAGTCAACAATGCTTTTTTAAAATTTCTGTCTTTCAAAATCCTATACCGAAAAAGTATCTTCTCCCAATAAATCCTAGTCCGGGAAATTTGAGGATATTTCACTATGGAAAAGAATTGATGAGAGTAAGGTAATATTTTACCATCGTACCACTTCTTTTCAATGCATAAGCGATTCAATTGGGTCCCATGATATGGTTGGAATATGGAGACTTGTAAAAACGTTGGTTGTATGCTTTTATTTAGCTCAATTGATTCTCTAATATGAGATATTGTCTCATAGGGTATCCCGATCATATTAAATGAGTAAGTAGCCAATCCTTCCTTTCTGCAAATTTCAAAGGAGGTGGCCAATTTCCTATTGGATATCCTTCTATTTAAAACTTTCTCCCTTATCCATTCAGAACCACTCTCAATACCGATGTTTATAGAACTACATCCGCAGTCTTTTAGATATCTGCAAATTTCTGGGTTGAGAGATTCCGCTCTGAAATTACAGCAAAAATCTAAATTAGAATTTCTGGGAAATTTCTGTCTAAATTCTACTAGCCATTCCAACGAGGATGGAAATACGTCATCCAGAAAAGATATGTGTTTTATCTTATATTTTTTACAAATATCATTTAGCTCGTTGACAACATTATTCACTGATCTCGTTCTTACAAATTTTCCTTTTCTTTTATATAGATTTTGTAGAATGGGATTGATGCAGTAGGTACATTGATAAGGACACCCGCGAGAAACGATCATATCAATGGCTCCATCCCGGGAAGAAATATACCTTTCTATATCAAAGATATCCCGATCTGGAAATGGAATCTCATCTAAATCTTCTACCAGGCCACGAACATCATTCTTTTTGATTATTCCATCTTTTTTAACCCAGATATTCTTAATGTCGTCAATGCGTTCTTTGTTTTCCATTTTCTGGCAGAGTTCGACCATTGCTCCTTCTCCTTCTCCAACACACACCAAATCCACACAATCCTTTCTAATCACTTCCTCTGGAGCAACCGTTGGATGAACTCCTCCAAAAATAATTTTTGGCTCACCGCCGAAGTACTTCTTTAGTTTCCTTGCAATCTTTAGACAAAAAATGAATTCCCCACTTCTAACTGAGAAAGCAACCAAATTTGGGTCAAATTTACTAACGGCTGAAATAGCATCTTTTATCCTGGCACCCCAGGTATAGTCTACCAACCTAGTGCTGTGACCATGTGCCTTCAAACAAGCAGATAAATACGCTATACCCAATGAAACATTTTCCTGGCGCATTAAATTTGGATATACAAATAAAACTTTCATTTCCCGATTCCATTCTATTCAGTCATAATTTTAGTACATCTTACTGCATACATATGGCCATTTTTCGGTAAAATTCTTCCCAAAAACCAATCAATTGGTTGAAGTGCTTTAAAAATTGGATGAACTAGAAAAGATGGTGCCATATACTTCCCTCTTCCCATGGGAGGGTAATACCAAATACCACGAATCTCTTCAATTCTGAAATGGCGATTTAATTGTATTTTCAAGTTCCCTGGAGTATACCAATTATCAATCGGTTGGTTCCCTGCAGTTACAGAATGTCTGGTTATAAATTCAGCTAATTTTCTAAACATCCCATAAAAACTATACCAATTCGGGACTGTAATAATTACAGTTCCCCTTTCACACAATACTCGTTGAAATTCGAACAACATTTTATTGGAATCGACAACGTGTTCCATAACTTCGCTACAGACAATGCAATCAAAAAAGTTGTTGGCAAATGGTAGATAACAGGCATCAGCAACAAAATAAGTATTGTGTGGAAATCGTTTCTTTGCTATCTTAATTGCAATCGAAGAGATATCTATGGCAATTATTCTTTCCCTTGTAATTGACAGATCCTTCTCTGAGCCACATCCAACAATAAGTATTTTCTTATGCGTTCGATTGTCTTTCCTTAAAAATTTCCGAATTACATTTACTCTAATATCCTGTTTCATCTCTTCAATCTTAGTCGTTCTTTTCTGAATTGTATAGAATTTATCATAAAAATTACTTATTTTGTTCATCGGCTTTTTGATAAATAGTTTTCTAGAGTCTCTTACACCTTGCCACCTTTTCTCTTTAGCCCCAATTACTTTTTCTTATTAAGCATAGTATTGACCAACCACTCAACATATTCCTTCTTTCGTTTACTCTTACTAATTACCTTAAGATACCTGATATCCATTATAAATAGTAGCTCTTTAATAATTCCCTTAAGATAATTTTTGTTCAATCTAAATGATAAGTCGTGCACATTGGGAAATTCTTTCCATAAATCCATTAATAGCGCATTTAATTTTATGTCATGCTGTGAGAATTTACATTTTGACTCGATAAAGTTAATAAACTCCTTGAACGATACTTTAGACGACAATTTTGAATAGTCCCTGGGAGACAATTCTGTCTGAATCTCCTTGTATAGATCCGTGCCCGGGAAAGGAGTAGTAACGTTAAAAATATTTAAAGTGGCATTTAGCTGTCTCGCTAGATTAATGGTTTGTTGAATATCTTCCTCGGTTTCTCCAGGCGTATTGACCATGAAATTAGCAAATCGTCTCATATTGTGTTTTCGACAGATATTAAATCCATTTCTAATTTGCGATACTGTCATATCCTTTCTGAGTATATCCAATATTCTTTGCGAACCTGATTCTACTCCAAAATCTATCTGGATACATCCAGCCTGTCTCATTTCTTTGATCAAGTCCTCGGAAATTAGGTCTGTCCTCGTTTCACATCCCCAGACCAAATCCAATCTCCTTGATCTTAACTCCTCACAAATATTTAACACGTGCCGTTTATTTATCGTGAAGGTATCATCGTAAATGTAAAAACCATCTATTCCGTAATTGTTCGCAAGAAATTCAATTTCGTCAACCACATTCTTTGCGCTTCTTTGTCTTACTTTCCTTCCAAAAACGCTCTTATTGCTACAAAATTTACATCTAAATGGGCATCCCCTGCTTGTAAAAATAAAGAACGCAGAAAGTAAAATACCTCTGACGGCATAAATATTTGGAGAAGTATAATAATTCATAGGTACTTTATTAAACGCAGGAAATGGAAGTTCATCAAGGTTATTTATTGGAAGGCGGCTTTCTGTTCTAACAATCTGATCACCATTAAACCATGCTATTCCAGATACATTCCATAAGTCTCGCTTATTTTTGACCGCCTTTAGTAGCTCAGCAAGTGTAACTTCGCCTTCACCGATGACAACAAAATCTATAGGACTTGCGTTACCCAGAAAATCTTGCGGAGAAACTGTTGGATGTATCCCACCCACAACGACATAGCAATCAATTTCATTTTTTATTTCTTTACTTATGGTTATAGCCTCTTCCACTTCTGTTGAGAGACAAGTAATACCTACCATAATAGGACTTGTTTTTTTAATCCTTTCTATGATTTTATTAGATATTTCTTCGTCACCATAACCCTTGATGTCTATAATATCTGCCGTAATTCCTTCTCTTTCAAGATATGATGCTAAATACATCAGTCCCAGAGAAGGTCGTGGACTCTTTGCTCTACTTGGAGGTGCTATTAAAATGACGTCTGTTTTGGACATACTAAATCTTCTTCCTCATAAATTATTCTTTTCTATCCCACAATCCAACATGAATGCTTCTTTTATGACCTTTTCGTATCTCTTGCTTATTTCTTCCCATCTATATGTACGCGCAGTGAGGCGCGCTCTCTTGCCCATTTCTTTAAGGTCAAATTCGGTAAGAGCATTCACAATTTTTTCGGCGATATCCACAGGATTTTTGGGAATCGTCAATAATCCGTTATATCCATCCTTCACCGACTCAGGTATACCCCCGATATCGCTGGCGATTACTGGTTTCCCACAGGACATCGCTTCTAATATTACCATCCCTAATGTTTCAGTATGGCCATATCTATCAAATATGGAAGGTACAATTAATAAATCACAAATGTTAAAATAATCAATTAATTCATCATGTTTCTTAACTCCTAAGAACGTTACATATGAGGGAAGATTTAACTTAGTTACTTTCATTTTTAGTTTCTTCTCTAAATTACCGGTACCTATGATTAATAATTTTACATCCGGTAATCTATCGGTAACTATTTTCATTGCATCGATTAGATATTCTACCCCTTTCTTTTCAACCAATCTTCCAACAAAGAGCAAAATATGTTCTCTCCTTATCTTATATTTTTCTCTTAATTTAGCCTGATCCTTTGGAACAAAAATATCCGTATCTATCCCCATAGGACAGACTATTGCTTTCGTGTTATAACCTATTAACTTATCTAAATTTGATCTTACGAAAGAACTTACCGTGATGATACGATCGCTATTCCTCACTATAAATCGAGCGATGTATTTTCCGAAAGGAAATCTCTTTAGAGCAAATAATCCGGCCGCATGGACTGTGAGTATGTGGGGCAGCCCAAAAATTTTTCTGATTAGCGCGCCGTTTAATCCCTGGGTAACCATCCAGTGTGAATTTACAATATCTATTCTTTCTTTGTTTACGAGCCACATTAGAGAAAACAGTTGGAAAAAGGAATAGAAAGGTAATTGAAGTCTGGCTAATAAACTATGCCGCATATTGGTGGGAAGTCCAGAACCGTAGCAAAGTCTTTGTAATGTGAATGGAAAAAAATAAGAAAATCTATAAACTTTGATTTTATCTAATTCTTCGGATCTCTTAACCCTTGGGGCATGGGGAGCGAGAACAAATATTCCCAACTTTCGTTTTATTAATTCTTTAGTTAAACATAGAATAAAATTACCAGATAAATCTCCTTTATCTCTTGGAAATGCGCTGGTTAATATGCAAATCTTGAACCTGTAGTTTTTTTTACCATTATCCATTCATAAACACTTATCCTTCTTGATGCGTTTCAAATAGTGTATATCTATTTTTAACTATTTCTTGATCAGTTCTCCAGAAATAGTCGCTCTCCCGGTAAGCACCTGTTCAAAGGATTCAAAGGCAGCTCTCAACGCTCCCAGAATCGGAAATGGGTCATCTTTGGAGATAATGTCATAATACATATTACGGAATTTGAAAAATTCGAGAAGTGCTTCCATTTTCTTGGGTGAATGCCGAAGAGAACTCACCAACCAGAGCAGGTCATTGGGAATTAATAAGCGGCATTTTATACCGATTTTATATTTAGTTACCGGTTCAACATCTCCTTCAGTAACCATTTTGTGTAATAGATAAGGAAAATCGACTCCGCTAGCTATAGCCAGTGGCAGAGAACCCCACCATCTTCCATTGACTTCTATTAATTTGAACTTATTGTCTCGATTATCCGACCTAAACTCTACCATTGCTACCCCATGCCAATTCATCGCCTTAAGCAGTCTCAGTCCCAATTCCTTAATTTCTTCATCATAGACGCTTTCTCTCAAAGTGCTCGCTCCACCTGTAACTGGATATTCTCGTAGTCTCCTGTGAGCAAAAATTGCTCTTGGTTCTGAATGATTAAGCAAAGCAAAGAAACCATAACTGTCTCCCGGAACATATTCCTGAATGAATGGAAGGGGTGATTTCTCAGAAATCTTTTCATATTTTATTTTCAACTCAGTAGAGCTAAAAACGTAATTTTGTCTGGTTACTTTTGTTCTTATTAATCCTCCCTTAATCCATCTGAGTTTTCGTCTGGGCTTGATTACTACCGGAAATTCCATCTCTTTTCCTATCTTGTCAACTTCTTCTTGGTCTTTAGGAAAATAAGTTTTCGGGCAGGGAATACCAACTTGTCTGGCTATTTGCAAAGTTTGAGCTTTATCATCGGCTTTTCTTACTGTTTCATAGTCAGGAATAGGTATCTTCGTATAAGGAAGGAATTCGTGCTTATGTTCGGAAATGGGTAACGTAGTTTCACCCGCCACCGGGTAAACCACATCATACTTTCCTCGTTTTACCTCTGTTAGTATACTTTGTAAAAAAAAATCTCTATCTATTTCCGGTGCAGGATACTTTATGCGAGATCTGCAATATTTGGATATACCTGCCGTGCAAAATTTTATTCTTTCACCAACAGTAACATCTATATCCTTTTTTCCCAACGACCTCACTATAGCCAATGCGGCAGATTTTGCTCCTTCTAAAACCAGAACTCTCATTTTAGTTCTTCTTCTCCTGTTGGATCCTTTCCCAAATATTTCTACAAGTTCCAAATTCAGTTCCTATGTGGGAAAGAATATATCTGATTCTTCTCTCAATACAAATTCCTTTCACAAACCAATAGAAAGGCCTATGTAGTGAAAAATTACCAGGAAACTTTTCTGTACAAATATCAATGGGATGAAAATAGAAGACGGTGTGACCTCTCTCGAGGCATTGTTTCAGGCCAGCCATAATACACTTAGCTCCAAAAAATCTCAAGAAAGGTCCCCCAGCAGTGGGAAATCTTAATCCCATCACATTCCAGAATGGCCAGGGTATCTCCAGAATCCTCTTCTCATCTCCGACTTCCAAGCTTCCCCGTTTAGGATAATAAGGAGCCGTTTCCACCCTCTTGGGTTTAGAATCTAATTTGTTGGAAAGTGAATTCAAAGATACGCTGGAGTCATACTTATATCCTGCTTTTTCCAAACAGTCGAGCATCCAGCCAGCGATATAGGCGTTAGGGGCTCTAAAACCAATTATCTCTTGCCCGGCTACCTCCGCCAGTTTTTTCTTTCCCTCAGTTACTTGAGATTCGAACTCGTCCCGGGAAACTAACGGCTTTTTTGTCCTGGGATCCAGAAAGCATATGTGATGAAGTCCATGGCATGCAATTTCGTGCCCGCGATTCACAATCTTTTCCAAAAGCCCAGGGTAATAGTTCACCACATCCGCCACTACAAAAAAAGTAGCCCGCACACCCAAATCGTCGAAGAGATCGAGCACTCTTTTTGTGGAATCGCTGAGAAAATCATATCTCCCTTTCCATTTGCTGAAAAAATCATCCACAGAAACATAGCGGGAAAACGGTGAACCCGTCACAGAAGGAATGTGATACCAATCTTCGACATCTACAGTAACAGCTAACATTGATTCTTTTTTATCACTCACTTGAGATCCTTATTATATTCCATATCGAACCACATAGCAAACAGAAGAAACTGCAATCCCGCAATAATCATCAAAGCCCCAAAAAGAACGCTAGTAGCTGCAACACGGCCTACAAATAGCCTGTAAAAGAACATGTAGAATCCAAACAACGTCCCCCCGACAGTACCAGGGATTCCAAAAAGATAGAAGAAGACCAAAGGGTGAAAATCTCTGATAATATACTTTTCTTTCATTCTCCAAAAGAACATCTTTGAGAGCAAGAAGGTGAGGGTGAAAGCAATTTTCCATATTTTCACACCGGATTTCTCACCAATATTGTAGATGGCTTTAACTGATACATCCTTTACGCGAAAATAATGGACATTCAACCTGACCAGAAAATCATTAGGCATACCAAATCTCCCATAAACTCTATCCAGGTTTATAACCTTAAGAACTTTAAGAGAAGTAGCAGTATAGCCGCACTGAAAATCTGCCACGTGCCAATATCCCGACACAATTTTGGTAAGTAGCGAAATGAAAGCATTCCCCAGATATCTCGTTTTGGGCATCATCTGCCAGGTACCACCAGTAATCAGCCTGTTACCTTTTGTGTAATCTGCCTGGCCATCAACCAAAGGATCGAGTAATTGGGGAAGGTCTGCGGGGTCCATTTGAGCATCGCCTGCCATAACCGCGGTAACATCAATATTGTTATCTCTAGCCCATTTATAACCAGTAATTATTGCTTTGCCCACTCCCTGGTTTTTATTATGCTCTAATAAAATTAACCGCCCACTCAATGCCTCCTCAAATTTTCTCACTCCTTCCACCGTATTGTCTTTGCTTGCATCATCTACAACCACTACCTTATCCACCCACTGCGGCATCGTTTCCAAAACTCTGCCAATAAGTTCCTGTTCATTATAAGCTGGTACAACTACAGCAACTCTCTTTTCTCTATACATAGTTTCTCCTTTTGTAATCCATCTTTTTGCCCGGAGAGATCACTTCACTCTGTTTACTTGTTCCCCTTTCTTTTCATATGATTTTTGACAGCTTTGACACTCTGCCTTATCATTAGTAAATTGTAATTTTGTCCCACATTCACACATCCAACCCTGAATCCTTGCCGGATTACCATAAGCCAATCCATAATCCGGAACATCTTTTGTTACTACTGCACCTGCTCCAATGAGTGCATATGTTCCTATAGTAATACCGCAGAGCACTGTTGCATTGGCTCCAATGGTTGCTCCTCGCTTGACTAAGGTTTTCCCGTATTCATCTAATCTACGAGGATAGTCAGAACGAGGATTAATCACATTGGTAAATACCATAGATGGACCGCAAAAGACGCTGTCTTCTAAAGTGACATTCTTATATACAGAGACATTGTTTTGAATCTTAACATTGTTTCCGATTTTTACGTTACTATCTATATATACATTTTGACCAATTTTACAATTTTCACCAATGTCTGCTCCTTTCATAATGTGAGAAAAATGCCATATCCTGGTGCCTTTCCCTATGCGAACCGATTCATCCACATATGCAGATTCATGCACAAAAAAATCTTTTTTATCCTCTTGGCCCATCTGTCTATTCCTCCAATTTCATTAAAACTCCGTAATTCTCCATCGACTTCTGGGCTGCCTCCAGTACACGCACCACACGCAAGCCATCCACTCCGTCACTCAAGGGGCATTTGTTCTCCCTAATACATTCTAAGAAGTGCTGGACCTCAATTTTAAGGGGCTCCTTCATATCTATTTTTGGTATATTGATGTCGCCAATCCTTAATGTAATAGACTCTCCGTAAGTAGCGTATTTTCCCGGAGATTCGGCTCCTTTATCATATATCTTAATCTTTTCAGAACTTTCCATGTCATCAAATACGGCCATCTTCTTACTTCCTACAATCGTGAACTTCCTGATTTTATGTGGGTCAAGCCAGCTAATGTGAACCTGGGCCATTCTTTTATCTTTAAAATGTAGGTTTACAAAGACAACGTCCTGTATATTTTCTTGCAGATAAGATTGTCCCAGAGCATTCACACTTTCTGGTTCTTCTCCTAAAAGATAGAGGACAACCGATATATCATGAGGGCCAAAACTCCATAGCGCATTTTCGTAACGCCTTATTTCCCCTAAATTTACTCTCTGGGAGTAAATGTAGTATATCTTCCCTAAGTCTCCGCTATCTATGAGCTCCTTCAATTTAGCAACTGCAGGATGGTACTCAAGTAAGTGTCCAACCATAAGGACGCGATTCTTAGCTTTGGCCGTGTCAATCAAGTCTTCACATTCCTTGCTATTGAGAGCTAACGGCTTCTCCACAAATACGTGTTTACCAGCGAGCAGGAATTCCCTGGCAATCTCATAATGATATTGCGCCTCGGTTGCTATGGCAATTGCTTCTAACTCAGGACTTCCCAGTAAGGATTTATACTCCTGGGTTGTATTTATGTTCGGAAAAGACGCTTTGATAGAATCGAGACGCTCTCTTTTCTTGTCGCAAATTGTATGGAGATTACAGCCCGGTAGTTCAAAAAAGACCCTGGCCAGGTTGGGGCCCCAGTATCCCGCACCTATAAGTGCTACATTCATTATCTTCTCCTTTCTTCAACTGCGGATGCCTGTTGCAGATTTGTTAGCATGTTCCTGTAATTATCATTGCCGGGAGCTAATTTCACCGCTATCTCCAGTTCCTCTATTGCCTGTTCATACTTTTTCATCTCAGCGTAAACGAAACCCAAATTCCCGTGACCCTGCGCTGAATCTGGGTTCAATTCTATTGCTTTTTTGAAACTCTTTGAGGCATTGGTTAAATCTCTCTTCTGAAAATACAAGTACCCTAAAAGTAAGGCGACCTCAGAGTCATAGGGATTGAGAGCAAGTGAGCGGTTACACTCTTTTATGGCTTGCTCAAGGTTTCCTTTCCTCATATGTGCGAAGCCAAGATTGAAATGAATTACTGCTGAATTGGGCATTATTTTATTTGCTTTTTGCAGGAGATTGAAAGCTTGATCTATTTCATTTCGAGCAATTCGGTTTCTGGCTTCCATTATATAACCATCCACCTCGGTAAATTCGTAAAACTCTATATAATTAATTCTTTTATCTCTTTCTCCTTCTTTTTCGTATTTAACCTCAAAGAGATAAACATCTTTCTCGGTATGAATTAGTTTCAGATTATTCTTCCAAAACTTGTGGAAAATTGGGAAATCGTCGCCTTGCCAATCGAAAATTTTGTAACCTTTTAGACGATATCCTTCTCTTCGATTATACAACACATGGGTAATGCCCAAGTTCTTAAGTTTTTCCAACAACTCATCACTATCCTTGCAAAATCTCACCAATCTGGTAACAATACTGTGGGGGTCCTCAGCCAGACTGGTCACAAAATCTCTCTGGCAATAATAACCTCTCGCTTCGCCTATAAACAAGACCTTTGCGTCCAATGGTAAATCCTGATTAATATACTTGACTACTGGATAATAATAGGGCATTAAATTCCTGCCTATGCTATCCCTATACAAATATTCCTCCCTCGATTCCCTACCCAAAACCACACCCCAGGGGTCCTTATTTGTGGTAAGTATAATTAAACTCCAACCGATATTATTTAGCATCATAAGGAAAACAAGAAAAACAACTATCTTTGTAAAGTATCTATTCTCCTTTTCAACTTTGAACGGGAAACAGGAAATTATTATTGCAAATAAACTAAGTCCGGAAATAAAATATCTTAAATTTCTGCTAGCTAACAAACTCCAGGTAATGAACCAAGCTGAACCTAAAAAAATCAAGAATTTAGTTGCACTGTCTTTTCTTAAAAAGAACAACAAAGGAAGAAGATATAAAAATATAGGGCCAACGAAAGAATTGGAATCATTGCCTTTCTTCGTAAGAGTCCAGGGAAATATCAACCATTCTTTTATATTCCTTGTAGGAAAGACGCCCCATTTTTTATTCTTCTTGTTCAAATATATTGTATTATCCAAAGGTGTATATTCGGTGCCAAAATAGAGATTTTTAGTTTTGAATATGCTAGTCAGAAGGGGATTGAATGGATTGTTCGTATAAATGGTATTCTTTATTAACCAAGGAAAAAATAGAGCTGTAGCTACCGCACAAAATAGAAAAGTTTTCTTAAAGGCCGTTTTTATTTCTTCTTTATGTACCATTATTGTTGCCAGGAAAACAGAAATAGCAAATAGAAGAAAGCTATACATAGCCGTATATTTTACTCCCATAGCCAAACCACTAAATATACCAGCCGCGATTAACCAACCATTTCTAACCGTTTTTGGTTTTTTGTCTATTCTGTTTGTGACAAACCAATTCACCAGAGCGAATACTGCCAGAAGCTCGAAAAAAGTTAGACTAAGTTCGATACCTGTAACGCGGGATTGCATAGCAACCATAGGAATCGTGTAAAATATAGCTGCTGCCACTAATCCTACTCGATAGTTAAAATACCTGCGGCCAAATACGTAAACGGCGAAAACTACAAGTATCCCCATTATCCAGTGTATGAGTTTTGCAAGAATATCTGTTCCCAATAAGAGACTTAAGGTGTATAACATTTGCATATTTTGCGGGAAACCAGAAGTGAAAATTGTTTCGATATACCTTATCCCATGATTTATCTTGTACAGGGCAGGAACTGCCAAATGAAACACTAAAGAGTCGTAGAATACTTCCGGGACCAGAGCTCCGGCTAAATTTATTATTGCAGCTACTCCCAGCATTCCCCAAAAAAATATAGTAAACATTGTGGGTCTGGGTTTGGGTGAGGATAATCGAGGTTTCTGTAGTTTAAACTTTTTAACTTCAAAAAATGAAAAAACACTCAATATTCCTAATACGCAATAGATTACCCAGGTATAATATAATTTCAAAATGCCCAGAAAGAACATCATCAATGACAAAGAACCAAATCCCAAGCCTAAAGCAAAAATAATGCTTTCTAATATAGATTCTCCTTCAATCCTTAATAACTTTAAAATCTTCCTGCCAATGCCAAAAGCAACCATACAAATTATTCCCAGGCCTACGAACAACAAAAAGTGGTAAGCTGTTAAGGAAATGAATCTGCCTAAACTAAAGTTATGTGGATATCGGAGATTGGAAAGGATACGAACTAACCAGTTGAAAGAAATCAGAAAATTACCTTTAATAAAATAGTTGTGATATAAAAAATACGTCCAAAAAATATAGAAACCTGAAAGGACAATAATTGGAACCTTTAAACCATTCTCTATTTTTTGTTTCAATTTTTTCCCTTTATTATCTCCACAATTTTCTTAATTTCATCCTCAGTCAATTCGGGAAACATGGGAAGAGAAAGCAGTCTTTCCGAACAGGCCTCAGAAACGGGAAAATCGCCCTTCTTATAACCAAGGTATTCATAAGCCTGTTGCAGGTGCAAGGGAAGAGGATAATGGATGGCTGCGGAAATTCCATTCTCCCTTAGCCTTGAATATAACCCTTCTCTCTTATCTGTGCCAATAACATATAGGTGGTAAACGTGCCTGGCATATTCCATTTCCCGTGGAGTTTCAACTCCGCTCCCTTTGAGTAATTCATCATACAATCTGGCATTTTTTCTTCTCTTCTCTGTCCATTCCTCAAGATGTCTCAACTTTACCCGCAGTATGGCAGCCTGAATTGCGTCCAGTCGATAATTATAACCTTCCATTTGATGGTAATATTTTTTCTGGTATCCGTGATTCCTCAATAAATTCATCTTTTCTACTAATTCCTTATTATTGGTGACTGCCATGCCCGCGTCTCCATAGGCACCCAGATTTTTTCCGGGATAGAAGCTGAAACAGGCGATATCTCCCAGACTCCCCACCCTCTTCCCCCTGTACTCAGCACCGTGAGCCTGGCAGGCATCTTCAATTACAATGATATTGTGCTTGTTAGCAAGCTCCCTAATCTTATCCATATCGGCAGGTTGACCGAAGAGATGAACAGGGATAATTGCCTTGGTTCTTTCCGTAATTGCCCCTTCAATCTTCTCTGGATCCATAGCATAACTTCTATCCTCAATATCTACGAAAACAACTTTCGCTCCAGTTTGAGATATTGCTTCCGTTGTAGCAATAAATGTATAGGGAACGGTAATTACTTCATCGCCTTGCTTTATTCCCCAAGCTACCAGTGCCAGGTGAAGAGCGGTAGTTCCCGAACTTGTTCCCACTCCGTATTTGACTCCACAAAATTTTGCGAATTCATTCTCAAACCCTTGCACGTTTTCTCCCATAATAAAGGCACTTTTATCGATGACTTCCTGAATAGCGCCGTCGATCTCCTTCTTAATAGACAAGTACTGACGTTTCAAATCAACCAGAGGAATATTCACTCAAAAAATCCTTTCAATTTCCCAGCTAACAATCCGCTGCAATAGATTTACAGTTCACTAAACACAAAAACCCAAAAAGATAATGTCCGACAATGTCACCCCGCTCTTATCTCTTTGGGTTGTTCCTTCTCATTTTTCAGCTAACAATTCAAGAAAAGATATAATCCTCAGCGAATCCTCCTGAACGGCCTTTTTGCCCTGGGAGGACCAAGAATCTCCGCAAGGAGTATTCCCTGTCCTAGGGTCTCTAAATCGTCTAACTCGATTTTCAGTTCTTCCTCTTCAGGGCTCGTTGGTAAAACTGGACGTTCCATAAATTCTATTCTGGGTACTTCCTTCCCTTCAATAGGCTCAAATAATTGTGGCTCCTCCACTGGAGGCAGAACAATAGGAGGCTGTTCACTAACAGGAATGGTTTCTTCTTCACGCTTCCAGAGTTCAAAAACACTCCTTACCTCTTCTTCCGCAAATACCTCCTCTTTCTTCTCTTCAGGTTCTCCATAAGCTGCCTTTCCCTTTTGCAGACGTTCCCTCTCCCTGCGAGACCTTTTCCTTAATAAACTACCTGATATCAGCCATATCAGCGCTAAAACTACCCAGAAAATTACCTCTATCCCTTCCATACCCACTCCCTGCGAGACAAATGCAGCTTCCTGCTTCGATTACTCGCTTACTACCATTTAAAAGATATTTCGTGAAGAGCTTTTGGAATTTCAGGCAAAAAACGAGGGCCACCTATGCCCCTAATGCGAGGGAATTTGGTCTAGCGAGCATTAGAATTTTTAGCCAAAAATCGAAGATTAGGGTTTATCCGAAACTGACCGAAGGGAATTTCGGTAAACTCCTGAGATTTTTGGCGGTGCTCAAAGAGCAAAAAATTGTCAGCGAGCAAACCAAATCCCGAGCATACTCACTTCTTTTCTTTCTTTTCCGGTCTTCCTGCCAGAGACTCCCTCATTTTTGTATCTGCTTGAATGTTCTTGAGATTGTAGTAATCCATAAGTCCCAGACGACCCTCTTTGAAAGCATAAGCGATTGCTTTAGGAACTTCAACTTCAGCTTCCACAACCTTTGCTCTCATCTCCTCGACAAGAGCTCTCATCTCCTGCTCCCGAGCCACGGCCATTGCTCTTCTCTCTTCAGCCTTGGCTTTAGCTATCTGCAGGTCAGCCTCTGCCCGTCTCTGTTGTAATTCTGCTCCGATATTCTTACCTACATCCACATCGGCAATATCTATGGAGAGAATTTCATAGGCTGTACCCGCATCCAGTCCTTTTTCTAATACTTTCTGAGATATCAAATCTGGATTTTCCAGAACTCTCTTATGGGTCTCTGCAGAACCGATGGTGGTAACAATGCCCTCACCAACTCGAGCAATAACCGTATCCTCCCCTGCCCCTCCCACTAATCTCTCCAGGTTTGTTCTCACTGTTACCCTCGCTTTGGCCAAGAGTTGAACGCCGTCCATGGCTACAGCGTCAACTGTCGATTTACCTTTTGAGGGATCGGGAGCATCGATTACCTTGGGAATTACACTCATATGGACTGCCTCTAAAATATCTCTTCCGGCAAGGTCGATTGCTGCACCACGCTTGAAGTTCAAGGGTATATTCGCCTTATCAGCAGCAATCAGTGATTGAACTACTCTCATTACATTTCCTCTTGCCAGGTGATGGGCTTCCAGTTCACTGGTCTCTATTTTCAGACCCGCTTTAACCACCATAATCTTTGCATTGACTATCAGGGCTGGAGGAATGCCCCTCAGCTTCATTCCTAAAAGATTAAAGATAGAAATGTGGGCGCCTGCTGCCACAGCCTTGATCCAGATGTTCAGAAAGTAGAGAAAAATTATGGCAAAGATAATTCCAACTATTATCACCAAGCCAATTAAAAACTGTACCATTTCTCACCTCCCATAATTTACTGACATCATTTATAGCCTCTCATACAATTCAAGAGACTTTTTCTTCTTCTATTTTTCTGACTACAACTCTATTTCCTTCCAACATCACCACCTTTATCTTACAATCCTTAGGTAAAAATACTCCCTCGGTTACCACGTTAACTTTTCTACCATGAATTAATGCTTTACCGGAAGGTCTTAAGGTAGTTAGCGAAACACCAGTTTTACCCTTTAAGTCTTCTAAATTTCCCGAGGTAGAGCGAAAGCCTTTTTCTGTTGACTGAAGGAAAAGTTTCCTGGACAGTCTGGTCTTAGTACCAAATCTCATTACTAAATAGACGCTCACCATAGCCAACACCAGACCGCCAACTAAAAAATACGAACCTCCCACGCTACCAAGTCGGACAAAAGCAGTCCACATGGAGCCAACAATTAACAAGAACCCAATCGTTCCCAGAATCCCTCCAGGAACAAAAACTTCAAGACAGATTAGAATCAAACCTGCCAGATACAAGAATAAACTTAGCTTCATTTCTTCTCTTCTTACCCCAGTTCAGAGACTACTATTCTGTTTCCTTCTACTTTTATTACTTTTACCTGTTTTCCCTTCTCTATAAGTTCGCCTTCGCTTACCACGTCCACAATCGTGTCTCCAAATTGAGCCTTACCCACAGGCCTGAGCATTGTCAATGTCATACCCTGTTTCCCCAAAAACTTTTCCAGCTTCGCTGGCGCAGAACGGAATCCTTTTTCTCTCTTTTCTTCCGTAGTCAAAATTAATTTACTCAAAAGAGGAAATTTGGGCATAAACCTAAAGCTAAGACTGGCTACCAGAAAAGTGGCAATCAGGGAAGCAGCTACCACGTAAGTTGCCTGGAGGAGGCGCGAAATATCTACAGGCGTCTTGGGCAAAGGCTCTTTAACCAGAGAGAGAAAGAGACTGGCCACAATAAGCAGGATACCGGATACTCCGGCAACGCCGAAACCAGGGATAACAAATAATTCCAAAGCTAGTAAAATTACTCCCAGAAGAAACAGAAGCGGCTCAGTCCATCGGGCCAGTCCTACCATATATTGGGCACCAAAGAAAAGCGCCAAACAGATAAGCCCAATTGTGCCACTCACTCCCCAGCCGGGGATCCTCAATTCAAAAAATATCCCTAAAAGTCCGAAAGTAAGAAGGAGACCACTTACCACCGGGTGTGTAAGAAACCTTACCAGGTTCTCTGACCAGGTTAATGAAGCCCTCACTACTTGTCCGTCTTCTAAGTCGTAAAGAGTAAGAATCTCCCCAATTTTTGAAACCTTATGTTCTGCCAGTTTAAGTTTCAAGGCCTCTTCTGTGGTAAGAGTCAGAAGCTTACCTTTCTCGATTACCCCTTCTATTTCTACATCCGGGTCAACCATAGCTTCTGCCAAGGTTGCGGGATGGTTATTTCTTTCTGCCGTAGATTTAAATTCTTTTCGCACGTAGGAAATTGTCTTTTCATCAGTAGGCTGCGCCTTTGCAGCTCCCGGGGCCATGACTACAGGAGTGGCTGCTCCAATGGTACTACCCGGAGCCATAACAATAGACTGACAGGCAAGGCTTATCAGAGCTCCTGCAGATATTGCTCTTCTGTTAACAAAAGCAACCGTCTTTATATCACTTTCAAAGAGAGTATCCCTGATCTCAGTGGCTGCGTCTACCCTCCCGCCGAAAGTCTCCAGTTCCAGGATGATACACCGAGCCTTTTTCTGTTTCGCTTCACCGACTGCTCGCCTGACGAAACTGGAAAGCCCCAGGTCTATTAATCCTTTAATGGGAATGACATAAACATCACTCTGGGGCTGGCCAAAAAGGGATGAGTGACTGAGCAAAAAAAAGCCCATAAAAATTAGAAGGATTTTGATTCTCATGTAAGAGAGAAATCCTCCCTAAATTGCAAATCGTAAAGTTTTTTATACAATCCACTCCTCTCAATTAACTCGTCGTGCTTTCCTACTTCTACAATTCTGCCACGGTCAATGACAATAATCTTATCTGCTTTTCGGATTGTTGACAGACGATGTGCTATTACTAACGTGGTGTGGTCCTTCATCAAGCGATCCAATGCTTCCTGAACTAAAAGTTCGGATTCTGAATCTAACGAAGAGGTTGCTTCATCGAAAATCAGGACTTCCGGGTTTTTTAGGATTGCCCGGGCAATAGCGATTCGCTGTTTCTGTCCGCCGGATAACTTAACTCCTCTCTCGCCGATAATAGTCTCGTAACCCTGGGGAAGGTTCATTATAAACTCATGAGCATTGGCTATGCGCGCCGAGGCTACAATCCTCTCAAAGGAAGCTTCCGGATCGCCATAGGCGATATTATTTCTTACCGTATCATTGAACAGAATGGTTTCCTGCGTGACAATGCCCATCTGTCCTCTCAAAGATTTCAAGGTTACCTCTCTTATATCCAGACCATCGACTGTAATTTTTCCCTTCGTAGGGTCGTAGAAACGAGGAATCAGATTGGCTATGGTAGTTTTTCCACCCCCGCTGGGGCCAACCAGGGCTAATATTTCTCCCTTGGAAACTTCCAAATCAATGTCCTCAAGTACAAGGTCATTTTCTCTCGAAGAACCCTGTTGGGGATAGGAAAAAGAAACGTTTTCCAGGACTATCTTTTTTCTCAAGGAGGGAAGGACTTTAGCATGGGGAAGCTCTGCTACAAAAGACTTTGTATCTAAAACATAAAAAATTCTTTCACTGGCAGCTAAGGCTTGTTGAATCTGTTCGTTGAGGCTGGCAAAATTCTTTACCGGTTTATACATAGAAGAGATAGCACCAATAAAAGCGAAGAATGTCCCCATAGTACTTCTTCCGCTTATCACCTCGTAACCGGCAATAGCTAAAACGCTGGCCATCCCCAAAGTCGCAATAAATTCCATAACTGGCGATTGAATGGCTACTACCCGCATCGCCTTCATAATAATCTTAAAGAAATTACTATTCTCCAGTCTAAACTTTTCAGCTTCTGTCTTCTCCATACAGAAAGATTTAACCATCTTTATTCCCATGATTTTTTCCTGGAGTAAAGAATAGATATCAGCCATCTTCTCCTGGCTCTTTCTGCTTATCTTCCGCAATCTTCTCCCAAAATTCCTTAAAGGTAGGGTAACCAGAGGAAAAACAATCATAATTACGATTGCCCACCGCCAATGCAGATAGAAAAGAAGCGCAGTCAAGCCGATGACGGTTAAACCTCCACGAATCAAATTTGCCGGAACACTGACAATTGCCCTTTGCAGCAACATAACGTCATTAGTTAACCGGGAAATAATCTGACCCGTCCTCTGACGAATAAAATAGTCCAGAGAGAGACTTTGCAGGTGGCTGTAAAGTTTATTCCTTATGTCCATTATTGCTCTTTGTCCAATATACGACATGAGATAAGATTGATAATATTGAAATAATCCTTTAGCCAAAGCACAACCAACGATAATTAGAACAATATAAGGAATAATCTGGGCATTTTTTTGAGCAAAGATTTTGTCGAACGTCGGCTTTATCATATACATTAGAAGCGAAGTCAGCCCGGCAACTAAAGCCATACAAACCATCGCCTCCAGGAAACGTATCCTGTAGGGTTTAATATATGCAAATAGTCTTTTCAAAAGGTTCATCAGTTGCTCGCTGTGGCCTCCTCCAGAATAATTTTTGCCGCTCTCTTAGATGCCCCGGGAGTACCTAATTTTTGTTTAACTCTTTTAAGTTCTTTTCTGGTCTCTCGCATAAGGCCTGGATTACTCAACCAGTGGCAGGCTACCTTAGCAATCTCCTCCGCACGGGCCTTTTGCTGAATAAATTCAGGAACTACCCTCTTTCCCGCTACAATATTGGCCAGACCAATTCTAGGAATTCTTATCAGAAGTCGCGCCAGTAGATAACTGAAAAGTGAAACCTTATAAATTATGATCATGGGAATACCCAGACAGGCATTTTCCAGAGTAGCTGTCCCCGAGGCTACCAGAGCCAGGGTCATCGTTCTTCTTATATTATAATCTTCATCACGCACTACCAATAAGGTAAGAGGCGTCTTTTCCTCTTTCTTAACTCGGTTAGAAGTATTAGTTTCAAATTCTGTTATGCGCTCTCTTATGTAAGTCATAGGTATATTTTCTGCTAGAGGTAAAACAAATTGTGCTTTCCTGTTTTCAGCTATTTTTTGAGAAGCCTCTAACATAACTGGAAGAAGACGCTCTATCTCCTGTTTTCTGCTTCCGGGCATCAGCCCAATAATGGGGAAACTAGGGTCGAGCCCGTACTTTTGACAAACTTCTTCTTTACTTTTAGTCGGTTGAATATTATCCAATAGTGGATGACCCACAAAAGAAACATTCACCCCGGCCTTCCTGTATGTTTCTTCTTCAAAAGGAAATATCACCAGCATCTTATTAACCAATTCTGCTATATCCTTGATTCTCCCATGCCTCCAGGCCCAGATTTGGGGGCCAATGTAGTAAATCAAAGGAATCTTCAACCTCTTCGCCAAGCCTGCCAATCTCAAATTGAAACCAGGGTAATCGATCAACACAATTATATCCGGCCTTTCCTTTATCAAGAATTCCTGTGTCTTCCTATAGACATGCCGCAGAGCTCGGATATTATTAATTGCTTCACTAAATCCCACTATTGCCAGTTCAGTAAGTTTATCCAGAAGTTTTACTCCAGCCCTCTCCATTCTTTCGCCACCCAATCCAGATATCTCTATCTCGGAAGATATTTCTCTTAAGGCATTCACCAAATTTGCTCCGTGCAAATCTCCCGAGGGGTCACCGGCGACAATGAATATTTTCTTAACCATGGCTTATCCTGAATTTTCCCTAATTTTTTTCAGAATTTCCAAGCCAATTTCCAGAGCGTCACGACCGTGCTTGCCAGAAACCAAGGGCTTCCTGCCTCTCTCCACACATTGGACAAAATGTGTCAACTCTTCTCTCAAGGGGTCTGTCTTCTTCAGTTGTGGTCTCAAAATCTTCATATCCTTCATTGATTTTACTTCTTTTCCCTTTTTTTGATAAATCTTTAAACTCTGTTTAACATAATCCAATGAAATATATACGTCCTTTTGGAATATTCTAATCTTGCGAAACTTTTCCAAGGAAACCCGACTGGCCGATATATTAGCCACGCAGCCATTCTGGAAATTAATTCTGGCATTGGCAATATCTTCATTCCGAGAAAGGATACTACCGCCGATAGCGTCAATACTTCTCACTGAGGAGCGTACTAAATACAGCACAATGTCGATGTCGTGAATCATCAAGTCCAGCACTACTCCGATGTTGGAAGTGCGCGGGTCATAAGGTCCAAGTCTGTACGCTTCGATAAACTTTGGCTCCTTAATATATTTTTGCGCTTCTACTATTGCGCTGTTAAACCGTTCAATGTGCCCGATCTGTAAAATCAAATTCTTCTTGCGCGCTATACTCAACAGGTCTCCCGCTTCTTCCAAAGCAGGAGTAATTGGCTTTTCTATCAGACAGTGCACGCCTCTCTTCAGAAAATCCTTGGCCACAGGATAATGCAGCTCGGTGGGCACTACAACACTCACTGCATCGACTTTATCGAAAATCTCTCCATAGTTTGCGTACGGCGTTGTACCATATTCTCGAGCGAGCTTCTCTCTTCTTTTTTGGTCAATATCTACAATTCCCGTCAACTCTACATCTGGTATCTGCGAATAAATCCGGGCATGATGCGCACCTATATGGCCGACTCCAATCACACCAACTCTAACCATTTTTCTCTCCAAAACGCTCCCATAAACCCGAGGGGCTACACCACATTTGCTATCTCTGTTGATTTCTAACTTTCTTTTTCTTTTATTGCCACCAGGGAAATGCCATTCTGATTGGCACTTTTAACCACTTTCTCTCTATCCAGTAATATTGTATTGCGGGCACTAAAGGCGAGCACCTTTGCTTTGGCCTGTTTCAATACTTCTACTGTCCTCTCACCAACAATGGGAAGGTCAAACCTCCTATCCTGCTCGGGTTTACTTACCTTGACTACCACAACGTCTCCTCTACCTAATCTCCCTCCCCTCTTTATGGTGCGGTCTGTTCCCTCCATTCCTTCCACTGCTAAAACGGCCTGGTCCTTGACTACAACTGTCTGCCCGATGTCCAGGCCGGCAATCTCTTTAGCCATCTTATGACCAAACTCGATATCTCGCCATTCCCTTTGCGTAGGTTTGCGTCGGGTCAAAATACCGGGAGAAGGCAAAAGGTGGGAAAGATAGGTAGCTGAATCCATTAGTTCTATCCCCTCCCTCAACAACTCATCAGCCACTGCTCCCAGTAGAGAATTAGCCTTCTTATCCTTCACTCCCGCCAAAAGAGCCATAGCTCTTGCGTCCAGCTTTACCTGACTGAACAGGCGGGTATGTCTAACCTGCCCGGCCATCACCGCCCTGGTTATCCCTTCTTTCTTACAAATCTCAATCAGATCACCCAATTGTCCGACATTCACCCAGTGAATTCTATCTACTAAATTTTGCAGTCTGGGACTCGTTTCTTTCTTTATTGCCAGAGCGACTACCTCTGCTCCTACTCTCTTCGCTTCTTGTGCAAAAATCAAAGGGAATTTCCCATTACCAGCAATCAATCCAATTTTCCTATTCTCTATCTTCATTCCTTGCAGATTCCCCTTTCAGATTCTTTAATAAAGGAGATCATATGGAGCAGTTCATCGGAAATGTTTGACTCTTTCTCCAAAACATTCAAAGCTTGCGTGGTGTTCAATTTTGAGCGGAAGAGAACCTTGTAAGCTCTCTTCAGCTGGGCTTTAACATGCTTG
>WVXT01000080.1 GCA_011773355.1 bacterium
ACTTCTTCCTACCGATAGCCAATAGACCTAACAATCCCGAACCAAGCAGAAGTAACGTAGCCGGCTCTGGTACTAGAAGTGCACCATCTGTTCCAAACATGGGTTGAACATTCGTGATGTCTGATTCGTCTAAATCTCCGTCTAGGACCTGAAATTTAAAAAGAATCTGACCTGGTCCTCCAGGGTTTCCCTGGACTAACGGGCCCTGAGTTGGAAATCCGTCCGCCGTTAAATCGACAGAAGGACCCACAATGCCCGTTTCAATCCCGTCTGGAGCGTCTGGGCCGAAAAGGTTAGTTCCAGTAAAATAGGGAGGTGAACCTTGTTCTACGTCAAATCGGTCCCATTTCCCGAAAGTATCAGCCCCAAGATTTATGTCACCCACCGTCCCGACACCATAGGAGCCTATGGGGCCTAAGAGACTTTCTCCCGCATCAATATTATCTTTATAGAACCATTCCGTGCTAACGTCGGTATCACTTGTAGCACGAAAACCAACTAACCGCGAATCTTCAAGCACTGCCCCGTCTGGAAAAATCGGGTCTAGGGTAATAGAATCCTCAAAATCCCATGTTAGTCCAGTTAGGACTTCTCCTATTGCAATGATCTCTTGAGAACTGTCATTTGTTAAGAGGAGAGTCAAATATGTATCATCGTAACTAAAAGCAGCTGTTCCCGAGGGGTAGAAATCATCTCGCTCCCCTTCTATAGGTAAACCTGACCATGAAAAAGTCAGATCTGTAAAAGGCGCAGCAAAAAGTGGTGAGTAGCTAACCAAAACAAGAATTAGTCCAAAAGACAAGCTCAATAAAAGTACTTGAGATCTCCGCATGAATACCCTTCGCTTCATCCTTAGTCCCTCCTTTATCTTTGTGATTTGCATCAATATATAACGCCAAAAAAATGAGCGGTGTTAAAATACTAATAACCCCGAGTAATTTATCTGCAAATATTAGGNNAACCCCCAGTAGTCTATCTGCAAATATTAGGCCAAATCATAGATAAAGATTTTATCAGAGATTTCATATAGTTTAGCGAAGATCTATGGTTGGAAATAAAAGATGTGGGAAAAATATACTAATCTTTTAGGGAATATTATTCTCTTTTATGGCATTTTTTTTCATGCTTTTTGTCAATAGATTTCTAAAATTGCTCTTTTTGACCTTTCCCCCGAAAAACTAGGCCATTTCCAAGTTGAGTCCTTCCTGGTAAAGAAGGGTCAACAACAGGAGGACTTACAGATGAAGCGGAAAGAGGATAAGGTTGTTGAGTGATCTCCTTTCCTTCTCGGCTAACTCCTCAAGCTGCTCATAGAGTTCTTTCTCCATCTTGAGACTGACTCGGCGATCTAATCTTTCCATTATAGTCCCTTCCCTACGGTATTATGACAGGGTCATACCTCGACTCAGTAATACTTCAAAAAAATCGAAAGAGGAAGTCAAGAATATGAAAAAGAATAGTCCTTAGGGGTAGCGGGGGAATCCATAAGGGCTTTTCTATTGTACCCATGGCCTTAGGAGCTGTAACCATTGTAAGTCCTTGAATCGTGTCAAAATACTTAGAAAGATCAG
>WVXT01000092.1:0-25331 GCA_011773355.1 bacterium
TCAGGAAGAGAAACAATAAGATTATATCTTATGAAACAGAATTTAACGAGGAAGAGAAACTAAAGTTGAAAGATGTTTTGGCAAGTAAGGAAGCAGATATTACTGAAGAGTTGAGAAAAAAAGAATTGGAGGATATTATCCAGAAAGCAATGAATTCTTTGCCGGAAAAGTTTCGTATTATTTTGACTTTGAAAGAAATAGACGGCTTATCTTATAATGAAATTTCCAAAATAATGAAGATTTCTCTTGGTAAAGTGAAAATATGGCTATTCAGGGCACGGCGAAAACTAAAGGAGAAATTATCATTTCTTTATCCAGGGGAGTGAATTATGTCTTGTAAGAAATTTAGAATATTATTATCGGCTTATATTGACCAGGAAATAACAAAAGATGAAGAGAGAAAATTACTTGAGCATCTGGAAACCTGCACTGTGTGTGCCAGAGAATTAGAATATTTAGAACAGATCAAAAGGATTTTTCTTTTAAAAGAAAGAAAAGAACCACAAGAATTTTTCGAAACCAGACTATTTTCACGTATTAAAGATATAAGGAAACGGCCGGCATGGCGCGCATATCTTCCAGTGTTTAAGAAATCGATTCTTGTAGTTTTGATTTTCTTTTTACTAATAGCGGGATGGGTGAGTTATAAAAACTTTTTTTATTTTAGAGGAACTGAGGTGACATCAGATTTACTAATGGATACACAGTTAGAACGAAACTTTGAAGAAGAGTTACTGGAAATTTATTATGGCCCTCTGGGATAGAGGAAAGGAGGTGTAGAAAATGAAGATAATTTTAAGAAGTTTGATAGTTTGTAGCTTATTCTTTTTAACAGTTGGTGGTTTAGAAGGGAGGGGCGGGGAAGAACAGATTGGCAAGGAATGGGTGAGAATGGTAGAACATAAGAGAGAAAAATTTCACGAGAAACGTTTGCAAAGGTTATGCCAGGAGTTAGAATTATCTAAAGAGCAGGAAGAAAAGGTCTCTCAAATTATGAAAACGGGTTGGGAAAAAATTCAGGCGGAAATGAGAAAAATGAAGGAAAGAGTAGGAAGAAAAGGTCTCTCAAATTATGAAAAAGGGTTGGGAAAAAATCCACAAAGAGATGAGGAAAATGAAGGTAAGAGTCCTGGCTATTAAGAAAGATAGTGACAGGCAGATTGAAAAATTGCTCACGCCGGAGCAATTGGAAAGGTTTAAAGAACTTAAGGAAGAGACCAAGAAAAAAAAGGAAAAGCGAATTAAGAAAGGCTATAAGAAGGGCGAGGAATGAAGCGAATCATTATTTCTAAAATAACGCATCACCATTTGTGGCAGGGTTTATTACGGGGTGTGTTACTGGCAGGTATAGTTCTTGTAAATTTGAATCTTGTTTTTGCTGAAACACTTGTCTGGGAAGATGTGCTTGCCGAGGCAGAAAAGAAAAACCCACGGATAATATCTGCCGACCAGTCTCTTAAATCGGCAGGGCTTTCCTACAGAAATGCATTTACAAATTTCTTGCCTCAGCTTTCGGCAAGTGCGGGTTGGAGGAAATCAAGTTCCATAACCAGTTTTGAATCATTTGCTGAGGGTGGACGGGAAGATGAAGAATTCAATTATGGAATTTCTGGTAGACTTTCCGTATTTTCTGGTTTTAAGAATTCAAGTAAATTAAAGCAGGAAAGAGCGGAGTTGAAACGAGAAGAGGCAGAGTTCAAAAGGACTTTTTCGGATACGATATATGATTTGAAGGTTGCTTTTGCTCAAGTTTTAAAGGCTCAAAAGACGATTTCACTTTCTGAGGAGATACTGAAAAGGAGAAAAGAAAATACTCAAATCGTAAAATTGAGGTATGAAGCGGGGAGGGAAGATAAGGGCGCATATTTGCGTTCTGAGGCAGACCTCTACCAAACAGAATATGAGTTTTCTAAGGCAGAGAGAAATTTAAAGACCCAACAGGTGAAACTCTTAAAAGAAATGGGAAGGGATGAATTTAAAGTTATTACTGTAAGTGGAACATTCAAGGTGGTTCCTCCGGAAAGAATCTTATCATTTCAAGAATTGCTGGTGGAAAACCCTGATTATTTAGTGGCAAGATATGGAGTTGATTCAGCAAAATATAATTTGAGATATGCACGAGGAGCCTTTTATCCCCAGATTTCCTTCAGTGGAAGCACCTCGAGGAGTGGTCCTGAGTGGCCTCTGGAAAGAGCGAGGTGGAATTTTGGCCTGAGTCTTTCTTATCCATTTTTTTCTGGAGGAAAGGAAATATATGATTTGAAAATTGCCCGCACTGATAAGGTCAAATCAGAAGAGGATTTCCGGGAAATCAAGCAACAAATCTTATTGGGACTTGAACAATCATATAATGGACTTATTGATGCGGTGGAGAATGTAAAAGTTAAAGAAAAATATTTTGTGGCTTCTGAAGAACGGGCTAAAATTTCGCGAGTAAAGTATATCAATGGTCTTATCTCTTATCAGGATTGGGACACAATAGAGAATGAGTTTATAAACTCGAAAAAATCTTTGCTTGAAGCAGAATTTAATGCGTTTGTTGCCGGCGCTGAATGGAAGAGAGTTTTAGGCAAGGGGGAATGATGAAATTGAAAAAGTGGTTATTGATTGTTATTATTGTGTTGATAGGGGGAGCGTTTTTTCTCTCCAGACGGGGGAGAAAAGAAGCTATTTATACAGAATTAAAACCCCAGCGTGGTTCAATTTCTTTAATTGTTTCTGCGAGCGGGGTGGTAAAGCCGAGAAATCGTCTGGAAATTAAACCACCCATTTCCGGGAGGGTGGAAAAAGTTCTGGTTACGGAGGGAGAAGAGATCGGTAAGGGAGAAATTCTTGCCTGGATGAGTTCTCTAGACCGGGCGGCTCTCCTTGATGCGGCAAGGGCAAAAGGAGAAGAAGAATCAAAAAAATGGGAGGATGTTTATAAGCCCACGCCGATTGTTGCGCCGCTAAAAGGGTTTATTATTAAAAGAAACGTTGAACCTGGGCAGACGGTAACATCGCAAGACCCAATTCTTGTTATGGCTGATAATTTAATCGTTCAGGCTCAGGTTGATGAAACAGACATGGGAAAATTGAAGCCTGGACAGAAAGCAAAAATAGTGCTTGATGCCTATCCGGAGAAANNATTGAACACATCGCCTATGAGTCTCAGATTGTGAATAATGTAACTATATATCAAGTGGATATCTTGCCAGAAAAAACATTGGGAATTTTTCGCTCGGGGATGAGCGCCAACATTGATGTGACAATAAGTGAGAAGAAGGATGCCCTTCTTTTGCCCGCTACTGCTATTAAAGAAAGGAAAGGGAAGAAATTCGTTTTTCTGAAAACAGAATCTGGGGAGCCTGAAAATAGAGAAGTTCAAACTGGAATTGAAGATGGGAAAAATGTGGAGATAGTTTCTGGTGTGGAAGAGTCTGACTTAGTTTTGTCCAGTGAAAAAGGAAGGGAAGAAGTTCAAATGAGATATTTTGGGATTCCTGTGAGGAGGCGTTCCCGCCCAAAATGATAGAATTAAAAAACATCAGCAAAACATACCATATTGGAGAAGTTGCTGTCCCTGCCTTAAGGGGCGTTTCACTTAAAATTTCTCCTGGTGAATTTGTTGCCATAATGGGACCCTCGGGAAGTGGCAAATCAACACTACTCCATATCCTTGGCCTTTTAGATAGACCTGACAATGGGTCTTACCACTTAATTGGAAAAGACGTCTCCACACTGTCTCAGGAAGAGCTTGCTACTTTTCGCAATGAGTTTATCGGTTTTGTTTTTCAACTGTTTAATCTTCTTCCCAGACTCAAGGCAAGAGAAAATGTTTCTCTTCCACTGGTGTATACTTCGGACCTAAAGAGTAGAAAGTTTTCTTCACCTGAAGATTTATTGAGAACAGTGGGATTGGGAGACAGGATAAACCATAATCCAAATGAACTTTCCGGAGGAGAACAGCAGAGGGTGGCAATTGCCAGGGCGCTCATAAAGAATCCTAAAATAATTCTGGCAGATGAACCAACAGGGAATCTCGATTCTTCTTCAGCCCAGGAACTTTTGAAAATCCTCAAAAGTTTAAATGATTCTGGAATTACCATAGTTATGGTAACTCATGAGAAGGAACTGACCAGAGGGGCAAAAAGAATAATTAAACTTCTTGATGGGAAAATCGTTTCTGACGAATATCTTACTGGTAAGCCCCATACCATAAGTGAGGAGCGGGGCGAAGCCCGGGCCCCGGAGAGAGGCGAGGGCGGAGTTCCACCTGATTTAAAGATTCACCGCTTTGATTTTTTTCGATTGAAAAATTATTTTTCTCAAGCAATGGGGTCTCTCCTTTCCAATAAGTATCGTTCTTTTCTTTCCATTTTAGGGATTCTTATTGGCGTAGCAGCAGTAATTGCAATGCTTGCTCTGGGCACCGGTGCGAGAGAAGATATTAAGAAACGTCTTGCCTCACTTGGCTCAAACCTTCTTTCAGTTCGTCCCCCCAGGCACAGAGTGGGGGGAATTCACCTTGAACCAGGAAGTATTACCAGGCTTACGATTGAAGATGCCGAGGAAATAAAAAAAATTCCATATGTCAGAAGGGTTAATTCCACTGTTTCCGGTCGAGGGCAGGTGGTTTATGGAAACAAAAACTGGAACACAAGAATTAGAGGTGTAACACCGGAATATGCCTTTATCAGGGCTTCTCAAGCTGCGGAAGGCAGATTTTTCAACGATGTGGAAATGATTACTCGCTCAAAAGTTGCCCTGCTGGGAAAAACTGTTGTTCGGGAACTTTTTGAAGATGAAAATGCAATCGGAGAATATGTAAAAATAAATCGAATAAACTTTAGAGTAATCGGAATTCTACCGGAAAAGGGAGCAACTGGCTGGAGAGATAGAGATGACGAAATTATACTTCCATTAAATACGGCAATGTACCGTCTTTTAGGTAAAAAATATATTGATTACATTGATGTTGAGGTGGAAGATGAAAAAGAAATGGAAAAGGTGCAGGAAGAGGTAAGAAAATTGATTATCCAAAGACATAATATTCCTTCTGATAGAGAGGACACAATTGAAGTTAGAAATATGGCTGAAATTCAGGAAGCCATTTCCTCAACTGCCAGGACCTTTGCCTGGCTTCTTGGGTCCATTGCTTTTATCAGCCTTCTGGTTGGGGGAATTGGAATTATGAATATAATGTTGGTTTCCGTGACGGAAAGGACAAGAGAGATTGGGCTGAGGAAAGCAATCGGGGCAAACAATAAGGATATACTTTCACAGTTCATAATTGAGGCAATAGTAATATGTCTTGTTGGCGGAATATTGGGAATTTTGTTTGGCGCGGCTATCTCTGGTGGACTTTCAAAATTTGCTGGCTGGTCAACAAAAGTTTCTCTGGGTGCAGTTCTTCTTGCCTTTCTTTTTTCTGGGGGAATAGGGCTTTTCTTTGGTCTATTGCCAGCCAGGAAAGCATCGTTATTGAACCCAATCGATGCATTAAGATATGAATAGATATTGAGAGAAAAACTCTAAGACTAACCTTTTTTACTTTCCTAAACTTCCCTCCATTGCCACGGAAAATATTATTAAAACCAAAGACATCATTATTTGTCAGAACTAGAAGGGTAACATTCTGGTTGCATAACTACATCAGCCGAGCCTGGAACGCCAGAGGAAGAAAGTGGATGGTTTCGAATTTTTCTCTTGATAGATGGTATCATATATGATACGATTTTTTCTAAAAAGTAGCATCTTGCATGCAGGGATTACCGATTCTCTGGCACTATCGAGGATAAGAATTTGGATGCTCTGTTTGAACCGATAAAAATAAATAGGATGGTTTTGAAAAACAGGTTTGTGAGAACGGCAACGGCGGAAAGAATGTCCCCTCCCAATGGAGAGTTTACCCGGGAAATGGTAAATCTTTATACGCGGCTTGCCCGGGGAGGGGTAGGGCTTATCATAACCGGTCATGCCTACATACACCCTCTGGGTAAAGCTGACCGCAGGATGACGGGCATCCATGAGGACGGTTTGATTCCAGGCCTTAAGAAGCTGGTTGATGCAGTTCATAGGTTTAATACAAAGATAGTTATGCAAATCAATCACTGTGGTGGGAGGCGAGATAAAGATGTGGGAGAGGGGACTCCCATAGGACCTTCAACGATAGAATACAAACCGCTGGGAATCGCTTCCAGACAAATGGAGACGCGAGAGATTGAAGAAGTAATAGACCTTTTTGCCCGGTCTGCAGGTAGAGTCAAGAATGCAGGATTTGATGGCGTCCAGATTCATTCCGTTCACGGATATCTCATAAATCAGTTTCTTTCACCTATAACTAATAAAAGAAAAGATTCCTGGGGAGGGAGTCTGGATAATAGAATGCGTTTTCTTCTGGAGGTCTATGAACGCGTAAGAGAAACAGTGGGGAAAGATTATCCTGTTCTGGCCAGGATTCCGGCAGGAGACTTCGTTGAAGGTGGCCTCACCGTGAAAGAGGCCTGTGAGGTGGCTAAAAAACTCTCCGAACTTGGCATTGACGCGATTGGACTTTCTGGTGGACTCGCCGGAAGCAGGTACAGAAAAGGCAGAAAAGACCTTAGTTGGATGAGGAAAGAAGCATATTTCAGACCTTATGCAGAAATGGTAAAGAAGGTAACTAATGTCCCTGTCATTTTGGTGGGCGGACTGAGGAAGCCTGAGACTATGAGAAAAATATTGGAAGAAGGCTCGGCTGACCTCATAGGACTGGCCAGACCGCTTATTAGAGAACCGGACTTTCCCAATAGAATCAAACGGGGAGACCTCAGAAAAGCTGAATGTGTCTCTTGCAGTAATTGTTCGGGAGATTCGGGCAGGGAACCGACTAAATGCAGATTTAAGAAGTAAGACTATTTCCCTGTTTCGCGAGGAATACAGGAAAAATGACTCTGACCCCTTTTTTGCTGGTTAATACGAATAGGATGAAGCCGGCTGTAGCTCCGTTGGGGCTTGATTACCTGGGAGAAGCACTCACTGAGAAAGGATATATTGTTGATTTGCTTGACCTCTGTTTTTCAGAGGATTACAGAAAGGCGATTGACGATTATTTCCGTAAACAAGCGGCTCTGGCTATAGGAGTCACTATCAGGAATACGGATGACTGTTACCTGTTAAGCCAGGATTTCTTTCTTCCCGAGATAAGGGAGATAGTTAAGTATCTCAAAACCAAGACGGGTGTTCCCATTATCCTGGGAGGGGTTGGCTTCTCCATAATGCCAGAAAAGATTCTGGAATATTGCGAATTGGACGTGGGAATAAAGGGAGACGGAGAGGAGACTCTGCCTCTTCTTCTGAATAGGATTGCCGAAGGAAGGAATTACACGGACCTTCCGGGATTGGTATATAGAGCTTCTGGAGGGTTTGTTAGTAACACGCCGGAATACTTCGATTTGAATAAATTATCTTCCCGGCGAAGAAAATTACTCAATAATAGAAGATATTTTGATGAAGGAGGACAGGGGAATATTGAAACAAAACGGGGGTGCAATAAAAGATGCATCTATTGTGCTGACCCTTTGGCTAAAGGAAGAAAGATTCGTCTGAGGAATCCCAAAGGAGTGTTGCATGAACTGGAAGCCCTATTGGATGAGGGTGTCAACTATTTCCACTTTTGCGATAGCGAGTTTAACCTTCCGGAAGACCACGCTAAAGCAGTCTGTCAACAGATAATTAGTTTGGGAGTCGACAAGAAAATAAATTGGTATGCATATTGTAGTCCCATTCCCTTTTCTGAAGAGCTGGCAATGCTTATGAAGATAACAGGCTGTAGGGGAGTTGACTTCGGCGTAGATAATGGGAATGGGGAGATGCTAAAGATTTTGGGTCGTGACTTTGGAAAAGATGAGATAAAAAATACAGCAAGACTCTGCCACAAATATGGTATTACATTTATGTTCGACCTCCTTCTGGGAGGACCGGGGGAGACCCGGGAGACGGTCAAAGAGACGATTGAGTTGATGAGAGAAACGGAGCCGGATAGAGTGGGAGTAATGGTGGGGGTGAGGATATATCCGGGAACTGAACTGGGAAATGTGGTGTTAAAAGAATGTCGCATGGAGGAAAACAGAAACCTGCAGGGGAAAGTTAAAGGAAATAGCGATTTCTTTGAACCTGTATTCTATGTCTCTTCAAAACTTGGTGAAGATATCTTCTCCTATGTATCTGAATTAATCGCAGGTGATGAGAGATTCTTTTTTGCCACGAGGGATGACCAGGAGAAAGGATACAACTATAACCAGAATCAAGTTTTAGTGGAGGCAATCAAGAACGGATACCGTGGAGCGTACTGGGATATATTGAGGAGGCTAAGTACTGAAAAGAGATAATATAAAATTGCGACCACACCATCTTCTCTGTCTCTATGGATTTCGTGGTCTTGGGTACAGTGAGGAATTTGTGGAGAATATGCAAGGAATAGCAGACAGGATAAGAGAACATCCATCCATACAGATTGAGATAGTTAATGGTGTTGATGATATCTGCTCAGTCTGTCCCCATAATGTGGAAAATAGATGTAATAAACCGGGAAGTAACGTTGAACAGTTCGACCAGGAAATATTGGATAGGCTTGAGGTAGATATTGGGGGAAAAGTAGAAGCAAAAATTTTGTTAAACCTGGTAGAGAAGAAAATCGAGCCGGAGCAATTATCTAAGATTTGTGAAGGCTGCGAGTGGCTTGAGTTGGGCTTTTGTGAGGACGGTTTACGTGAAAGGAACTGGTGGAAGTGAAGTTAAAGATTTCCAGGAAAATATTTCTACTTTTTCTCCTGCTTTTATTTAGGTGGGACTATCCTTTAGCTTCCTTTCCGGAAGATGAATCCTATCTCGGAGATCTGGGTACAATAGTTATTACGGGTACAAGGATTCCCCGTCCTGCCTCTCTTTTTTTGAGAAACGTGAGCATAATTGATGCTGATGAGATTAACTCCTCTCCTGGTCACTCGCCCATAGAGGTTTTAAAATACACTCCCGGCGTGGATGTCCAACAGAGGGGTCCTTACGGCGTACAGGCTGACCTGGGCCTAAGGGGGGCTACTTTCCATCAGATCCTGGTTCTCCTCGACGGAGTGCGCATGAACGACCCCCAGACCGGACATCATAATCTCGATTTGCCGATAAATTTGGAAGACCTGGAAAGGATTGAAGTGCTTCACGGACATGGTTCCTCTATCTATGGTGCTGACGCTTTTGGAGGGGTGGTTAACTTTATTACCCGGGCTCCCCAGCGGCGCAAAATAAGTTTTGAAGCTTTGGCTGGCGAGAATGGAACAAGAGGTGGGACTTTTTCCTTCACTGATTGCTTGGGGAATTTTGGCACCCGTTTCTCTCTGGGAGGTAAGATGTCCGATGGTTACCGTTTTGATACTGATTTTAAACACTTCTCCTTTTCCAATAATTCTACATTAGATTTTTCCAGGGGCTCTATCGGTTTCTCTTTTGGATATTTAGAAAAAGAGTTTGGAGCGAACGGTTTCTATGGGGATTGGCCTTCCCGGGAGTGGACAGATACGATACTGGGAAACATAAGAGCAGAATGGAAAAAATGGAAAAATTCGGTAGTTGAGTCCAGACTATATTATCGGCAGCACGACGACAAATTTATTGGGGATATCACTGATCCCAATTCCTATGTCAACTATCACACTACTTACCTTTATGGAAGTGGAGTGCAGCTGAGAACCCACTGGGAAAGAATAGGAGAATTTGTGCTGGGCACAGAGGTGGAGAGAGAGGAGTTGCAGTCCACCCGGCTGGGCGACCATGCGGATGTTAGGGGAGCGATCTACACAGAGTATGGGGTCTCCTTAGGGAAAAAGTTTACCCTCAATCCAGGAATTAGAATAGACCACCACTCGGGATGGGGCTGGCAGTTTTCTCCAGCAGTGAATATAGGTTACCATCGTTCCCGCAAGGTCAGGCTGCACGCTTCCTGGGGAAAGTCTTTTAGAACTCCTGATTATACGGAACTTTACTACTGGAGTCCGAAAAATGTAGGTAACCCCAGACTGGTAGTTGAGGAGGCCTGGTCGTATGAGTTGGGAGGAGATTTTGGTTTAAATAATTGGTTACATTCCACAACTACTCTTATTTTCAGAAATGGACGGAATCTTGTTGATTGGGTGAGGAGTGATTCTCTGTCACCGTGGGAGGCGGTGAAAATTGGAAGGGCGTATACTTATGGAGTGGAGTCTGTTTTGGAAGTAGAATTGAACAGTTTAACTCAATTCTCTGTCGGTTATACCTTTCTAAAATCGGAGTCAGAACAGTGGGAGAACTATATTTCCAAGTATGCCCTGAGTCATCCTCAACACCAGGTTTCCCTGGGATTTGGTTTTCCTCTGCCCTGGGGAATTCGCCAGAATTTAAAGGGGATATATAAACAGGGTGAGAATAAAAGAGGATATTTTATCCTGGATGGTCGACTCTGTAAAACCCTGGGGCAGTTAGAGTTTCACTTAGGGGCTACCAATCTCCTGGACGTTTCCTACGAGGAGATACCGGGAGTGGTTATGCCCGGAAGTTCGCTTGATTGCGGAATTAAGTTACAGTTTTGAGAATATTATGATTTAACAAGAGATTCTTTGCTTTTCCGGAGGGGAAATGAAACTGAAAACAGATGGAATGATTCTCTGTGCTTTATTTGCAGCATTGACTGGAGTGGGAGGATTGATTGCTATCCCTTTACCTTTTACTCCTGTTCCTATTACTCTTCAGACATTTTTCACTTTCTTGGCGGGGGCCATACTGGGAAAGTATCTGGGGTCCTTAAGTCAACTGATTTATCTTCTCCTGGGGATTATTGGGCTTCCGGTTTTTGCTAAGGGTTCAAGTGGACTTGGCGTCCTTCTGGGACCCACTGGCGGGTACCTGGTGGGGTTTGTCCCCGCTGCTTTCCTTATTGGGTGGATATTAGAGAAAAAAGAGAAGCCTCCTTATGCATTAATATTTCTCGCTATGGTGGTGGGACTTCTGGCGATATATCTTCCGGGAGTGGGCTGGTTGATGTGGGTGGCCAGGATGAATCTGGTAAAGGCGCTCTTTTTGGGAGCTTTGCCTTTCTTGCCCGGGGATGTAGTTAAGATTGTGGTGGGCGCATTGATTGTGGGGAGGGCAATGCGACTAAGGAAAGCGATAAGAGTTTGAAAGAAAAAGTAGCCTGTCCCCTTTTTCCTTGACAGAAGGATACAATTCTTATAAGATAACTTAAAAATATTCTCCGAGCCGTTTTACCTAAGTCTGAAAGATAGGGTGATTGGCCGATAGAGTGCGCTGAGAAATCGGTGCGCTTTCCGTGCTTGAGAAGGAGAGACTAAATCCAGTATTTTGCAAGTGCGGAATGCTGGATTTTTTGTTTTTAAGGCGGATATGAAAAAAGCACCTGTCACCTTTTTTTTAATAGTTCTGGTGGGAATGGCAGTATCTTATCTTATCTTTTCCGGGATTATTCTCATATTAGCCGGAAGAGGAAAGAGACCACAATTGACTTTAGCTACTACTACCAGCGTTCAGGACTCAGGGCTTCTGGATGCTTTAATTCCACCATTTGAGACGGAAAATAAGTGTAGAGTCAAGGTTATTGCTGTGGGGACAGGGCAGGCGATTCGCCTGGCTGAAGAGGGCAATGTAGATATAATTTTGGTCCATGCCCCGGCACAAGAGGAGATGTTTGTGGAAGAGGGTTATGGGGTGAGAAGATATAGTATTATGTATAATTACTTTGCGATTGTGGGGCCAGAAGAGGACGCTGCTGGTATCAAAGGTGAGAGGAAAGGAGTTAAAGCGCTTAAGAAGATTGCAGTATCAGAATCTACTTTCATTTCTCGAGGAGACGATTCAGGAACACACAGAAAGGAGAGAGAACTGTGGAGCGCTGCGGGAGTTGAGCCTTCGGGAGGCTGGTACACTGAAGCGGGCACAGGGATGGTAGGAACTTTGAGGATTGCCAATGAGAGGAGAGCATATACATTGACTGATAGAGGGACTTATCTTGCCCACAGAAAAGAACTGGATTTAACTATTTTGGTAGAGGAAGATGAAAATCTATATAACCCTTACAGCATAATTCCTGTTTCTAAAGAGAAGTATCCGCACATAAATTATCAACTGGTAATGAAGTTTGTAGAGTTCATTACCGGCGTTAAGGGACAAAATATTATCAGGGCTTATGGCGAAAAGGAGTACGGAGTGCCTCTCTTTTTTCCCTTGGCAATTTCTGGACTTAGTGAGGACAAATAATGGAGAATATTCTTGGTGCCTTAACTAGAGCTCTGGGCCTAATTATCTCTTTGGATAAAGAAGTCTTCAGCATTGTTTTACTCTCCTTCTCCGTCTCGCTGACCGCCGTATTTTTCTCTTCCTTGATCAGCCTCCCTTTAAGCCTCTTACTTGCTCTGAAAAAATTTCCCGGGCACAGGTTCATTGTGAATACTATAAATAGCTTGATGGCAGTGCCGGCAGTGGCCATTGGGCTGGTCATCTATCTTGTCATCAGCCGGCGAGGGCCGTTAGGGGCTCTGGAGCTCCTTTATACGCCGTGGGCTATGATTATTGCCCAGGCGGTTCTGGTTACTCCGATTATCACCAGCCTTTCCCTTCAAACTCTCAAAAGAGTCGGTTCTATGGTTAAGGAGACAGCAGTAAGTTTGGGTGCCAGTGGCTGGCAGTTGATTATTACTGTGGTCAAAGAAGCGAAGAGTTCCCTTATGGCTGCATTTATTGTCGGTTTTGCCCGGGTGATTGGAGAGACCGGTATGACGATGATGGTGGGAGGAAATATCAAGGGAGTCACCAGAGTAATGACTACTGCTATTGCTCTGGAGACGATGAAAGGCGATTTTGAACTGGCGGTTGCTCTGGGGATTATTCTTTTAATTGTCGCTTTTGGGGTCAATATTATTTTGCAAACAATGCAAGGAGCGGGCAGGTGAATATTGAAACGAAAAAGGTTTATAAGAGTTTTGATGGCAAGGACGTTTTAAGAAATATCAATATGAGGATTGTAGAGAATAGAATCAACTGCGTGATTGGACCAAATGGCGCAGGGAAGACGACACTATTCAAGATTCTAACCCTCCTGGATAGAGCCAACTCGGGAGAGGTCTATTTTGACGGTTCTCCCTCATCTTCGTTATCAGCAGAGGAGAAACTTAAGCTCCGCAGGAAGATTGGCTTGGTAATGCACAATCCATTTATGTTCAATACTTCCGTGTGGAAAAATGTTGCCTATGGACTAAAATTGAGAGGGGATAGCGATATTGCGAAAAAAGCTGAGGAAGGACTAAAGATTGTCGAGCTTTTGCGCATCAAGGACCAATCTGCTCTGACCTTGTCCAGTGGAGAGGCCCAGAGAGTGGCACTGGCAAGGGCAATGGTTCTGGAGCCAGAGATTCTTTTTTTGGATGAGCCGATGGTCAATCTTGACCCTTTGAGCACGAAAATTATGGAGGATTTAGTCTTTAAGATGCGGAGTGAGTACAATGTAACCGTTGTTATGGCGACCCATAATTTATTGCAGGCGCGAAGATTTGGCGAGAGGGTGTTTGTACTAAGGCAGGGCGAAATTATACAACGGGGAACGGCTGAAGAAGTGTTTCATTATCCTAACTCTTCTTTTGCTGCTGAGTTTGTGGAAGTGGGGAATCTGTTCAGGGGCAAGGTGATTATTGAACAAGGCGCGCAGAAGTTAGATTTAGGGAAGATAAAAATTGAGATTGTTCCTCACCCAGAATTTGGGGAAACAGGAACTGCTGTCTTTGCTACTCTTCGTCCGGAAGATATTTTGCTTTCCCTGGAACCACTACATTCCAGCGCCCGAAATAGCTTCTTAGGTGAGATAATGAATATGCAGGATAGAGGTGGAATTATCTGGGTTACTCTGGAGCCAGTTCCCGGGTTATCGAGTGCAAAAACTGAATCAGGTTCTATTCCATTTGTCGCTGTTATTACCAGGAGGTCGAAAGAGGAGATGGGGTTGAAAGTTGGCATGCGGGTATATTTTACCTTTAAGGCCTCCTGCGTTAATCTTTTTGAGTGATGCTCGCTACACCAAATCCGTTCGCATTAGGATGTGAGGAAAGTCACGTTGATTGTGTGACGAAGGTCACAGACGGAGTTTAATTTTGAGGTTATAATTAGAATGGAAAATGGATTAATCGATAGGTATAACCGGAAGATGGATTATTTAAGAATTTCGGTTACTGACAGATGTAACCTGAGATGTTTCTATTGTATGCCTGCGTCGGGAATTAGAAAGCTCTCTTCTCAGGAGATTTTGAAATATGAGGAGTTAATTGAAATTATCAAATGTGCCCGTGAGCTGTGTATTGGTAAATTCAGGATTACTGGCGGAGAGCCCTTGGTTCGGAAAGGAATTATTGGTTTTATTGAAAAGTTAGCGGGAATGGGCATAGATTTTTCGCTGACTACTAATGGTATGCTTTTGAAAACCTATGGGCGGGATCTATTTAATGCCGGGCTTTCACGAATCAATATCAGTCTGGATACTTTAAAGGAGATTAGATTTAATCGGATTACTGGTGGCGGGGACATAAGAGAGGTCTTTTCGGGAATTGATGCGGCGAGGAAGTTAAACTTTTCTCCCATTAAGATTAATGTGGTGGTAATGAGAGGAATAAATGATGATGAAATTATTGACTTCATTGAGTGGGGGAAGAAGGAATTTTTGAACGTACGCTTCATTGAGTTTATGTCTTTATCTGGAGAAGACTACTTTTATCCCCTTAAAAGGGCTATGGATAAGATCATAAGAGAGAGGAAGCTGGTTTCTGTTGAGATTTCCGGTTCTGGCCCGGCGAGGAATTTTAAGTCCGCGGATGGTAATAATATTATTGGATTCATCCTGTCTCGCTCGGAACCTTTTTGTAACGAGTGTAATCGCTTGCGGTTGACATCTAACGGTATGCTTCTTCCCTGTCTATTTTCCAGCGAGGGTGTCGATTTGAAAAGAGTTTTGCGAGAGGGCGGGGATATACGAGGTCCTTTTTATGAGGCGGTTTATGGGAAACCTGAGAAGCACAATTTGAATGGTATTGTACAGTATCAGTATATGAATCAGATTGGAGGCTAAGATGAAGGGATTCACCCATTTTGACCGTGAAGGAAGAGCTAAGATGGTCGATGTTACGGAAAAGAGAATGACCAAAAGGAGTGCCACTGCCACGGGAACAATCTTTATGAAACAGGAGACCCTGAACCTGATTGAGAAGAATAGAATTGCTAAGGGTGATGTGGTAACCGTAGCTAAAATTGCAGGAATTATGGCAGGGAAAAGAGTTAGCGAGACGATTCCTCTCACGCACCCGATAAGAATTACTGGTTGCGATGTGGATTTCCAATTTTTGAGACCGGCCATGTCCCGGCAGAAGGGGAAGGCTGGAGTCAAGATAACTGCCAGGATGAAGACAAGGGATGCCACAGGATGCGAAATGGAGGCCTTGTTCGCTGTTAGTTGCGCAGCTTTAACCGTTTACGATATGTGTAAAGCAGTGGAGAAAGAAATGGTGATTGGCGATATATGTTTATTGGAAAAGAGTGGGGGGAGGGGCGGAAAATACATTAAAAGATAGCTCGGGATTTGGTTCGCTCGCTGATAATTTTTTGCTCTTCGAGCACCACCAAAAATCTTCCCGTAAAACTTACGGGATCTTCGCGGGGCTAAACTCTAAGCTTCGATTTTTGGCTAAAAATTCTGATGCTCGCTACACCAAATCCCCTCGCATCAAAGAATAGGCTGTGCTTGTTTTTTGGCTAAAATTCCAGAAGTTCTTCACAAACTATCTTTTGATACCACTAAGTGGTTAGGGGGAAGAAATGAAGGTTTTGGTGGGGATTTTGACTGTTAGTGATAAGGGATCGAAAGGCGAGAGGATTGATGAAAGTGGCGGAGTGATTAAGAAAATTGTTGAGGAGAAATTGGAGGCACGGGTTAAGAAATATGAAGTTGTTCCTGACGAGAAAGGAACTATAATTAAGAAATTGAAAGAGATGGTGAATGAGAGGATAGATTTAATTTTTACCACCGGAGGAACTGGCTTATCCCCCAGGGACGTAACGCCTGAGGCAACAAGGGAAGTTATTGATAAGGAGGTGCCGGGCATAGAAGAAGCGATGAGAATGAAAGGCCTGGAGAAGACTCCCCACTCGATGCTTTCCCGGGGAGTAGCGGGAATAAAGGAAAAGAGCCTTATTATTAATCTACCTGGTAGCCCTAAGGCAGTAAGAGAGTCTCTGGAAGTGGTTCTCCCGGTAATACCGCATGCTCTCGATATTATAGCGGGTCGTGGTGAGGAGTGTGGGAGGCAGTAATCAAAAGATAGTTTGTTTATCGCTGAGGAATTTCTTGACGCCAAAAAACTTCGGACTCTCCAGGGCGCAAATCAAAACTCTCCCGATTCATCGGGATCAAACAATGATTTGCTGGGAAGAACATCAGCCGTCCTCAGTTTTTGGCTAAAATTCCTGAAACTCTTCTCAAACTATCTTTTAAATATTGGTAATATGGGAGTGATACCGAGGGTGGAATACCGCTTGACGCTATTATTAATTTGTGGTATACTTCATTATTGGGGTTAATAAGGTTATGATAAGATTCAATAATAATAAAGGTTTTACCTATATAGAACTGGCAATAGCCATGGCGATTATTGCTTTTATTATTCTGGCTTTTAGTCAACTTTTCATTAACACTACTGTTTCCGTTAAAAGCATGCAGTTTCAGACTCTGGCTTACAATTATGCAGGCGATAAGATAGAAGAGATAAGGAATCAGACTTTCGCTGCCATTGGTAATCCCTGGGCTCCTGCTATCTGGCAGACGGAATCACAGGTGCAGTCAGGGACGAATTTCACTCGCAACGTAAGGGTAAGTGCGTTGGCAGCTTCATTAAAACGCATAGATATTGAGGTAATCTGGACTGAGGGAGGCCAAAACGAAAATATTAACGTTAGTACATTAATTACCGATAAATGGTAGGAGGTAATAAAAATGTTAAAAATAAAAGAGGAAAAAGGAATCGCCCTTGTTCTGGCGCTTGTCCTGTTAGTCGTCTTATCTATTCTGGCTGTGGGAATGGTTTTCTTGAGTAGATATGAGACGACTTTTTCCGTCAAGGAGAGGTTATCAGATTCGGCCTTGTATATTTCTGATGGCGGGGTAGAGTTTGCAATTAACGAATTGCAGGAAGATATAAGCTATCGCGGGCCAACAACTTACTCCGTCGCTAATGTAGGTGAGTTCAGCGTTAGCGTCTCCACTCAGGGGCAACCTGCCGACCATTATGAAATCACTTCTACCGGCTTTGTGCCCGATTCTACTAATCCTCGGGAGACGCGCACGGTAAGATCCGTAGTTAATATAGTTCCGGGCACGCCTACCTATGCTATAGGAGCAAAGGAAGGGATAACTGTTGCTGCCAACATTACTATTAAAGGGGACTTGAGGAGCGACGGTCAGATAACACTGGGTAATAATGTGTACATTGAACCGAGCGAACCCGGGGCCAGCGATGGCTCTATATATACGAGCACAGGTATGGCCAGTGGCGTCAATATTACGGGCAACCTGCATATGCAGCCTGGTAGAGAAATAAAATCCAGGGGTCCCACCAATGCAGAGATGGGAGGGGACACTGCTGAAACCGGCATATACCGGGAGAGTAGAATAGCGGCTGGGGATCCATTGATTGTGGAAGGAGATACTTCTTCTGATACAAATCCATTAGGGTCGTATAACTCCGTAGATTTGGTTGCGCTGGATGCTATGGTTGAACCAGAATATACGTATTCTGAGTTTATGGTTATTGATGCGGCCACGTTCGATCTTGCAGGTAAAATACACAAATTTGAACAGGGAGTCAAGTTTGCCTCCAACGTTGAGTTTTTGGGAGATGGTGCAATCTGGGTAAGTGGCGGGTCCGGGCGCGATTATGGATTGGAACTTGCCTCCAACGTGTATGGCGAGGGTGGTGGTTATGCGGATGTGAATCTTATTTGTTCGGGAGGGACCTGGAATCAGGCCGATATCAAGATAAACTCTAACGTTAAGATTAACGGTCTCATTTCTGGCAGCACGGAAGTGGAAGCTAATGCAAATGTTCAAATAAATGGGGTTATAGAATCTGGTGGAACCATTGACGTAGACGCAAATGTGACCATACAATGGGCACCACTTGGTTTCCAGATTCCTGTAACGGGGTCTCCAGCGGCGACTATCGTCAGGTCCTGGCAAGAGATGTGATAGCTTGAGAATAGTCTGGTCTAAATATTAAATGGGAAAAAGGCCTTATTTTTTTATATTTACCCTAGTCATTTTTTTCTTCTGTCACGCCACATTAATCTGCTTCGCCGCTGGCACAAGCGGAGCCATAATTCTGAAGCAGACCAGTGGCGCCCGCCCTCTGGGAATGGGAGAAGCGTTCGTTGCTCTGGCTGATGATGTGAATGCTCTCAATTTTAATCCCGCCGGATTGGTTCAGATTAAAAGCCATGAAATTAGTGTGATGTACCTGGATAGTTTGGTAGATACCTGGTTTGGATTCATTGGTTACGCATATCCCATAGGAGGGAAAGTAGAAAGGCAGCGGGGCAGGAGGTTTAAGTCAATTCAGGCGCGGACAAACAGGGGAACAATTGCACTGGGAATCTCTTCTTTGCAGGCGGGAAAGATGGTTCTCGAGCCTGAAGGTAACACTGTACGTGCCGAGGAAGACTATTTAGCGAATTTAGGTTTTGGCTACATCATATGGAGAAGTGAAGAAAAAGTTGAGAAAAGAAGGCGCAGGGCAATGGCTATTGGTGAAAGGAGAAATGAAGTATCTTTAGGATTGGGCGTCAAGTTTGTATATTCAACTTTGGTACAGAAGTATTCGGCTATGGCCTATGCGGTTGATGTGGGATTACTGGGAAAGTTCATAGTGGGAAAGAACAGACTGCAACTGGGAGTTGCCGGACAGAACCTGGGGACGAAGATTAAGTTTGAAGAAGAAGGGGACAGTTTGCCTTTGACAGTTAGAGCGGGAGCTGCCTACCTGATGGACTTTAAACAGGAACATAGACTTATCGTAAGCGGGGAAGCAGTAAAACCAAATGATGGTGATTTCAGAGGGAGTGGGGGCATGGAGTACTGGTATAGGGAAATTTTTGCCTTGAGGGCTGGCTATAAGGTTGGCTACGATTTGGACTCGTTTACTTGCGGAGTCGGTTTCGTATGGGGGAATTTTCAACTCGATTACGGCTGGGGGATGAGTGGTAGTAAAATGGGCGATAACCACCGATTTTCTTTAACTACGAGGTTCTGAATTTGAATAGAAAAAAATTTCTTATTCTTCTCATGGTTTTGGTAGGTCTTGGTAGTATTATTAAGATTGCCGAGTCTGGCACGCTTGGTGATTCGGGAATGGACCTGACCGATCTGGACAATAGTTCTGTTGCCTGGGGAGACGTAGATAACGATGGAGACTTTGACCTGGCTATGATGGGCTGGGATGGAACAAACAGGCATTTCCAGATTTACAAGAATGGAGCGAATAATAGGTTGACTCTTTCGCAGAGTCTGACAGGAGTGAGCAACGGTTATCTATCCTTTGGTGATTATGACAGGGATGGCGACCTTGACCTGGCAATAACGGGCAAGGTAATAGAGTATGGCACTACTAAGATTTACCAGAATGATGGAAATGGGACTTTTAGCGATAGTGGCATAGAGCTGATAGATGTATATAATAGTGCTCTTGCCTGGGGAGATTATGACAACGATGGCGATTTAGACCTCGTGGTCGTAGGATTTCGTATGGGGATAGGAAACACTGCCAAAATATATAAAAATAAAGGAGATGGCACTTTTGAAGATAGTGGCATAACAGATTTGATGGCTGTAGCCAGTGGCTTTGTCGCCTGGGGAGACTATGATAATGATGGCGATTTAGATATAGCCCTAAGTGGCGAAAAAGGCGTAGGAGAGTATATCTGCAAGATTTATGAGAATGACTACACAAATGAACCTGATAATCCCTTTTCCGTAAAGGAGAGTTTAACCGGTGTTATGAACAGCTTTTTAGCCTGGGGAGACTATGACAACGATGGATGGTTAGATATAGCGATTTGTGGACAAGCGACTAGCGGGTATAAATGTGAGATCTGGAAGAACGATGGAGATGGAACTTTTACCAAGACCTACGATTTAACCGGGGTTTACAACAGTTCTTTAGCATGGGGAGACTATGATAATAATGGATACCTTGACCTGGTCGTGATAGGATTAACCAGTGGAGAACCGGAGACGCCTAGTTCAAAAATATATGAGAATAATGGTACCACTTTTAGCGATGCCGGACAAAGTTTAGAAAATGTAGAGAAAGGAAGTGTTGCCTGGTGCGACTATGATGGAGATAAGGATATCGACCTGGCTCTGACAGGTTCCTCGGATAGTGGTGCAGTCACGAAAATTTATAAGAACGATGAATCTGACGAAGACGACCTACCCGATCCTCCTGACAGCAGCCAGTTTAAAACAACTTATAATTCTACTACTCAGGAACTTACCATAAGCTGGCCTGCTGGCAATGACACCGAAACTACTCCGCCATCTGGTCTGTATTATAACTTTCGCATTGGTTCAGAATCGGGGAAAGACGACCTTGTGGCAGCAAGATATGGGAGCCCTCTTTTAGGGAATTTTCTTTCTAAAAGTACTGCCACTGTGGACGGTCAACAGATGCATACTCGCACTTTCAACATTTACGCTAAGGGGTACTACTGGAATGTTCAGGTAATAGATACCGCCCTGGGGTACAGCTGGTCTCAAGAGCAAACAGAAAATGGCTGGTCCGGAGAGGTCCATTACGAAGATACCACACCTCCACCAGCGCCAGAGACGCCTACTGATGAGGGCGAGTATACATACAATACTACAATTCGCTTCAGGTGGACTCAAAATAATCCTGACCCTGAAACAGCAATCTATAACTATAGATTAAAGGTGAGATGTCAAGAAGATGGAGAAGTGAAATTTGATGGTAGCGTAGGTAATGTTAAGAGTTACAATATTTCAGGATGTGAATATAATAAGACATACGAAGCTCAAGTGAAAGCACAGAGTGGCGGTGGCTGGAGTGGCTGGTCTTTCTGGAGCGATGGTATAATGGTTGTCCGCCTACTCGATATATCCAACAACTTGATTCATCCCAAGAAAGCAGACAATGAAGCAACCATTAAGTACTTTATAATAAATCCAGGAAAAGTTAATCTAAAAATCTATAACCTGATGGGTGAACTGGTGATGAGTTTAGTGGATAATGAAAATAAAGACATGGGGATGCATGAAGAACCCTGGTCGGCAAATAACGATAAGGGTTCAACTGTGGCCAGTGGAGTTTACTTAGTGCATATAGAGGTGGGGGGAGAGAACGCAACAGAGAAAATATGCGTGGTAAAATGAGGAGGGTGAAATGGAAAAACAGAAAGGATTCACTCTTATAGAACTGGCGATCGTTATTGCTTTGCTCGGTATTTTAGGGTATGCGATAGTAACCTTTTTCACCAATACGTATAGAAGCTGGTGGCAGACAAGCCAGCAGATTGACGCGCAGCAGAAGGCGCGTGCAGCTTTGGACGAGATGACCAGGTTCATCAGGCAGGCAAGGCCGGTGACTGCGCTGGTGGTTGGCGAGCAGGCTGGTGAAGATGACGATACAATGATAACCTTCACCCATATTGATGGCAGGCAGTTCCAGTACTATCAATCTGGTGACAGTCTGCAACGGGTAGTTGATGGAGCTACTACTGAGGTGATATCAGAAGACCTTGCCTCTATCTTTTTTATCCTCGATTCCACGTCCAGTCCCACTCAGGTGGATATCTCGAACTTGACTGTCCAGACTCCGGTAACCGGTGGCCAGCAGGGTAGCATAACCTTCCCCAGAAAGAGAATTTTTTTGCGCAATCGTTAATCCCCTCAAGTAGGAATGTTCCTTCCTTTTGGAGAAAAGGTTGGAAAGTCCCGGTAAATATCCCCTTCCCTGGGGATGAAAGGAAGATTTGTGAACAAGAAGAAGAAAAAAGGTCTTTTCATTACGCTGGAAGGACCTGATGGCTCGGGAAAAAGCACACAGTCTCTATTGCTTGCTAAATACCTAAAGAGGAAAGGCCATAAGGTGGTGCGCACCAGGGAGCCGGGGGGGACGAGTATTGCCGAGGCTCTGCGCAGGATAATTCTGAATCCCAGGAACAGAATTTCAAAAGTTACGGAAGTTTTTCTTTATGAGGCTGGCAGGGCTCAGCATACGTCCGAACTTATTCTTCCCGCACTGCGAGAGGGAAAAACGGTCATCTGTGAACGTTATGCTGATGCTACTCTTGCCTATCAGGGTTACGGAAGAAAGCTGGATATCCAAATGGTTAAGGAGTTGAATAGGATTGGCTCGTTTGGTTTGAAGCCCGATTTAACCATCCTTCTCGACCTTGACGTGAGAGAAGGTTTAAAAAGGGTGAGGAAAACCCCCGGCAGAAGGATGGACAGGATGGAGCGGGAGTCGATAAGGTTTCATGAGAGAGTGAGAAAAGGGTATCTGGAGATTGCTTCCCGGGAGCCTGGTCGGGTTAAAATAATTAAGGTAAAGAAGACTCCGGAAAAAACGCATTTAGAGGTTGTAAAAGTTATTGAAAAATTGGTAAAATGATGGCGTACTCCCGAAAGGGAGGATGGGTGGGAATCGAGAAACCAGTCATAGTTTGGAAAGTTACAAGATGAAGTTTTCTGAAATTGTTGGCCAGGAAGTGGCTGTTAACATATTGAGGAAGTCGATAGAGAATAAGAGGTCTCATCACGCCTATCTATTTGTGGGACCTGATGGTGTTGGTAAACGGACTACTGCTATTGCCTTTGCCAAGGGGTTGAATTGCCGCTCGTCTTGCTCAGACGGGTGTGACCTGTGCGATTCCTGTAAGAAGATTGAAAATGGAACACATCCAGATGTGGAGTTAATCGGTCCCCGCGAGGGTGGGCTGACAATTTCCATTGACCAGATTAGAAAGCTTCAGAGAAGGGTCTCCTATAAACCCCTGGAGGGAAACCGGAAAGTATATATTATAGATGACGCTGCCAGTGCTACCGAAGAGGCCGCCAATTGTCTATTGAAAACTTTAGAGGAGCCACCTCCGCAAGTAATTCTCATCCTCATAACTGAGAACATTTACCGTCTTCTCTCCACCGTTCGCTCTCGCTGCCAACTGATACTATTCAGACAGATCCCCCGCACTCTAATAGAAAAGATACTGAGAGACCGATACGAAGTCGCGCCTGAAGAAGCACGCTCTTTAGCCTGGCTTTCTTCTGGAAGTATTGGCCGGGCGCTTTACTATCTGGAGAGAGAGACTCCTGAGTTTGTGGAACGGTTGGGGGAGATTTTTGAAAGGGAAGGTTCTATAATCGGAGATTACGGTAGTCTATTTCAATTTTCGTCTGAAATTTCCCGGGATAGAGAATCTGCACTGGAGTTATTGAATTTTCTATTAGGGGATTTAGGTAGGGAATTTGTAGAGGATCCATCCATGCTAAAGCAGAAAAAGATAGAAATCGTTATGGAGACAGTCGATTTAATTAAGAGAAATGTTAATGTGAATTTGGCAATAGATGGAATGCTGTTGAAATTGCAAGAACTGTTCACAAACTATTTTTAGATTTTAGGAAAGAAAAGGATTCGTATAAGGAGGGGAAAATGCCAATTGTTGTCGGGGTGCAAATAAGAAGGACAAAAGATGTTTTCGATTTCCTCCCGGAGGGAATAGACCTGACTATGGGTGATAAGTGTCTGGTGGAGACAGAGAATGGGATGGAAGTGGGAGAGGTTGTTTCGCCGGAGAAGATGATTGAGCACAGTAAGAAGAAACTTCATCGGGTAATAAAAAAGATGGACTCTGCTGATTGCGATGTGATAAGGAAAAATGTCAGGAAGGAAAGAGAAGCATTCCAAAAGGTAATGCAGAAAGTAGAAGAACATGAATTAAAGATGAAACTGACCTGCGTGGACTATACTTTTGATTGCAACAAATTGTTTGTCTATTATACTGCTGAAGGAAGAGTAGATTTCCGTGAACTTATTAAAGACCTAGGGTACCTGTTGAAAACCCGCATCCAGATGGTGCAGATTGGAGTGCGGGACGAAGCTAAGATGCTGGGCGGATTTGGACCTTGCGGACTTCCCATCTGCTGTGGCTCATTTCTGAAAAGTTTCCGACCTGTTTCCATTGATATGGCTAAAGAGCAGGAGTTGTCTTTGAACCCGGCAAAGATTTCAGGAGTTTGTGGTAGATTGATGTGTTGCCTGGCGTATGAGAACGATTTTTATCATGAATCGAGAAAGAACTTCCCCAAAGTAAATTCTAAAGTAGCTACTGAAAATGGAATAGGAGTGGTTAAAGCGGTCAATATTTTACAGGGAGAAGTCACTGTTGAATTTGCGGACGGAATATCGAAGAAGTTGTCTCGGAAGGAAGTATCCCCGGCAGGATTTTTTGGAAAGTTCAAGTTTAGAAAATCGGAAAGCTAAGAATTTCTATGGCTAATAAATTTTATATTACCACTCCCATATTTTATGTGAATGACCTGCTGCATATTGGACACGCTTATTGCACCATAGCCTGCGATGTGGTGGCCCGCTTCAGGCGCTTGCTGGGGGATGAAGTTCTGTTTCTTACTGGCACTGATGAACACGGACAGAAGATAGCCCAGGCAGCCAGTTTGAAAGGAAAGACTCCTTTAGAATGGGCAGATTATATTGTTTCCCAGGACAAAAAACTGTGGGAGAAACTAAACATTTCTCACGATGATTTTATTAGAACCACAGAAGACAGACATGAAAGGACAGTGCAGGCAATTTTCACAAAACTCTACCAGAAGGGTGTCATTTACAAGGGGGAGTATGAAGGATGGTATTGCACTTCCTGCGAGACTTTTTATTTAGAGGGACAGCTTGATGAAGGTAAATGCCCTGAATGCGGGAAAGTGGCGGAGAAGCTGAAAGAGGAGAGTTACTTCTTCAGGTTATCCAAATATCAAAATAGGCTTCTCAACTATTTTGCAGAAAACCCTGAGTTCATGCAGCCCTCTTTCCGCAAAGCGGAAATGGTAAATTTTGTTAAAGAAGGCCTGAAAGATTTGAGCGTGAGCCGCACGGCTGTGAAGTGGGGAATACCAGTACCCTTTGATGAGAAACATACTGTCTATGTCTGGTTTGACGCTCTGACAAATTACCTTACTGCTAGTGGATATTTGGACGATAAAGTAAAATTTA
>WVXT01000092.1:25340-49799 GCA_011773355.1 bacterium
TGGTGGACTGTGGAGGGAGAGAAGATGTCCAAATCTCGAGGGAATGTGGTTGACCCTGTTGAAGTTTCTGAGGAGTTCGGGGTGGACGCATTCCGTTACTTCCTGATGAGGGAGGTGCCCTTTGGTCAGGATGGAGATTTTTCCAAAAAAGCACTCATCAGACGTTATAACGCTGACCTGGCCAATAACTTAGGGAATCTTCTAAGTCGTACCCTGACAATGGTGGAAAAGTATCTTCAGGGTAAGGTGCCTGAACCGGGCAGAGATAAGAAAGAGGGTAGAGAGCTAATTCAAAAAGTTAAGGGACTTTCTGAGAAAATGGTCAGATATTATGATAAGCTGGAATTGAACAATGTCCTGGGAGCCATCTGGGAAGTTATAGACTACGCTAATAGATACATTGAGAAGACATCTCCCTGGAAGCTGGAAAAAACTGATAGAAAGAGACTGGAAACTGTATTATATAATCTTTTAGAGACTTTGAGAATAGTCGCCTTGTATATTCTTCCCTTTATGCCCCGGACAGCGGAAAGAATCTGGGAGCGGCTGGGGATGAAAGAGAAAATATATAATCAAAAAATTAAACAAGCAGAGTGGGGAAGGCTCAAATCCGGGATAAGAATTAAAACAGGGAAACCGTTATTCCCCAGGATAAAAGACTGATTTGTGAAGAACGGAGTTTGGTCTTCCTCTCCCCTGGGGGAGAGGATAAAGGTGAGGGGGAGAGGATTGAGGTGAGGGGGTGTCAGTGATTGGGATAATCTCTGATGACTTAACCGGGTGCGGCGATGTGGGATTACATTTTGTACAGAGGGGTTTAAGAACAATTGTCCTTGTTTCTGACTCAGAGCGCCTGTTTAAAGATCTGAAGCCCGATGCTGAATGGGATGTTCTTGTGGTGAATACTGAAAGCAGGTTTGATGAACCGCAAACAGCCTATGAGAAGGTTAAACGCGTCTTGAGATTCTTCAGGAAATTAAACATAGAACGGATTTACAAAAAAATAGATTCTACGTTGAGGGGAAACATCGGTTCGGAGATCGACGCCCTTTTCGATGAGTTGAATATAGAAGAACTTCCTTTTTGTGCTGCTTTTCCCGGGGCAGGAAGGACTACAATAGAAGGTAGCCAATATGTCCGGGGAAAGCTGGTTACCAGAACAGAGTTTGCCCGGGACCCGAGAAATCGAGTTAATGAAGCTCACATACCCACTTTGCTGAAAGACACATCGAAATATTCTGAAAAGATTAAAGTATATAATGCAAAGACGCAAAAAGATTTAGAAAATATCGCCAGCGAAATCCCGGATTACGCGACTGTATGTGGGGCCAGCGGTCTGGCCGGGGAGTTGGTCAAATATTGGGGGAAGGCAAGATCAAGCAGGGATGTTAGGTCTAAGACAGTAACTGGTGGCCCAAAACCTGTGCTGATTGTTTCCGGGAGTGTCCAGTCAGTTACCTACGAACAGATTGAAGAATTGGAGGGATGGAAGGGTCTCCTGGCTGTGCCTATAGATTTCGAGCGAGATCGGGTAGAAATACCGGATGCAAAAAATGCTAAACACATATTAATATATCCTCAAAAGAGTGTTTATAAACAGGATGCAGAGAAGATTATTAAAACGCTTGTTTATTTAACCACAGGACTCTGCAAAGGGGGGTTCTTTCGTAATCTAATTCTTATCGGCGGAGATACCGCTTTTAATATCTGCCAGGCATTAAAGATAGATACCTTTCAAATTATTTCGTCTGTATCTCCCGGGATTGCTTTCTGTCGGACTTTAGATGGGAAGTACAACTTCATTCTGAAGCCAGGAGGGTTGGGGTACAAAGAAACATTGATTAGGTGCCTGCAATTTTTTGAACGTAGCAGGTCTCCGTAGGCATTTGGCTTACTCCTGGCTGTGCCTATCGCACAACTCTCCAGATAGGTATCCCCTGCACCATTTTCACTTGCCTTCTACCTTTGGGCGAGGAGGTAGAAAAAGTAGCCTGTCCCCTTTTTAGTAGGAATTTCCGTCTTTGTCCTTTACAATTCAAAATAATTTTTAGTATAATAAATAGTTGTCTATTGCATAGAAAGAAGCAAATTTTTAAAAAATGAAAAAGATTTTGAGTCTACTTACTATATACTCCTTATCAACTCTTCTTCTTTTTCTTTTGGGCTGCGCGGGTGTGCCGCCAGCAGAAAGAGAAGTGGAAAGAGTGCCTCTGAAGCCGCCGGAAGTTCCCCGGCAGCTCCTCTGCCTTGCTCTTATCTGGGATGGGGAGATGCCACGGGCAGGGGAGGCTAATTCACAAACGATAACAAATCTTTTGGCTTTGTTAGAACGTTATCCCCAGATAAACATGACTTTCAATTTGTCTCCGGAAGTGATTCAACGTATGAGTTATGGAGCTGTAAATAGTTGTAGACGACTTCAGGACCTGGGTCGGATTGTAGTGGCAATGGTGCCTCCTGGCCGTCCCATTCTTCCGCTTCTTTACGATACAGATTTAGCCAGCGTGTCGATGCCAGAGGCTTTTCATTGCCTGCTAAGAAATATGAACATCCGGAAGATGTTAGAGCGAGAATAATGGAGGGAGTAAGCTTTTATCGGAAATATTTTGGTAAGTTGCCTCGAGGGATCTGGCTTCCTGAAGGCGCGGTGGCTCGGGAAGTATTAGACGTGGTTGGCGATTGTCGATTGGAATGGATGGCTTCTGGCGAGGAAGTGCTGGAAGGTTCGGTGAACATTGAATTGACCAGAAATGACCAGGGCCGGCTCCTGAATCCTGAGTTCCTCTATCGGCCTTATATTGTGTCCGGGGAAAAAAGAAAGGTAACAATGATTTTCCCCGACAACATGCTCAGCGATAGAATCAATCTTGTCTATCCATTAATGAGCGGAGGAGAGGCGGTGGGAGATTTTACGGAACGTATCTATTCCATTCAACAGAAATGGAGACAGAAATCGCCTCCTCTGGTGACCATAATCATAGATAATGATGAGAGCATATATTTTTTGAGTCAGCTTTTCAATCAACTTGAAGAAGACCCCTTAATTAAAACTGTTACGGTGCAGGAGTATCTGGAAGAATATCCTGCGAAAGCGAGCATAAAAAAACTATGGCCGGGTTCTATGGTCAATGCAAATTTTGATAGTTGGATTGGCGAAGAAGAAGAGAATATCGCCTGGGAACTTTTGGCTGAAGCAAGGTCGGATTTGGAAAAATACAAAAATAGCGGTAGAGCAAAAATTGAGAAACTGGACGAGGCGTTTGCAACAATTTCAAAAGCTTCCGATAGTAAGTGGTTCTGGTGGTATGGCCAGGACCGGAATTCCGGTAAGGATGAGATTTTTGACCAGGAGTACAGGAGCTTATTGATTAAAATCTATCAGACTATCGGCATGGAACCGCCAGGGAGACTGTTCCAGCCAATTGTTGCTCAGAAGGAGTTTATCCCTGAGAGAGAAATTGTAGACTTGGTTACTCCCCAGGTTGATGGCATAATAGATGAAGGAGAATGGGATAATGCCGGTTACTATCGGGCTGAGAATTGCGAGTTATTCGATAAAATCTATTACGGATATGATAGATCCAATCTCTATCTCCGGGTGGATACGAAAGATTTGCTCACTGAAAGAAAGGGGACGGAATTCTTCATCGGATTCTATATAGGGACGCCGGGAGCGGGGAAGTATAACCTATCTACTCGCTACGTAGAACCAAGTGCAGGGAGAACATTAGGATTTGGACTATCTAACGAAGCAGCAATCTGGTTTGACCAATTTACTCTGGATTCTGAGGCGGGAAGGGGAAGAGCAGTCCTTTCCAGCGCAACAGGGAAAGATACCTGGCAACCTGTCACTGATCTCTATTCTATGGCAGTGGGAGCATATTCATTAGAAATTGCGATACCTCTTAAATACCTTAATGTTTCAGGTGGAGAAGCATTGAGAATTATTGCCGTGGCCGTAGAGGAAAGTGTGGAATTGGAGAGCATGCCACCTTTTGGACCTATTAGCGTGATTCTTCCCGAGCTTTTTTATGAGCGGGCTGGTATTTCAAAGATTATCGACCCTGTTGGTGATGATTACGGGCCAGGCACGTATACTTATCCTGCCGATGCCATGTTTAAGCCCGGTTCATTCGATATTCGTGAGTTTTCCGTGGGTGAAGGGCCTGAATATGTGATTTTGAAGGTTAAATTGGGGATAATTGAAAATCCCTGGAATTCTCCTTCTGGACTAAGTTTACAGATTGTTGACGTTTACATTGACCTGAATAACAGGATAGGAGCTGGCTCGATGCAACTTCTTCCCGGAAGGAACGCTTATACCAGGGCTGAAGATGCCTGGGAATATGCAATCTCCGTGGATGGCTGGCAGCAGACAATGTATAAGATAGATTCGGCTGGCAAGCCGGTTAAACTAACAGACCTGGAAGTGAGGGTCAATTCTACCACGGGAGAAGTGACCATTTATGTTCCCCGAAAACTAATTCGTGGAGATCCTCGGAATTGGGGATATTTGCCAATAGTCTTGGCTTACGATGGAGAAGCGCCGCCAAGAAATTGGAAGGTGAGAGAGGTTAAGCAAACAAACGATGAGTTCTCTTTTGGTGGTGCCTACCTGTCCTTAAATAATAATGCAAAAGGTAGCCCGAATATTATTGACCTTGTTCTGCCTCGAGGAGAAAATCAGAAAAATTTGCTTGGTGTTTACCGGAAAGGTAAGGCGGTAGAAATTCCTGCAATAAGAGCAAAGTAACGGCTTGATTAAAAGATAGTTTGTTCATCGGTGTGTTAACAACTGTCTTTTAAATGCTAGTAAAGGAGAGTGAGGAAAATGAAAAAGTCTAGGTTGTGGATTTTGATGCTGGCGCTGGTTTTGTCTGTTTCGTTGTTTTTGGGACTTAGGTGTAAGGGAAAAATGGCAGGAGAAGAGATACTGCTAGCCGAGAAGGAGACGTCTTCTGAAGAAGCTGTATCTATCCCCAATGGTGTACTTGAGCTTCAAGAAGCTTTCACCAATGTGGCTCAGGCGGTAAAGCCGGCGGTGGTAAATATCTCTGCCGTGCAAATTCTGAAGGCAGAGGTTCCTTATTATGAATTCTACTTCGGCGATCCTTTCGAGGATTTTTTTGATGAGTTTTTTGGAAGACCGAGAGAGAGGAGACCGGAGCCTGAGAAAAGAGAATTCAGACGCCGGCTGGAAGGAACAGGCTCGGGAGTAATTATCGACCCCCAGGGCTATATATTGACGAATTACCACGTAATTGCCAGAGCAGAGGAAATTAAGGTTACATTATCTAATGGCAAGGAGAAAAAATACGATGGTGAGGTAGTCGGTAAAGACCCGAAAACTGACCTGGCTGTAATTAGAATAAAAGCAAAGGAGAAATTTCCTGCAGCTAAACTTGGCGATTCGGACAAGATAAGGATTGGAGATTGGGCGATAGCCATTGGCTCTCCGTTTGGACTAAAGCAGACGTTAACCGTGGGCGTGATTAGCGCCAAGAGGCAATCGCTATTCGTTGAAGGGAGAGAGTATAGAGATATGATTCAGACTGATGCTTCCATTAACCGCGGTAACAGCGGTGGCCCGCTAGTCAATATTAAAGGAGAGGTTATCGGGATAAACACGGCTATCTACGCCCCCACGGGAGTTTTTGCAGGTGTAGGATTTGCCATTCCCATTAATGACGCTAAAGAGATACTTGATGAGTTAATCGAGAAGGGAAGGGTTGTGCGTGGCTGGTTGGGGATAGAGATAAGGGAAGTGGACGAAGTTATAGCTAAACAATTTAACCTTTCCGATGAAAAAGGAGTTCTGGTTAATAGAGTAATGGAAGGCTCTGCTGCGGAGAAAGGCGGGATGAAAAGGGGAGACGTGATTGTAAAGATTGAAGAGCGCAAGGTTGAAGGGGTGAGAGACCTCCAGGAAGTAGTAACCAGAACAAAACCGGGAAAGAAGGTAAAAATTGCGGTAATTAGGGAGAAAAAGAAAGTCACGCTCACCGTAAAACTGGGAGAAATGCCGGAGACGATTGAAGAGGCAAAAGTAAAAGAAGAAGAAAAAGAAAAAATAGAGCAAGGGGAAGTTGAAGAGTGGCTGGGCATGAAGGTAGAGCCATTAACTCCTGCTTTGGCCAGAAACTATCGTATTGAAGATGGAAAAGGGGTAGTAATTGTGGAAATTGAAATCGGGAGCAAGGCGGAAGAGATGGGTCTGGTGGAAGGTGACTTGATAAGAAGTATAAATCGGCAATCCACAGGAGATTGTAAACAGTTTAAGAAAGCGGTTAAGCAAGTAGACCTTTCACAGGGAGTAGTTTTTGATATTGTGCGTCGGGGTCGTCCAGCATACATAACTTATATGGAGCCAAAGTGAGAAAGCGTAGCTTGTCTACTGAAAGGGCCAGTACTCATAGACAATCGAATCTTTCTTTAATATTAACGGGTTATTTAGAAAAAATTATCCTGGGAATATTCATATTTTTTGTGCTCTTCTCTGCCTTGGCGATCGACGTTAAACTTACCCGCTATAAGCTGTTTGCGATGCAACTATCTGTTATCCTGCTTCTGGTGTTCTGGATAGCGAGGATGATGCTTGAGGGGCGGATAGTTGTCAAAAGCAATCTTCTTAATTTACCCATCCTGTTTTATGGCCTGGCCATTTCTCTCTATTACATATTTTCCAGAGATAAGGTAGTGGCCAGGAATGAATTCCAGAGAATGCTAATTTGTGTATTCGTTTTCTTTGTCGTTGCCAACAACATTCGTGATAGAAAAAACCTGAATTACATACTTTCTGCCTGGCTATTGGGAAGTATCTTTGTCTCGCTGAATGGAATTAGCTCTTTCTGGGCAGTTAAGAATCCTGCAAATGTTTTGACTTCATTCTTTTCCTGGCTGGCTGGAATTTTCTCAAGCCTGGATAAGTCGCTCCACCTTCCAGTAAGAGAATTCCTGGGCGTCGCGTATTATGGGCCTAACCAGCGTCCTTTTGCCACTTTTGGTAATCCCAATTTCTTTGCCGGCTATATAATAATTTGTTTACCGATATTTTTCTCTATGTTTTTAACTGAAAGGAAAGGATGGAGACTCCTATTTGGTATTTGTGTTTTGTTTTTGCTTCTAAATTTATACTTTACAGCCACGCGGGGAGCATGGGGTGGCTTCATCATTTCCCTTGCGATTTTTGCAATACTTTATAGTAAACAGGTTGCACGGGAGCGCTGGCAGAATTTCTGGAAGGGGAAGCTGAAATTTCTTATCCCTTTGTTTCTCATTCTTGTTCTACATTTTGGCTTAATGTCCACCAGCCAGAGATATAAGAAGACTATTGAAGCAGGTGCTGGCAAACTTCACCAGATAATCGCCCGGCGCACCGAGCGTTTACTAATCTGGAGAGATACGCTGGTAATGGGCCTCAATAACCCTGCGGGCGTAGGGATTGGAGCATTTCACATATATTTCCCTCGCTATGCCTCAGCGGAGCTTCTGAAAATTCTGCCACAAGATAGGTTCATTGTCAATTATGCTCACAACGAATTCCTGGAAATCTGGTCGGAAACAGGTCTTATTGGAATTGGTATCTTTATCTGGACGATTTTTGCCTTCTTTGCTCAAGGGAGACTATTGCTGAAAGAAAATTCAGGAGCAGAGTCTCAGAAAATTTTGACTGTAGGATGGCTTGCCTCAAGCGCTGCAATTCTTGCCCACAGCTTTGTTTCAGTTAATATGCGGTTTATCATAACTGCAGTCTATTTCTATTTTGTGCTGGGCCTCTTGGCTTCCCAGTGTAAGAGAGAGATAGTGATGCCCATAGATTGGCCAAGAACTTTAAAGCTAACTATTATCGGCCTTGTCTTCTGTGTGGGAATCTTATCCATAAAGGAGATAATCGAACCTTTTCGCGCCCACAAACTATTGACGGAAGAAATCGGTTTCTTTGAAGAGAAAGAAGCCGATCCCCAGAAGACAATTGCAGCACTTGAGGAGACTATTAAAACCAATCCTAATCAGGCTTTGGCTTACTACAGGCTGGGATGGGTTTACGCAAAGGAGAAGAACTGGGGGGAGGCTGTCAGGAATTTTGAGATAGCCTGCAGATTGAACCCTAAACTGGTGGGTGCAAGGAATAATCTGGGAAATATCTATTTTACTTTGGGAAATAAACAGAAGGCGATTGAGAATTATGAGAAGGCGATTGCCATCAATCCCGATATGGTCGACGCCCATTTCAATTTAGGATATTGTTATTATACAGTGGGAAGACTTAAAGAAGCCGCTGATGAATTCAAGAGGGTTCTGCAGCTTGACCCGGATAATTATAAAGCCAAGATAATGATTGAGAAAATGGTGCAATAGGGAGGAAAATTTAAAAGATGGTTCGTTCATCGCTTAAGGAATTTCTTAACGTCAAAAAACTTTGGACTCTGCAGGGCGCACATCAAAACTCCCCCCGATTTCATCGGGGGTCAAACAATGATTTGCTTGAAAGATAAAGGTCGTCCTCGTTTTTTGACTGGAATTCCTGAGACTCTTTACAAACCATCTTTTAAATATTGTAGAAGCAAAGGTGTTAAGAAAGAGCAAAGCTTGTGATTTGCTGTCACAATCATGTTCATTTGGGCGGTTAGGGAAAAAGGAGTTTTAGTGCATGGAAAAGAGGACCAAAGGCTATAATATACTGGATGACCTCAACCCTTCACAGAGGGAAGCGGTGGAGCATATTCAAGGACCTCTTCTGATTCTGGCGGGAGCGGGTTCGGGAAAGACCAGAGTAATTACTTATCGTATAGCATATCTAATTGAGAAGCACATCTCTCCCTGGAATATCCTGGCGGTTACTTTTACCAACAAAGCAGCAGGAGAGATGCGGGGAAGGGTAGACCGCTTGGTGGGAGGTAAGGGGAGGAGTGTCTGGATTTCCACTTTCCATTCGTTTGCGGCACGCCTTCTGCGTGAAGAGATTGATAAGATTGGCGGGAGTAGACACTTTGTCATCTATGATGAGATGGACCAGTTGAACTTAATTAAAGAGTGTACGAAAGAATTGGATATTGATGAGAAAAGATTTAAGATAGCAGTAGCTCAAGCGCTGATAAATAGGGCTAAGGATAATCTGGTCGATGTGGAGTCTTTTTCCATTTATGCTCAAGCTTCTGGAGACTACTACCGTAAAGTTATAGCCGATATTTACCAACTTTACCAGAGGAAGCTTAAGGAAAGTTCTGCTTTAGATTTCGCTGACCTGTTGATGGAGGCGGTTAGACTTTTTAAACAAAGAAAAGAGATATTAGAGAAGTATCAGGAGCGGTTCCGATATATTATGGTTGACGAGTATCAAGATACCAATCACGCTCAGTATCTATTGACCAAGCTTTTAGCTTCGAAACATAAGAATATATGCGTAGTTGGTGACGATGACCAATCTATTTATTCATTCAGGGGGGCTGACCTGCGCAACATCTTACATTTCGAAAGGGACTATAAAGATGTTAAAGTTATGAAATTGGAGCAAAATTACCGGTCTACAAAAAACATTCTTGATATGGCCTGGAAGGTGGTCAAGAACAACAGATATCGAAAGAAAAAGAAACTGTGGACAAATCGGGAAGAAGGTATGCCTGTGGAGTATGCCCTGGTGAATAGCGAAATCGACGAGGCTAATCTCGTGGTAGAAGAAGTAATCAGATTGATGGAAGAAAGGCACATTCTTAAGGACTTTGCTGTGTTCTATCGGACGAACGCCCAGTCGAGAGTTCTGGAAGATGCCCTCAGGAAAGCTAAAATAAATTATGCCATTGTGGGAGGTGTCAGATTCTATGAGCGGAAGGAGATAAAGGACATTCTGGCCTACTTGAGGGTTATAGTCAATCCCCTGGATTCTCTTAATTTGAAAAGGATACTTAACGTACCGCGTCGTGGCATAGGCAAGAAAACCTTGAATTACCTGGAACAATATGCCAGTAGACACCAGAAAGCGCTCTTTGAAACTCTCACCAAAATTCGCGAGATTAAGGCGGTTCCTGGCCATAGCTCTTCTCGTGTCGAAGGTTTTATGGACTTAATTGGACAATTACGAGAAAAGAGTAGAAACATAACGGCAAAAGAGTTAACGCGAATGGTAATAGAGACCACAGGTTATTTGAGCGAACTTGCCAGCGAGGATACTATTGAGGCCGAGAGCAGAATTGAGAATGTAAAAGAATTGGTCTCTGCAGTGGGAGAATTTGAAGAACAGTCGGAAGATAAGACTATAGAAGCTTTTCTGGAGCAGGTGTCTTTGATTACTGACATAGATACCTGGGATGAGGAAAACGACAGGGTAACCCTGATGACTTTACATTTAGCCAAGGGTCTGGAATTTCCTGTGGTCTTCGTTACCGGTTTGGAAGAGGGGCTTTTCCCCCACTCCGATGCCCTTTATGATGAGGCAGAGATGGAAGAGGAGAGGAGACTATGTTATGTGGGAATGACCAGAGCCAAGGAGAGGCTTTATATGACTTCGGCAAGCCAGAGGCGACTTTACGGACAGTGGAGGTGGAATACGCCTTCCCGTTTTGTGGTAGAGGCTGGCCTACTGGGAGAGAAGGTAGGTCTCTGGGGAGGAGAAATTTCTCCGGATGAGGCTAAAGGCAAAGACGTTCGGGCCTCTCTCTTCAGCCAGGTTCAAGTTGATGAGTGGCAGGTTGGTGCGCGGGTGAAGCATGAGGAGTTTGGTTTGGGTAGAATATTGGAACGGACTGGTTCTGGTAAAGATACAAAGATTGTCGTTCTTTTCGAAAATGGTCAGTGGAGGAAATTTTTGGTAAAATATGCACGTATAAAGAAAATATGAAATAAGGGAGAAAAGGAATGATTACTAAAAAGGAAGTTGAATATGTTGCCCGGTTAGCGCGATTGAAACTGACTGAAGAGGAAAAAGAAAAATATACAAAGCAACTGGGAGACATTTTAGAATATATTAATAAACTTAATGAGCTGGATACAGAAAAAGTAGAGCCCACTTCCCACGTTTTACGTTTATCGAATGTTTTCCGTGAGGACAAGGTTAGACCGTCATTGAAGCAGGAAGAGATTTTGGCCAATGCTCCGGAAGTGGAAGCCAGCCACTTTAAAGTGAAAAAAGTAATAGAATAGTGTGCTCGGGATTTGGTTCGCTCGCTGAGAATTTTTTGCTCTTTGAGCATCGCCAAAAATCTCAGGAGTTTCCCCCGTCTTCGCGGGGTTAAACTCTGATCTTCGATTTTTGACTAAAAATTCTAATGCTCGCCACACCAAATCCCTTCGCTTTAGAAATGACAAAGAAGATCAACATAAAAACAGAAAAGGTTAGTATGGAAGCAGAACTCCTGGAGACAAAGACGGCAAAGGCTATCTGGGATGCTCTTCCTATTGAGGCAAAAGTTAATACCTGGGGAGAAGAAATATATTTTGCTATTCCAGTAGAGGAGGGTCCAGAAGAAGCCGTGGATGTTGTCCAGGAAGGAGATTTGGGTTACTGGCCTGAAGGAAACGGTTTCTGTATTTTCTTCGGCAAGACTCCTGTTTCTACAGAGTCAGAGATACGGCCAGCCAGCCCGGTAAATATTATCGGTAGACTTCTGGGAAATCCAAAGGATTGGAAAAAAGTAAAAGATGGCGAGAAAATAACCATTCACAGGAGAACGTGATGGAACTATGTGAACTGACTGGAAACGAATTATTGAAAAAGATGGAGAAGAAAGAGATTTCTTCTGAGGAGATTGTGAGGTCCGTTTATAATAGAATAAATCAGGTAGAGAATAAACTTCATAGTTTTGTTACATTAACCGAGGAAGAAGCTTCACTCCAGGCAAGAAACATCGACGGGAATATGAGGAAAGGCGAATCCCGGGGCCTGTTGGCAGGCATTCCTGTAGCCATAAAGGATAATATGTGTATCAAGAACGTGAAGACAACTTGCTCCTCTCACATATTGGAAAATTTTATCTCCCCTTATGAGGCAACGGTGGTTAAGAAATTAAGAGACGCAGGAGCAGTGTTCATAGGCAAGACAAATATGGACGAATTTGCTATGGGTTCCTCAACCGAGAATTCTTATTTTGGCATAACTCGTAACCCCTGGGACCTGGACTATATTCCCGGTGGTTCTTCCGGTGGCTCGGCAACGGCAGTGGCTTCTGATGAAACAATTTTAGCGATAGGGTCTGATACGGGAGGTTCTATTCGCCAGCCAGCGGCCTGCTGTGGGGTAGTGGGATTGAAACCTACTTATGGTAGGGTTTCCCGTTATGGATTGGTTGCTTTTGCCTCTTCACTGGACCAGATAGGTCCTTTTGGCAAAGATGTGGAAGACGTAGCCCTTCTGATGAATGTTATTTCTGGCTATGATGAAAATGATTCCACTTCAGTTAATGTGGAGGTGCCCGATTTCACCAAATCTTTAATAGAAAACGTTAAAGGCGCTAAGATAGGAATTCCTAGGGAATATTTCGTGGAGGGTTTGGATGGGGAAGTAGAAAGGGCAGTGAAAGAGGCGATAGAGCTTCTGGAAAAGCTGGGAGCAAAAACTTTGCAGATATCTCTTCCCCATACCGAGTATGGGGTGGCGGTCTATTATCTGATTGCTCCCTCTGAGGCCAGCGCTAATCTGGCCAGGTATGATGGAGTGAGGTACGGTTACCGCTCGCCGGAAACAGAGAACTTATTGGAAGAGTATGAGAAGACAAGGGGGGAAGGATTTGGCGCAGAAGTCAAAAGGAGGATAATGCTCGGCACTTATGCTTTATCCAGTGGCTACTATGACGCTTACTATTTGAAGGCCCAGAAGGTGCGCACTTTAATTAAGAAAGATTTCGATGAGGCTTTCCAAAAAGTAGATGTTATTGTTACGCCAACAGCTCCTACTACGGCATTTAAGATTGGCGAGAAAGTTGATGACCCTTTACAGATGTATCTATCGGATATATTTACCATTTCTGCAAATTTGGCAGGGATTCCTGGAATTTCTCTACCCTGTGGGTTTAGCAAGAAAGGACTTCCCATTGGGCTTCAGCTTTTGGCAAAGCCTTTTGACGAGGAGGTCCTGCTTAGAATAGCCTATACGTATGAAAAGAATACTGACTGGCACAAGAGAAAGCCAGCACTGTAGGTTTCAAGTGTCATTGCGAACGAAGTGAAGCAATCTCGTGGAAAAAGTACCTGTTACTTTCTGGGAGTGAATGTATGGCAGAATATGAGACTGTAATTGGCCTGGAAGTCCATGTCCAGCTGAAGACAAAATCTAAGTTATTTTGTGGGTGCTCAACTGAATTTGGTGCGCCGCCAAATACTCATACTTGCCCGGTGTGTACGGGTATGCCGGGGGTACTGCCTGTGGTTAACAGGCAGGCGGTAGAATATGCGATTAAGAGTGCTCTGGCATTAAACTGTGAAGTTCCTTCACGTTCAATATTTGCGCGTAAAAACTATTTCTATCCTGATTTGCCCAAGAATTACCAGATTTCCCAATACGAACAGCCCTTAGCTCAAAATGGCTATCTGGAAATAGGAACCGATAGTGCAAAGAAGAGAGTGGGCATAGCCAGAATTAATTTAGAAGAGGATGCGGGAAAACTCCTGCACAATATTGGTTCCCGGGAAATTGATGGAAGTCTCGTCGATTTCAATCGCTGTGGCGTTCCCCTTCTGGAGATAGTCTCCTCCCCTGACATCAAAAGCCCCGAAGAGGCGTATACTTATCTTACCACTTTAAAGAATATACTGAGGTATCTGGAAGTATCAGATTGCGATATGGAGAAGGGTTCGCTGCGCTGCGATGCGAATGTTTCCGTGCGATTAGTGGGCAAGAAAGAACTGGGAGTGAAAGCAGAAGTTAAGAACATGAATTCCTTCAGAGCCATCCAGAAGGCCTTGGAATACGAAGTTACGAGACAGATTAAGGCATTGGAGAGTGAAGAGAGAATCGTCCAGGAGACGAGACTGTGGGATGAGAAAAAAGAAAGGACATATTCTATGAGGAGTAAAGAGGAGGCTCATGACTATCGCTATTTTCCTGAGCCGGACCTGGTACCTTTAGTAGCGGAGAAAAAAAGGATAGAAAATATCAGAAAGACCATTTCTGAACTTCCCGATATGCGCCGGCAACGGTTTATAAAAGAATATAAGCTTTCCCAATACGATGCGGGTGTGCTTACTAGTGACAAGGCGCTGGCAGACTATTTTGAACAAGTGGTTAAATCGTACAATAATCCGAAAATGGTTACTAACTGGGTAATGGTAGAGCTTCTGGGAAGGTTGAATACAGTGAATAAACAGGTGAGGGAATCCCCGGTCTCTCCCGGGCAGTTGGCGGACCTTTTGAAATTAATGGACAAAGGAATAATTTCGGGGAAGATTGCTAAAACAGTATTTGAGGAAATGTTTAATACCGGGAAGAATCCTCAAGCGATTGTCCAGGAGCAGAAATTGGTCCAGATTACTGATGAGAAAGAGATTAGCAGGATAGTGGAAGAGGTATTAAAGGAAAATCCAGATGCTGTGGAAGAGTATGGAAAAGGTAAACAGAAGGCTATAGGACATCTGGTTGGGCAGGTAATGAGAAAGACTCAGGGCAAAGCGAATCCCCAACTGGTTAATAAGATTCTTAAGGAAAGACTACTAAAGAAGTAACGACTTTTAGCTGTTTCGTCAGCTGAAGTACGCATATTGATTTTTAGAATCCCTTTCTAATCTCCTGCCAAACTGCTACCGACCTTTACCAAATCATAAAATTGCATGGATTGACTACTTGATTTTGCAGAGCTTTTTTGGTACTATTTTTTGGGGAATATGTTTATGAAGGATGAATTAGTTCAATTCTGGGAAAAGAATCGAATCTTAGAAGAAATTTCTCAGAAGATACTTAGCAAACAAGGAAAAATAAAAGTCTCAGGGCTTTGGGGCGGTTCCAAAGCTTTTTTTATTTTGGGACTAAAGGAAAGAATTTCTCAAGCCCTATTAATAATTACAGAAAGAGAAGATGACCTGGAAAGGTTAAGGGAAGACCTCAAAGCTTTTGGACTGGAGAGCAGCCTTTTTTCTCAAGAGAATAGAGAAGATTCTCTTGTCTCCCTCTATTATCTATCGGTTCAAAAAGGTCCGCTTGTGGTAACGACTCTCGATGGAGTAAAAGAGAAAATTATTTCTCCCTCCCAATTTTCCCTCCTTACCTTAACTCTATCCCAGGGCGGAAAGATTGACTATCAGAAGATAAGCGAAAAACTGACTGCCGGTGGTTATGAAAGAACTGATATAGTAGAGGGTATGGGAGAATTTAGCCTGCGAGGTGAGATTTTGGATGTGTGGTCTCCTAATTTCGACCATCCTCTCAGGGTGGTATTATTTGAGGATCATATTGAACAGATGCGCAGGTTCGACCCCCTGACACAAAGGTCGATAAGCACTGTAGTAGAGGCTAGGGTTATTCCGGCAAAATTATCAGAGGAGAAAAGTTCGCACACTGTTTTGGATTATTTCCCGCAGGAAGGAGTGGTGTTGCTGGATAATGTTGAGCGTCCATCGTCCATTGGCAGGCGGCGATTTCCCGAGGTTTATTTGTCCATCTTGCCTCAAAGGAATGCGGTCAGTTTTTCCACGAAGTCACCGCCTTCGTTCCATGGTAAAATCGGATTCTTCTGCCAGGAACTTGCAGATTGGCGAAAGGAGGGCTGGGAAACTTATGTCTTCTGTAACAATGAGGGAGAAAAGTCGAGGTTAGAAGAGCTGTTGCGGGAACAAGGAGAGGATGTATTTCCTCACTTCAGGATAGGGAATTTGAATTCCGGGTTTATTTTTCCTGCCTTGAAACTCGTGGTAATTTCGGAAAAGGAGATCTTCGGTCGCTACAAGATAAGGCATCGTTACCCTAAACTCAAGTATCCTGCAAGAAGACTCAGTGACTTGATTGAACTTAATACCGGTGACTACGTTGTGCATGAAAGGTATGGTATCGGAAAATATTTGGGTCTTAAGCAGATAGAGGTGGAAGGAAGGTTCACGGATTATATTGCGATTGGGTATGCCAAGGACGATAAATTGTATGTACCCATTGAAGATTTTAATCTGGTGGAAAAATATATTGGCACTGAGGGGTACAAGCCAAAATTATATTCTCTGGATAGTACTGCCTGGCGTCAGGTAACGGCGAGGGTAAAGAAATCTGTTCAGCGGATTGCCCGGGAACTTCTGGAGATATATGCTGCCCGCCAGAAACTACCGGGATATGCTTTCCCTCCGGATAGCCATTACGAAAAAGAATTTGCTGATGCTTTCATTTATGAAACCACCCCGGATCAGGAAAGGGCAATTGAAGAAGTTAAGCAGGATATGATTCGCCAAAAACCGATGGACAGGATTGTTTGCGGGGACGTTGGTTATGGTAAGACAGAGGTGGCTATGCGGGCTGGCCTTAAGGCAGTATTTGACGGTAAGCAGGTAGCAGTACTTGCTCCCACCACGATTTTGGCTGAACAACACTATCACACTTTCTCCGAGAGATTCGCTGACTATCCCGTAGTGATTGAGATGCTTTCCAGATTCAGAAGTAAAAAAGAGCAGAGAGAAATCGTTGAAAAATTGAAGCAGGGTTCAATTGATGTGGTTATTGGCACGCACAGGCTTCTCCAGAAGGATATTCGGTTTTTTGATCTGGGATTAGTGGTGGTTGATGAAGAGCAGAGGTTCGGTGTCCGCCACAAGGAGAAGTTGAAGCAGCTGCGAAAGACGGTCGATGTTTTGACCCTGACTGCTACACCTATTCCCAGAACTCTCTCTATGGCTCTGGGGGGAGTGCGGGATATGTCAGTCATAGATACGCCGCCGCAGGGACGCATTCCTATTGAAACTTATTTAGGAGAATACAATGAGGACATTGTAGAGACGGCTGTAAGGAACGAAATTGCGCGTGGAGGTCAGGTATTCTATGTATATAATCGGGTAGAAACAATCGACACAGTTGCTAACCGTCTAAGAAAGATGATGCCTGACGTGAGGATGGGAGTTGCTCACGGCAAGATGGCAGCTTGGGAACTGGAAGAAGTAATGGTAAAGTTCATAAATAAGGATTACGACATCCTGGTGGCCACCACTATAGTAGAGGCAGGACTGGATATTCCCAATGTTAATACGATGATAATTACCAATGGACAGGAGTTAGGTCTGGCACAACTTTATCAATTGCGAGGAAGGATTGGCAGAGATAAATATAAAGCTTACTGCTATGTTTTCTATCCGCGCCGGTCGCCCCTTAGTGACATTGCTGAAAAGAGACTGGAGACTATTGCCCAGTGCACTGAGTTGGGTTCCGGCTTTAAAATTGCACTAAGGGATCTTGAACTTCGCGGAGCGGGTAATATTCTCGGACCAGAACAGCATGGACATATTATTGAGGTAGGATTCGATTTCTATTGCAAGCTCCTGGAAGAGGCAGTTAAGAGTGAAAAAGGAATCAAGATAGAACGGGAGCGACCTGTGGAAATAGATTTACAGGTAGATGCTTACATTCCTGTGGACTATATTCCCGATCCAGCTCAGAGAATTAATATCTACAGGAAATTTGCCTCCTCTGCTGACTCTCAGGATTTGGAGAAGATAAGAGAAGAGTTAGAAGACCGTTACGGTAATATTCCGCTGCCCTGTTTGACCCTGTTTGAACTGGTAGAGCTTCGCCAATTGGCTAAAAGATTAGGGGTGGAGAAGATTAGTGAAATGAATGGCGAGGTGGAGGTTGAATTCAGTCCACAAACTCCAGTGCCAGCGGATAAATTTGTAAAGTTAACTAAGGGCTTGAGAGAGAAAGTTAAGTTTAAGCAGACGGAAAAATTTAAGATTTCAATTAGGCTTTGGGATTACGCTTCCAGGTTCAAAGGGAAGTTAAAGGAAAGATTTGAAAGCGAACGGTTAGCGGTGAGGAAGATGAAGGGTTTGTTGCAAAAATTGACATAATCTGGTATAATATTTTTTTGTGGGTAGTATTTCGCATCTTAATTATCCATCCCGATAAATCGGGATAAAAGGAGACACGATGAAAAGAAAAGTCTTATTTTTGATACTGGGTGGTCTGGTTATTGGCTTGGGGCTACTTATTTTTTTCAAAACTAAGGGTAATGAAAATGTATTGGCCCGCATTAAAGGAAGAAAGATCACGCTTGAAGAATTTCAAGTAAGAATTGGCGAGATTCCTTCTTATTATCAAGGGTTCCTGGCCACGCATGAGGGTAAAATAGAGCTTCTCAATGGTATGATTGCCGAGGCCGTGCTTATACAGAAGGCAAAAGGAGAGGGATTACATAAAAGGGAAGACATAAAGAGGAGATTGAAGAACGTAGAAGATCGCATCCTCCTGGAGACGATGGTTCAGGAGTTGCAAAAAGACCGTATTGTCGTATCGGATGAAGAAGTAAAAGAATATTTGGAGAGAAATAAGGAGAAATTTGCAAATCCCNNAAATTTGCAAATCCCGAACAGGTAAGAGTAAGCCATATTTTGGTAAAGAGAAAATCAGAAGCCAAGAATGTTCTAAACGAATTGAGGGACGGCGCCAATTTCGAAAAGTTGGCACGAAAGTATTCAATCGATTCAATGACAGCTTCCCGGGGAGGCGATTTGGGCTATATTTCTCGGGGAGAAATGATTCCTGCGTTCGAAGAGGCTGCATTTGCTCTGGAAAACAAGAATGATATTAGCGGGATTATAGAGACTCAATTTGGATACCATCTGATTAAGTTAACAAGTAAAAAGCAGCAGAGAAAGAAGACCGAAGAGGAGATAAATTATGAGATAAGGACGACAATCCAAAACGAGAAACTGGACAGACTAATGGAAAAGTATAAGAAGGAATCGATGGTTTCGGTTAATTATGACCTTTTAGACAAAGTTTCAATAGGAATTGAATCAGAAAGTAAAGGAGAGACTAAAGATGAAGAAAAAGCAAAATCGGAAAAGCCCTGAAGGCAAGGCAGTTTTTCTATTCGCCATTATTTGTCTTTTTGTAGCCAGTTCCCTGGGGGCAAAAGTCGTGGACAAGACTGTGGCTACTGTTGATGGTGAAATGATACTTATGAGCGAATACGAAAGAAGAGCTAAACCCGTAATAGAAGAGTATGAAAAGTTTCTAACCGGTCCGGATAAAGAAATAAAAATCAAAGAGCTCAAGGACAAAATTCTGGAACAGATGATCGATGAGAAGATTTTGATCCAGGAGGCTAAAAGGAAGAAAGTCAAGGTGAACAGCAAGGAGATTCAGGATGGAATAGGAGAGATTAGAAAGAGGTTTGGGACGGAAGAGGAATATAATCAAGAACTTGTTAGGCAGGGATTATCGGAAGGAAAATTTAGGGAACAGGTGAAGGAACAATTAATGGTAATAAAATTGATTGACCAGGAGATTAAAGCAAAGGTTGTTTCTCCTACGGACAGTGAAATTGAAAACTTTTATAAACAGAATGAGTCGGAAATGGTGGAGCCGGAGCAGGTGCGCGCGCGCCACATATTGATTAAAGTTGATGAAAATACTGATAAGAAGAAAGCTCTAAAGAGAATTAGAGATATTTTAAGAGAGGTTAAGAAAGGAGAGACCAGCTTTGCGGAATTGGCGAAAAAGTATTCAGAAGGCCCGTCTGCTCCCCGGGGCGGTGATCTTGGGTTCTTCATAAGGGGTCAGATGGTGAGAAAGTTTGAGGAGGCAGCGTTTGCTCTCAAGGTAGGAGAAATTAGTGATGTGGTGGAAACGGAGTATGGTTACCATATTATTCAATGCATAGAGAAGAAGGCGTCAGAAAAGAAGAGTTTAGAGGAAGTTCGAGACTACCTGCGGAACTTTATTTTTCAGAAGAGAATGGAAGAACAGTATGAGAAATGGTTGAGGACATTAAGAGATAAGGCAAGCATTACCAGGAGTGAAATTGATTAAATTTGGGTGGGAAAGTGGAGTATAGATTGTTGAGATACGTAGGTGAAAGGATTCTAGGTGCAACCAGTGGCTTGGGGCGGATAACACAATTATTCCGCCAGACAATCTACTGGATTGGACGCCGGCCGCTGAGGAGCAAGGATATTGTAAGTCAAATGATGGAGATTGGAGTAAGGTCCTTTCCCGTAATCGGCCTTACGGCTCTATTTACAGGAATGGTTTTGGCTTTACAGACCGGCTACGCTTTCAGCAATTTTTTTGGCGAGCCTGTGTATGTGGGAATGGCTGTCGGATTTTCCATGGTTAAGGAATTGGGTCCGGTGACAGGCTCTATGGTTTTGGCTGGTAGAGTTGGTGCGGCGATAGCGGCTGAACTGGGGACGATGAAGGTTACAGAGCAGATCGATGCTCTGTATACTCTGGGTACGAATCCTGTAAAGTATTTGGCAGTCCCCAGGTTTTTGGCCTGCCTGATTATGGTTCCCATCCTTACCCTGTTAGCAGATATTATTGGCGTTTTGGGTGGACTTGTGGTTAGTGTCTATTCCTTTAATATTCCGGCAAGCGTTTATCGAGACGAAATTCTAAATTTTATGCGCATTGACGACGTGTATCAAGGTCTAATAAAATCTGTCTTTTTTGCCGTAATCATTATTATGGTCTGTTGTTATAAGGGTTTTACCTGTGAAGGTGGAGCGCAAGGAGTGGGGAAAGCAACTACTTCTGCAGTAGTAATTTCTATGGTCTTAATCTTAATTTCAGACTACTTCTTGACAGCCTTTCTGGTTTCCATTGGAATTGGCGCCACCCATTTTTAAATCTCGTAGTGTAGGACTGGAGTCTCCGATTTCATCGGAGGAGGATGAGTTGAAATATGATAAAGATTAATGATGTTCATAAGAATTTTGCGGGTAATAGAGTTCTACGGGGAGTGAACCTGGAAATAAAAGAGGGAGAGACAATCACCATAATAGGTGGAAGTGGCTGTGGAAAGAGTGTCCTTTTAAAACATATTGTCGGGTTATTGAAGCCGGAAGTGGGCGAAATTGAAATAGATGGTCAAGAAATAACCAGATTGGGAATGGAGGAATTGGCTGAGGTGCAAAAGAAATTCGGTATGCTCTTTCAGGGAGCCGCTCTATTCGATTCCTTAACAGTGGGAGGAAACATATCCTTTGGTTTGCGGATGTTGACCGATTTTGATGAGAGAGAGGTAAAAAGGAGGGTTTCTGAGAAGCTCCTTTTGGTCGGCCTGCAAGGGATTGAGCAGCTAATGCCTGCTGAACTTTCCGGAGGGATGAAGAAGAGAGTGGCGCTTGCCCGGGCAATTGCCATGAACCCTAAGTATATTCTATACGATGAACCCTCAACTGGCCTCGACCCGATTATGGCTGATGTAATTAACGATTTAATCTTGGATTTACAAGAAAAACTAAAGATAACTTCTATTATCGTCACTCACGATATGGTCACTGCCTATAAGGTTTCCGATAGGATTGCCATGCTTTACGAGGGTCGGATAGAAGAGATAGGAACGCCGCAAGAGATAAGAGAGACGAAAAATCCTGTGGTGAGACAGTTTATTACTGGCTCAAGCGAGGGACCTATAAAGATGAAGTTAAAGGAGTAGATTGATGTTGAGTCAGGAAACAAAGGTGGGGCTCTTTGTTCTGTGTGGTTTGGTAGCTTTGGTAATTGTGACTTTCCTTCTTGGCGATATCCATCTGGAAAAGAGGTATAAAATAAAAATCCTTTTCAACGATGTTAGCGGACTTCCGGAAAAAGCCCAGGTGAGAAGAGCAGGAGTGGTCGTAGGGAAAGTTATAGACATCGAACTTGTTGACAATAAAGCTCAGGTGGTTGCTACCATAAAAAAGGATGTGAGAATCCACAGGGATGCACGGGCAAGAATTGTCTCTTTCGGGCTTGTGGGTACGAAGTATCTGGAAATTACTGCTGGTTCAAAAAAAGAGCCACTCCTGGAGGAAGGGGATACTATCATAGGTATTGACCCTGTTGGTATTGATACGGCTGTGGAAGAAATCTTACTTGGCGTGGGAGATCTGGTGGAGGAGATAAGAGGGATTGGTGGAGAGGAGGAACTGGGCAAGTCTCTGAGAGTATTTCTGGATAATATCGGAGATGTCACCAGGAAAATGAATAAAGCTCTGGGCCCCGAAGGGCAAGAGTTAGAGGAGACAATCAAGAATCTTAACCAACTCTCTGCTAATATAAGGGAAATAACCGATGGTCTAAACCAGGAAAGTATCACCAGTTCCCTGCAAAAGCTTGACCGAAGCCTGGATGAAATCGCCGAAGTTGCAGAAAAGATCAATAGAGGGGAAGGAGTAATGGGAAGGCTGCTGACTGATGAAAAGATGGGCGAACAGATTGAACAAGTGGTAGAAAGTCTACAGGAGAGTTCTGAGCAGGCTAAGAAGGTTTTGCGGAGAACTTCTGATTTTAAAACGACTTGGAGATACCAGTTAAATTATAACGTGAACGATGAGAAGCTGAGAAGTGACTTTGGTCTCTTCCTGATTCCTGGCAAGGAGAGGTTCTACCACTTTTCGGTAAACAATATTGGAGACAGTGACAGTGACAACGATTCGGGTGAACAGAGAGCAAATAGCGTAACCGTGAACGCGGGCAAAAATTGGGGATTGTTTTCTCTATACGGTGGGGTTATTCGTTCCAGCGGTGGTTTTGGCGGAGCTTTCTGGCCAGTCGAAGACAGAATAGGAATAGACGCAGAAGTTTTTCATCTTTCCAGAAAAAAGCCCTGGCTCAATACGGGAGCGAGGTTCAGGATAAACGACTGGTGCTATCTGGGAATAAATGGCGAGGACATATTAAATCAGGGCACGGTCAATAGCAGTATAGGTATTGTTTTAAGGTGAGATAACATTGGCAAAAGTAAAGACGGCGTTTATCTGTCAGGAATGCGGGTACCAGTCCGCCCGCTGGTTGGGCAAGTGTCCTACCTGCGGCAAGTGGAACAGTTTAGTCGAGGAAAGACTGGATATAGATATTAGCTTGAGGGAAGAGCGCAGGCTTTCCACGGCAAAGCCGAGCCCGATCAGTTCTATCAAATCTCAGCCCGAGGAGAGGTTTCTTTCAGGGATATCAGAGTTCGACCACGTTTTAGGGGGAGGAGTGGTGGCTGGCTCACTTGTCCTGTTAGCTGGCTCTCCTGGTATTGGCAAATCGACCCTGCTGTTACAGGTGGCGGGAAGTCTGGCAGCTTCCGGGAAAAAATGCCTGTACATTTCCGGAGAAGAGTCTTTGGAACAGATAAAGTTGCGGGCTGAGAGGTTGAGGGTAGATTCTTCAGAATTGATAATATTCTCTGAGACAAATATTAGAGAGATAATTAATCAGATTAAACAGATTGAACCAAAATTTGTAATTATCGATTCAATCCAAACGGTTTACCACGATGATTTTAGTGGTTCACCGGGAAGCGTGGGCCAGGTTAAACAGTGCACTGAGGAACTTCTTTATTTAGCCAAGTCCAGAAGAATTCCCGTGTTCATTTCGGGACAGATTACTAAAGAGGGAGCAATTGCCGGCCCAAAAGTATTAGAGCATATTGTGGATACAGTTCTTTACTTTGAAGGGTCCAGGGATCACCTGTATAGGATTTTGAGGGTGGAGAAGAATCGCTATGGCACCACTTCGGAAATTAGCATCTTTGAGATGAAGAGCGATGGATTAAAGCAGGTCCTGAATCCCTCACAGATTTTTCTCGAGGGACGCATTGCCACTGCGGGAACGGTTGTGGTGGCGCCTTTAGAGGGAACCAGGCCACTTTTGGTTGAACTGCAGGCTTTAGTCACCAGGGCAAATTTTAACCTGCCCAGGCGACAGGCCAGTGGTTTGGACTACAATAGGATACTTCTTTTGGTAGCAGTGCTGGAGAAAAATTTTAATCTCCATCTGGAAAGTTGTGATATCTTCTTAAATATCGCCGGAGGCGTGAAAATTTACGAACCCGGCTGTGACCTGGGCGTTATAGCGGCTATCTATTCAGGAGCTAAGAATAGACCTGTCGGCGAGAAAGTAGTGGTCATTGGTGAAGTCGGTCTGGCTGGTGAAGTGCGGGGAGTAACTTTTATTGAGAAAAGGGTAAGTGAAGCGGAAAAGTTGGGCTTCAAAACCTGCGTATTACCCAGTCATAATCTGAAAGAATTCCACGAAAAGAGAAAGATAGATTTGATTGGCGTGTCTTCAGTTAATGAAGCTATTGAAAAACTACGTCTCGGCCGGGCTTGAAAAAAGGTGCCTGTCACCTTTTTTCTGAGGTAATCGGCGGCTTTAGCCGGCGCATGCAGAGTAGAATATTTAATTATATAGAAACAAAAATGAGGAGGTGAAAATTATTGTTTATCTGGATTGTTCGCTTATTAGTTATTATTGCTGGACCAATTATTGGTTATTTTCAGATTTCTCCTGGAGCTAAGGGTATTCTAATCGGAACGGGTGCTGCAATTCTGGTTATCCTGGTAGAGATACTCATTGAAAAAGTTGCC
>WVXT01000016.1:0-198 GCA_011773355.1 bacterium
TACCTTTCAGAATCTTATTATACTTAATAACCAAATTTTCATTTCTTCTGAATATGACAACTTTGCCATTAAAAGAAGATGTGGTCCCCATAGATTGGGCAACAACATCGGTCAGCCTCCCAGGAGCAACAATTCCCGGTCGATTAACCTCGCCAATAACAGCCACACCCCTGGGAACAGTGTATGAGTCTACCCCCT
>WVXT01000016.1:224-1420 GCA_011773355.1 bacterium
CAGTCATTCCCGATACTTTCATGTCTCCGATACCAGGAATTGCAGCAAATCCATTCTTATCCACGGCAATTATGTCTCGGGTATCTTCCGATTGGACAATTAACACATCTTCCGGAATTATTTTGACATCGCTTATGGCTCTATCTATGATTCTTGTTGGAATAGGTCTCTGCTGCGGGGCCTGGCGCACCTGTTCGCCTGTTTCTCCTTTCGGCTCTTCGGCAAAAGAACTCTTCAAATCTAGAAAAAATGAAGCATTGCTTACCAGCACAATGCATAAGAAACCAATAAATATTCTCTTTACCATTCTCAGAACCTCCAGATTAGTCCAATGTGGGGAGACCCTGTTTGTCTTTCCACATTACGCGAAAGCACATAACTCAAGTCGATACGCGGGGCCCAGGATTCACGCAAAGGAAGGTTGACAAATTCTCCGGAATCTGCGCTTTCCTCTTTAATCTCAGAAATTTTGCCCAAAGAGATCCCGAAGGAATAATTGTCTGTATCTATGCCAAACTGAATCGCAAGTATGGAACTTATCTCGCATTCTGTCCCGAATCCAATTCGGCTCTCACCACTTTTATAGAGAAATTCTACAAGAGGCGTTACTCTCTTCTTGCCCAATATTTTCCAATCGTAGCCTGCCCCTAAATGTATCTCCGAAGGAATTCTCTCCTCTTCCAGCACTCCGAAATCTGCCGGAATCAGATTTTGACCACTTATGCCTAGCCTTAAATTCCTATAGCCCAAAAGTAGACCAAGGTCCAGCGAGAATCTCGCAGTAGTCCTGGCTTCCAAAACGGGGTCATCATTGCCAAACCCATCCTTGGCGTGGGCATTCAGAGATAGGATTTTCAAATTTGAGCCAACGGCAAGATCGAATCCTCTCTTTTGAAATATCTCTGAAAGCCTGTAAGCAACATTAATTGCTACCATATTCTCCTGATAATGATAGACAAAATTATCCTCAAGAAATAGAGTGGCTCCCAACCCGAATGTGAAATTTTCAAACCAGGGTAAAGCTAACAGAATACTCCCTGTATCAAAATTCACATTTTTCAGGCCCATAAAGGGTCTGCAGTAGTATGCCCCAATCTCAGCTTTCTCTAATTGAGCTATCCCCGCCGGATTGTATAGAATGGCGCTCACGTCATTAGCCAAGGCCACATAGCAGCCACTCAGAGCCATGGGTCTCC
>WVXT01000016.1:1506-2161 GCA_011773355.1 bacterium
AATCTATTTTTTTATTCCCTCTTCTCTCCAGTGATTTATCTTGCGTTTCTGCAGATATCGTATTCTAATCTTAATGCCCAAATATCCCAGGTACATCAAAGTAATAGGCGAAAATGGAATCCAGCTTATATTAGGTATCGGTTCCCTTATTAAACCGAAGGGTCCTGCTATGTACATACTAATGCCAGAAGCGATAGCCAAAAAGTAAAGCCAAGCTCCGTAGTCTCTATTTTCTTCTTGGANNCATAAGCCGCCCCAGTTCCCAGAAAACGGGATGAGGATTGTTTACTATATTAAGAGAAACCACCCAACCGATGACGAAAAAAAGGAATATAATCATATTACCAAAGATATAACTTACGATCGGATGAACAACCAGATATAGTATCCTATTTATTCTCGCCACCCTGAGAAGAACATAGGAGACGGCCCAAGTCACAAAAAACAATAATACGCTATCGCGCAAGAATTGCCATAAATTATCGTATCCCATTTCCTCCTCCTTGATGTAATTCTTCTGGTAAATTCCCCGAAGAATGAATAAATTGGTATGAAGGAATGAGATTCAAGCCAACAGGAACCGGTGCAGGCACCGTATAAGGTGCGGCAACAATCCCGTGTGCCAGCAAGTATACTAGGACCGCGTGGCAAACAA
>WVXT01000014.1:0-178 GCA_011773355.1 bacterium
TTTCAGGGAGCTTATGTTAATGTCCTGCTATAAAGGATGTCTGCCAAGAAATCAAGCAAGAGGATTAGAGTTTTAGTATGAGACAGGTTTTGTCTTTTATTTACTTCAAGGAGATAACACAATGTCGTGTATCTATGACTGCAGAACACGTAGAAATGAGGCAGAGCTCTTTCTAAGT
>WVXT01000014.1:310-546 GCA_011773355.1 bacterium
AGAGATGCATTTGCGTTTTTCAGCCCTGTGCAGAAAAGGTGGGTAGTAGAGCCGGGGGAATTCGAACTTCTTGTCGGCAGTTCTTCCAGAGATATCCGCCTGACCAATAAAATCATTATCGAATGAATCCAGATAGAAACCAATAGGGGCTTTCTTTCTTTAAGGTTATGTATTAATTGTAATTTTTGTCGAGGACCTAATTATATTAAATACGGAGAAAAAGATGGCAGAGAATA
>WVXT01000014.1:638-847 GCA_011773355.1 bacterium
ATTTTGATAAAGGCCTGGGGGAAAAGTTTTGAGGCGGAATTGAATGATAGTGTAACGGGAAAGGCGATATCAGATGCTCTTCCGATACGGGCGAATGGCCAGCGGTGGGGCGGGGAGATATATTTCAGTATCGGTGTGAGCTGCGAGCATGAGGCTGGCAGCAGGGATGTGATGGAGGCAGGGGAACTGGCCTACTGGCCGCCCGGACA
>WVXT01000014.1:983-1242 GCA_011773355.1 bacterium
AGGGCTTTTTCCCAGCCGAGAAGAAAAACCTTCAAAGCTCGAGGACTCCAGTATTTCTCATCCATAAACCGAACTGTGTCGGTTCTAAATTTATCCATATGATATAGCAAGCCATCACCGAGCAGCCAGATTGGCTGTTCATTATGAGTAAATTGTTTTAGGAAATCGGGAGCGGTCATTAGGGAATCGGGAAGTATTTTTTTCCAGAGATAGTTGTTTTCTGTTTGTTGCCTGCTGTTAGTATCACGTTGATAGACGG
>WVXT01000003.1 GCA_011773355.1 bacterium
AAGCATCTAGAAAAATCTTTTGCCAGAAGTCCGGGTTTCTTCAATTCTCCGCAGACTTTCGGAAACTATATATTGTTAGTCTTACCAGTGGTATTCGGCCTGTCTTTTTATAGTAATAGTAGAAAGGAAAAGCACTGGCTACAGTTGTCGGGGTTGATTATGCTGGCTGCGATAATCTTTTCTTACACGAGGGGTGTCTGGCTTGGAGTGATTGGTGGATTGATTTTTATGGCTATTTTGAGGAGTAAAAAATTTATCCTGTCTATTTCAACTGCAGTAATAGTTGGTTCTCTGCTTCTTATTTTTATACCCTCGTCCAGATTTAGTCGCAGAGTGGTGGAGACCTTCAAGTCCAAGCGCCCTATTGGAGACAGGATATATTTTTGGAAAGGGAGCCTGAGAATAATAAGAGATCACCCAATTACAGGAGTAGGATGGGAAGGTTTTAGATTAGTCTATCCAAGATATAAGCCAGCCAAGGGTCGCCAGTTAGTCTGCCATGCCCACAACAATTTCGTGGATGTGGCTGTGGACAGTGGACTTCTGGGATTGGGGATGTTTTTGTGGCTTTTAGTAACTATCTACAAGGTTGGTTTTCACATTTTTAAGGAATTGGGGGACGGATATTTTAAAGGGATTGCCTGGGGATTTCTGGGGTCGTTTACAGCTTTTCTGATTGCCGGATTGAGTCAGTATAACTTTGGGGATTCGGAAGTGGTTATGCTTTTCTATTTTCTTCTCGGTATGGTTATGGTTATTCCTAGAATAGTAGAAGCGAAACACGCTATACAATAAGGAATTGATGTTATGAAGATATTGGTGACAGGAGGGGCGGGGTTTATTGGGTCTAACGTTGTTGATGCTTATATCGATAAAGGATATGAAGTTGTTGTTGTAGATGACTTATCATCCGGGAAGAAAGAGAATCTAAATAAGAAAGCTAAATTCTACAAGTTAGATATTTGTGATAAAGCACTGGAAGAGGCTTTTGAAGAAGGAATTGATATTGTTAATCATCATGCAGCCCAGGTTGACGTGAGAAGGTCCATAGCTGACCCTGCCGTCGATGCCCGGATTAATATAGAAGGTTCACTTAATATTTTAGAAAATTGCCGGAAGTACAACATTAAGAAGATAATCTTTGCTTCCAGTGGTGGTGTAATTTATGGCGAGTGCGGCAGTGTCCCTCCCAATGAAGATTCTCCTACCTCTCCTATTTCTCCTTATGGCATAAGCAAGTATGCCATGGAGTGTTACCTGTCCAGTTATGAAAAAATTTATGGTTTAAGATATACTGCACTGCGCTATGGAAATGTTTATGGTCCTCGGCAGGATCCATATGGCGAGGCTGGAGTTGTAGCAATCTTTTCCAGGAAGATGCTTAATAACGAAGAAGTCGATATTTTTGGCGACGGGGAACAAGTGCGCGATTACGTATATGTAGGAGACGTGGTAAAGGCAAATATCTTATGTCTAGAAAATGGCAATAATGAGATATTTAATATTGGTACAGGTAAATGTACATCGGTGAATCAGTTATTCTCAGAAATGAAACAACTGACTCACTACTCTAAAGAAGCAGTATATAAACCTCGCAGGGCCGGTGAGTTAATCAGGAGTTCTCTCGATGTTGGGAAGGCGGAAAAAAAACTTGGCTGGAAGGAAGAAGTAAACCTTACACAGGGACTGAAAAAGACAATAGATTTTTTTATGAAACATTAGATGTAGGAGCGAATGGCATGAAAATGGTAGTTAAAGCTGTAATTATGGCGGGAGGAAAAGGGGAGAGGTTCTGGCCTTTAAGTAGAGATAAGTTCCCTAAACAACTGCTTTCGCTCACTGGAAAGAAGAGTCTCCTGCAGGAAACAGTAGAGAGAATCAAGCCACTTATTTCTACTCGAGACATTCTTGTGGTAACCCGGCGTCCACTGGCGAGGGCCGTGGAGCGCCAGCTTCCACAGATACCCAGAAAAAACATAATTTATGAGCCAGTGGGAAGGAATACTGCTCCCTGTATTGGCCTGGCAGCGAAAATGATTAAAGAAGATGGGATAATGGTTGTTTTGCCAGCCGACCATATAATTACTCCTCGAGGAAAATTCCTGGATACTTTGAAAAAAGCAGTTTCCCTTGCTCGAGAAACGGAAAATCTAATTACTATCGGCATTAAACCGACATATCCAGCAACCGGTTATGGATATATAGAAGCAGGGAAAAAAGTAGGACAACAGGTATTCAGGGTTAAAAGATTCGTGGAGAAGCCGGATAAGAAGAAAGCCGAAAGGTTACTTAAGATTGGCAGATTTTTCTGGAATAGTGGAATGTTTGTGTGGAAGAAGTCAGTTATTCTGGATGCAATGAAGAAGTATATGCCTTCCCTCTATAAGGGATTGCAAAGGATTTCTCTAAAAAACATTAGTAAATTGTATCCTGGATTACCCAATGTCTCTATTGATTACGGGATAATGGAAAAAGCAAATAATAGTCTCGTTATCCCTGCCGATTTTTCCTGGGAGGACCTGGGTTCCTGGGAATCACTGGACAGATTTCTCTTGCGCGACAGAAAGAAGAATGCTATTACGGGCAGAGTTTTGCTTATGGACACTCAAAACTGCACGGTGGTAAATAAAAAGGGACTATTATCTACAATTGGCGTATCCGACCTTATTATTGTTTCTACAGAGGACGTTACTTTAGTCTTTCCTAAAGGAAAGGGTCAGCAGGTTAAGAGATTAGTGGAGAGGTTAAGAAAAGACCCCAAATTGAAGAAATACA
>WVXT01000090.1 GCA_011773355.1 bacterium
GGCCAGGTTGCTTCCCGTGAGGAAGAGAACTTATACAATTTTGGTATAAGTCTATATAAGGATGGAATGTACAAACTGGCAGCGGAGCAGCTGGATAAATTCGAGAGAAATTACCCGGAAAGCAAGAAGCTCCCTGAGGTGAGATTTTACAAGGCAGAAGCCCTGTTCAAGGAAAGAGATTATGCAGGGGCGTTTGTCGGGTATGGCAAGGTGGTAAGTTCACATCCGGGAACAGACTTCGCTGTAAGAAGTGGGATTCGTCTGGCTGACTGTAAATACATGGCGAAAAACTATTCTGAAGCAATAAGGCTTTATCAGGACTTCCTTCGTAGATATCCTAAGAGTGACCTGGTGGCAGAAGCAAAATACTATATTGCTGAGTCTTACTTCCATCAGGAAAAGTATGGGCCGGCTATTTCAGGTTATGACGAGGTTATCAAAAAATATCCGCAATTTAAGAATATGGACTATGTTCACTACTCCAAGGGTTTCTCTTACTTCAAGCAGGAAAAATATTCTCAAGGTTTGCTTGAATTCTCCAAAGTGGTCAAATCTTTTCCAGAAAGTAGTATTGCCGATGCCAGCCAATTCTTTATGGGGGAATGCCGATTTTACCACGGGAATTATAAGTTAGCTATATCCGAATACAAAAAGTTATTTAATAACTATCCCCAATCTACATATCTTCCTCAAGCACAGTTTAAGATTGGAGAATCTCTCCTGCAACAGAAAAAATTCTCTCTGGCCAGACAAGCGTATCAGAAAGTATTAACTATTACCGAATCCAGTGACCTGCGAGGAGCTGCACTGTATGAAATAGGCGAGGCGTTCTACCGGGAAGGAGACTACCCGGAAGCGATTGTAGCTTATCAGGAAGTAATTAAGGTCTATCCTGATTCCGACCAGGCAGTTAAGGCCCAGCAGTCTATTGGCTGGAGCTACCTGAAGCAGGGAAAGCTTGCTGAATCCAGGAAGGCTTTTTCGGAGATGATAACCAGGTATCCTAAATCGGGATTCGTCCCCGCAGCTCTGTATATGATTGGCAATCTGTTCTATTATGAAAAGAAATACGACGATGCGACTGAACAATACCAATTATTGATAGAAAATTTTCCCACAAGTAATCTGGCTGATGACGCAGTCTATTGGAAAGGATGGTGTTACTATAAGAAAGGCCTATATGATGACGCCATTTACACTTTTGGACAAGTTGAAAAGAAGTACCCCGATAGCAAATTGAGAGTGGAAGCAAGATTCCAGATTGCAGAATCTTTGTTTGGAAAGAGAGATTTTGATTTTGCGGGGAAGGTTTACCGGGAAGTTATTGAGCGTTATCCCCGCAGCCAATTAGTTGATGATGCCTATTTTGGTTGGGGGAGGGCTTCTTACGAAAAGGGCGATTTCGTTTCTGCTATCAAGGCTTATGGGGCAATCGTTACCTCCTATCCCAAGAGTGAACTCGCTCNNTTGAAGACCAGATAAGATTCCACATTGGTCTGGCGTACTATAAGGAAGACAAATATGAGAAGGCAATTGAAGCACTTGACAGTTTAAGAGAGGAATTCGAAGACAGTGATGTCATTGATAGAGCTATCTATTATATTGGCTGGTCGTACTTCAAGCAGAAAAAATACGACGAAGCAGTCCTCCACTTTAATAGCGTAGTAGCCAATTATCCTGAAAGCGATATTGCCGCAGACTCTCTATTTAGAATTGGAGACGCGCTTTATAATCAAAAGCAATACCAGCGAGCGATAAAGAATTATCAGAAAGTCATCGACCAGTATCCTCAAAAAGAGATAGCGGAGTTTGCCTATTATGGTATTGGCTGGAGTTACCACGCTCAAGGAGAAGAAGATAAGGCAGTCGAGGTGTATAAGGATTTTATTGAAAAGTATCCCCGGAGCCGGTTGAATGTAGAAGCGAGATATCGTCTTGGGGAATACTATTATAGTGGAGACAATTTTGACCAGGCAGCAAAGATTTATCGCTCGATAGTGGAGAAGTTTCCCAGCTCGTCTCTGGCTGACGATTCCAGTTATTGGTTGGCCTGGAGTTATTACAGGGCTGGCAACTATGATGAATCAGCCAATACTTACAGAATGCTAATAACCAGCTATCCCAATAGCGACCTTGCCAGTGAATCTCAATTCCGCATTGGAGACTGCTATTTTGTGCAAGGGAAATATGTTGAAGCAATAGCAGAATATGAGAAAAAAATTGCCGAAAGCCCGCAAGATGCTTTCTCCAGTGAGTCCCAGTATAAGATTGCAGAGAGTTATGAGAAGATGGGTATGAAGGACCTTGCACAGGAGGCTTTTCAGAAGACACTGCAGAATTATCCCCAGTCAATAGCTGCGGCTAGAATACATTTGAGAGATGGAATTTTGTACGAAGAAAAGAAAGATTACAAAGAGGCAATAGGAAAATACAGATTGGCTACAAATCTAGCCCGCAACGAAGTAGGAGCAGAGGCGCAGAAGAGGATAGGTGACTGCTACTATTTGCGGAAAGATTACCACAATGCCGTGGTTGAATATTTGAAGGTGGTATATCTTTACGGCAAATACCCGTATTTTGCTGCTCCTGCGCAATATATGGCTGGAGACTCTAACGGTAAGCAAAGGTTCTGGNNATAAATAGTATGTTTAAAAGAAAAATTATCTTGTTCATAGGAATTTCGATTTTTCTCTTTTTATGCAGACTCTATGCAGGGGCTGAAGAAGAGAAGCCAATTGAAGAAAAGCCTGCCTTCGAGCTGCCGGAAGTGGTAATTATCGGAGAAGACCAGTCCCGAGTCACTGTAGGGGGTGAAAGACAGCCACTCATCGATCAGCCATTTTTGAAAAAGGTAGAGCTCGGTATGGAGCCAATGGCAAAAATCTCTCCTTTATCCTTTCCTCCGAGGAAGGAGGGCATTATTGATTTCAGTTTTGCCTATGGGAGTTTCGACGCTTTAAAGGCTAACCTCAGTTACGGTAGACAGATTGGGGATAGAACTTATTATCTTCTGGGTATAGGAAAATACATGACCGACGGGGAATTTCCCGGCAGGCGATATAACCAGGATAGCGCGTTTTTAGAATGGGGATTCAAGCCCGTTGAGAAACTCGATTTGAAAATTGCTACTTCTGGTCTCCTCAAAGATTATCGCTTGTCCAATTCTGCCATTACTCAGAAGGCAGACCTATTCAACGTGGAATTGGGAGCTGAGGGGAGAATAAGAGAAGGAAGCAGCCTGGGGTGTCAGTTCTTTGGGCAAATAGCAAACTTGAAGAATAACGATAAAGCCAAGAGTGAAATAGGAGGAACCAGGTTACAGGCGAGGATTGGTCTGACGGAAAGGAACTTACTGAACCTGGAGGCTCAACTTTATCAGGAGAGTCTTAGATTAGGTGGTGATAGAAGGCGTTACTCAATCAGGTACATTTCTGTGAGTGATGAATTTCTCCTCTTTGACAAACTATGGGTTAACGTGGGGCTGGAATACAAGGAGAAAAGTAAACCTTTTACTTCCTTTTTCTATCCCACAGGCAGGGTCTCTTATGAGTTGATTCCCAATTTTAACCTCTGGGTGAGATATAGACCAGAGATGACAGTTCCTCTATTCGATGAACTTTACGTAGACAGTGACTATACCGATGTTAATTTGGATCTTCTTCCCCAGAAAAGGAAATTTTCCCTGGAAGAAGGTATGGAGTATAAACTCAGCGAGAACCTCTATGGCAACATCTCTTTCTTTCAGAGGAAATTTAGAAATTTCATTGCTCTTTCCGATAATGGCAGTACAGGAAGTTGGCAGAATATCTCCAACGTATTCTCAGAAGGCGTGGAAGCATCCTTTGTTTACAACTTTGCCGAGAATTTTACTCAGAACCTGAGTTATCTATACGAGAGGATAGAGGATGAAGACCAGGAGAATGAGAAAGTGCCATATAGACCCATACATTCGCTGAAAATTTCTTCACTCTATTCTTATGAACCGCTGAGTGTAGTTCTATCAATTCTAATGCAGAGCGAAAGATATTACAATCGCTCTGATTCTTTGCCTTTCTACTGGACGGTGGAAACAGAAATCTCCTATACTGTAACAAAACAGTTTCTCCTCTTTGTTCAAGGAGAGAATTTGCTGCAGGAGAAGTATGCTGACAGGTTCGGTTATCCTCTTGACCACAGCAAATTTTTTGCAGGATTAAGACTAAAATGGTAACCGCTCCGATTCATCGGAGGGCCTGAAAGGAGGCTAAAGTGCTTAACTATTTTTTTCGCGGGGGAATAATGATGTATCCTCTTTTTCTCGCTTCGGTTTTGGCTCTGGCGATAATCATCAACAAGTTTCAAGTTCTTTCTCGAGCAAGAACCGGCGAGAGGGAGCTAATGGGTAGAATTAAGGGACTGGTTGATCAAAAGAGGGTTGAGCAAGCAGTAGCTGTCTGTGACAATTCTAAGGGGGCAGTTGCTTCCATATTGAGGGCTGGCTTGTCCCAGCACGCCAAGGGGCAGAAAGCAATGGAAGATGCATTTGAAGCGCAGGCTTCGGAAGAGGTTCCTCGGCTGGAAAGTTATCTGCCTGCTCTGGCCACCATTGCCGCAGTATCTACCTTGATGGGGTTTACCGGAACGGTTATAGGAATGATTCGCGCTTTTGATTCCATTGCTGCTGCTAGTGCCACTTCTCCGGCAATTGTAGCCTCAGGCATTTCCGAAGCGCTGATTACCACTGCCACAGGATTACTCATTGCTATTCCCACGCTCCTCTTCTATCGATATTTTGTCCATCGCGTAGATAGGTTTGTTTCCGAGATTGAGAGATACTGTAAGGAATTAGTTAGAATTTTAATTCCTGGCTAGGTCAGACACCCTTTCCCGATCCCGTCCCGGTCTAAGGGACAGGGCAGGGTGAGAAAAAGACGGCACCAAAAATGGTGCCCACCAGGTAAGGAGGCAAAAGATGCAATTTAGAAGACCAAGAACTCTTAGCACGCGTCTGGATATCGCACCAATGGCCGATGTCGTATTTCTACTCCTGATTTTCTTTATGTTATCTACTTCTTTCGTTGTTCAGCCAGGCATCCAGGTTAGATTACCCAAGGCGGTTACTTCTGAAATTCAGTTGAAGAAAGACCTCGTATTAACGATTACTGCTGAGAACGTACTCTTCTTGAATGAAGAGCCGGTTACCCTGGATGAACTGGGAGAAGCGCTACAGGCTGCTTTTGCCCAGAGGAAAGACAGATTATTAATTATCAAAGCCGACCAGGAAGTTAAACATGGCCTGGTAGTGCATGCAATGGATATTGCAAAGATAAACGGGGCTAATAGATTAGCTATTGCCACAGAGCCAAAATTGCTATAAACTTAAGGAGAGAGGAATGTTTGAAGATCGCAATTTCCGGCTTTCACTACTTATTTCTTTTGTCTTCCATTTGTTAATGCTGATATATATTCCCATAACCCAGCGCCACAGGCCTCCGGTTAGATTTGTGGAAGTCTCTTTAGTTTCATTTCCGGCGGTAAAACCGAGTGAACCGGGGTACCCAAGGGCTTTGGCTCTTGCTCGACCGAGGACTGATGTCCGCCCCGCTCCCGGAGTCGATGTGTGGACACCTGGGGAAGGAGAGCCACTGGCAATTCTGGGACCGGAGACGAAGATTACCCTGGCAGAAGTCCCTGCGCCTGAGCCCGAATTGGGAGAGAAAATATCGATGCTCCCGGG
>WVXT01000029.1 GCA_011773355.1 bacterium
GACTGGAAGATCACCCTTATAGCTGAAATTCTAAAAGCCTTTGACCGAGACACCCAAATACTTATCCTTAACTCCCTAATCAAAAACTAAACTTAGATGGTCCCCTTAACTTAACTTATAAAAAAATAAGAAAAATTAGAGGTATGAGAGGCTACCATCGGAGTAGATGAGCTTTACCTGTGCTCCCCCTGTTGGACTCTGGAAGATCGTTATTGCCTTAATCTCTAAGTTAAAATCATCAAATATCTGAAGTTCTACGGGACAAAGTTTTCTAATAATTTTCCTAACTTGTTGTTCTGTTTCCTTCTTGAATCTCGTTAGAGGTTTGTACTTTACTGGTTTAAGGTTAAAGTCTACGTTGTCCCTACTCCTATTCCTATTTCTGTTCATCTTATGAATCTCCTTAGGTAGAAATTGAGGACAAAGGCATCTGGGAAAATAAAGGGATTTTCCCCCCCATAGCAATCAGGACAGATACACAAACCAGTACCAAAAATCATTAAATGAAAAATCCTTCTACATTTCAGACACTTGAATAAGCCATTTAACCAGTCCCTGATCTTCATGTTGATTCCTTCCACATTTTATAAAGTCCCATAAACTCACTGAATTCTGAATTGGCTTTAAAGATATTAAGGAAAAATTCTCTAAGTCCATTGGATATAGTGATTTTGTCTAAGTCCTCCGTAATCAGTATAAAACCCTTGTAGGCTCCATCTAGGCTTAAGTCAAGATACAGTTGTCCACATTCGAGATCGTCAAGTCGTAATTGTCCCCTCATATTTGCTATTTTTTTAAGTTCTATTGGTTTTTCCATTTCTTCTTTCTTTCCTGCCCGTTTAGGTTAGAAAAAAAAAGGAAGGAGGGAAGGGATTAGGACCAGACTAATGTGTAGGTACCTACAAACGCTCTGTATTCGTCAGCTAGGGAAGGTGTCCAAGTGTATGAGTTTGTGTAACTCTCAGTTGGGTTCAGTGGTCCAAACGGTACATCAGTACAGATATTTTCATCAGCCTCTGGATCTGATTGTGGTTCAAAGCCTATCCCGTATTTACCAGAGCTTAAGACCTCTCCGTTATCTGCTACATTCTGGATCACTATGTCAACTGTGTGTTCGACTCCCACCTCCCCAGTGCCAGTAATTGTGAGGGTTATTTGTAAAAAGTCCTTGATCTCCGTAATGGTGATCATGTCATCGACTAAGCCTGAAGATGGTGGTGAGGGTGGGGTAAGGTTGAAGTTGAAGACTCCTGTGATGACCTGAGCAGATACCAGAACAATAGAGACACCAACAAGTAGCAGAGCAATTAAGGGAATTCCCCTAACTTTCCTTCTCAGCATTTTTCTTTTCACCTCTTTGGGCAATATGTACTTTATTTTTGAAGTATTTAAAAGGTTAGTTTTTATTTTTAGAAACCTAAAGGGAAGTTAGATTAGAGTTTTAACAGATTTAGGATCTATCAAATCCCCAAATGTGTATTAGGGAACGACAATCCTTAACCAAGTTCACGTTTAGGAGTACCTGAGATATGCCTATGAGTAATTCAATCCATCCCCCAGAGGATTCTCTAATCGAACTTGCCTATAATGAAACCTTTGGGGGAGAAGGCTGGAAAGAGATTGTAAACCAACACCCAGAATGGGAGAAGTACCCCCTCACCCTAAGGAGAATGTTTGCTAGGAGTCTGATGAGGAAAGGGAAGGAGAGGGAAAAGGAAAGGGAAAAGGAGGGGGAGAAGGAAAGGGGGAGACAGGCTCCCAAGCTCCCACCAAGTAAGCAGGAAATGGAAAAGGGAAGGGTAAAGGAAATTGACAGATTCCTTTATCGGGAATTCATGCAGGATCTGGGGAAACATCTAACCCCTGAGTACGGAAGGAGAAGGGGAAGGTGAGATGAGGAGAGAATAAAAAAATTGATAGGAAATGGGCAAAGTGGAAATGGACAAACAGGAAATGGAAAACTGGAAATGGAGAGATAAAATTTCCCTAAGTCCCCTTATTCCTCTCCTCCTAATTCTCTTCCTAATTCTTATGTGAGGAAATTGGAAAAGAGAAAAATGGAGATAGCTATCTGAGGTAACTATCTATTATAGCTCATGTGGAAGGAAAAGAGATCAGGAAATGGAGAGGGAATGGAAAGGGGAAATGGAAAAGGAGATTTTAACTAGGATTATCAGGAAATGGGTAAAGAAAGGTAAAATTTAAGAATTAATAATTAATTTAAATATTTGAACTGAGGGGGAACTCTAGGGCATATTTCTTCTATCTCTCTCCAGTTCACCTTTCTATTTGATCTGGAAAGGGGTATTGAAGGAAATTTATTATTTATTTTCCTGAAGTGGGGAGGAAAGGAGGGATTTTGAATGGATGGAATTGAAGTAGGTAGAGATAGGTACCAAGGGTACTGATCCTATCAGGAAATGGGTAGTGAAGGAGGATAAGAAAGGAGGGGGAAAATAGGAAGGGGTGATGGGGAAAAAGTCAAATTCTCCCTAAGTCCCCTACCAAATCCTTCCCTCCATCCCTATATAATGGGAAAATAGGAAATGGGCGAGAAGAAGGAGCTAAAATATTCCCCCAAATCCCCATCCACATCCTTATCTTCCCCATTAATTTCCCCATAATAGGCTCCTGGGACAGATCTTCATATGGTTTGATAGGAGGGGGCATTAGGATTTAATTAATAAGAGGAAAATGTAGGAAATGGAAAAACAGAGGGAAATGGGAAATGGGCGAGAGGAAAGGGTTATAATCTTCCCCCAAATCCCTAACCAAATCCTTTCTTCTCTTTTTATTTTCACTATAGAAGGCTCCTGTACAAGATCTTCTTAGGAGTTGATAGGAGAAGGGTCCTATAAGGAAAAAATTTAGGAGTTAAGGAGGGAGTTGAGGTAGTGTTTTGAGATTTAGGGGAAATTAGGTAAATATATTTGGAAATGGGGAAATAAGGTTATTTTTAATAAGAACACAGGCTGTTTCAATTAACTTACCCTCAATCATCTTAAATACATCATTATTAACTCCCTACTGATTCCTATGCCTAAGATCGTAAGAGAGATCCCAGAGTCAGCAAGAATATTTGTACCAAAAAAGAAGAAAGTCAAATCTGATATGGGAGTACTTATCCAAGAGTGGTGGGAGTCTGGAGAACCTGCATTGGCTTGGTCTCAAGAGGAAATTGAAAAAGTAGGAGGAGAAAGGGGCAGAGACTGGGATACAAGATTGAACATACTTAGAGGCTCAATTCTCAGATCCTTACATGAATATCCAAAGGATGAGTCAGGGAAAAGGGTAGGGATTTTGAAGAGTATCTTTGAGGGAAGAATGCCCGAATTTAAGTACGATGAAGCCACCAGAACGCTATACCTTACAAGACCAGAAGAATAATCCCTATTTTTTATTTGTTGGAGAAGGAGGTATTAATTAGAGAGGATTCCTATGACTAAACTCCTCCTCCATCCTATACCCTTTAACTAATATTATTTAAAATTTATT
>WVXT01000058.1:0-179 GCA_011773355.1 bacterium
ATTCCTCAGAAACAGAGTTTCAAAGTCGTGGTAGGAAACGCTGTTGTGGAAATGCCCTTTTATAACCTTCTCTGGAATCAACCTAGGAAAATTTTAGGCAGTGAAGCAGCTAAGAGATTTCGCGGGAATTTTCCCATTACCCTCAATTATGATGACACCTGCCAGGGAGGGCACCTGGC
>WVXT01000058.1:282-509 GCA_011773355.1 bacterium
GAAGACTTATCCAGGAGCTAAGACATATCATGGATTAAAAGAGGAGACCAATTTAAAGGAGCTATTCCTGTTGTGTTTGCAAGCAGAAAGGAAAAATATTCCATTCAATCAAGACCTTTATATCAACAGTTGGCCAAGTAAAGTCGGTGATTTATTTTTAATACCTGCCGGGACAATTCATGCTTCTGGACGTAACCAGTTAGTACTGGAAATTGACACAGACCCCA
>WVXT01000058.1:569-808 GCA_011773355.1 bacterium
ATTTCATCTTTATGATTATTTAAGGCCTGACCTTGATGGCAGGTTGCGTGCGATTCACATTGAACATTCCTTTCGCCAGATTAAACCCTATAGAAGAACTAAATGGGTTGCTAAACATTTAAAGCAGCCGCCGAGGTTAATTAGAAATGACGAAGATGGGGCTGAGTATGTCCTAGGCAAATTTAGAGGTATGTATTACAAAGTACATCGGCTGGAATTTGCAAGGAAAATAGACGATG
>WVXT01000058.1:960-1144 GCA_011773355.1 bacterium
AGCTAATGGACACCGGGAAAAATAAGGGTATCATAGCTTTGGATGTTGGCGGCACATCTTTAAAGTGGACTTTAATTGACCTTACTAATCCAGATAGTTCTATCACGAAAAATTATTTCCAGAAGGTCTCAATTGATTCGGAAGCCCCTGCTGAAATATTAATTAGAACTTTTATTGAAACAAT
>WVXT01000058.1:1278-2199 GCA_011773355.1 bacterium
TAGGGATAAGCATGCCCGGACCTTTTAATTATGAAAAAAGTATCAGTTTAATGACCCATAAGTTTAGAGGGCTTTACGGAATAGACTTGAAGAACAAACTCATTCAGCTTTTACAGCTAAGAGAGGAATTCCCTATTCAGTTTCAACTGGATAGTGAAGCATTTTTGACAGGAGAAACGTGGTGGGGAACCGCTCAGGGTTACAATCGGNNCAGGGTTACAATCGGATAATAGGACTTACCCTGGGGGCAGGTGTTGGATCATCTTTTATGATTAATGGCCGAATTGTAAAGGAGGGGCCGGGGATACCCCCTAAAGGAGCAATATGGTGTTTGCCATACGAGGATGGGATAGTTGAGGACAAAATCTCTCAGCGTGGCATCCTCAATAGATACCAGGAGCTGGGAGAAGATTACCCAGAAACTAGGGAAGTAGAAGAGATCGCCTCTCGAGCCTTAAAAGGAGATAGGATTAGCTCTCAGGTATTTAAGGAATTTGGCCTCGTGCTTGGGAAGACTTTAAAACCCATTGTTTCACAGTTTAGAGCGCAGTGTTTAGTCTTTGGAGGTCAAATTTCCAAAAGTTTTTATCTCTTTGCGGGTTCTTTAAAAAAAGAATTACGATTTGTTCCTGATTTAAAGAAGGTTACTCCTGGTAGTTTGCTTCACTTGAGTGCACTTTATGGGGTGGCAAAGGGATTCATTCGGCCTGGAAAGTAAGGAATCAAGGAATTAAAAAAAGTTTAAAGACTGGCAAGGAGGAATTGTTGTGTCAGAAAAGGGTAAATTAGTCAGGCTCATAGGTAAAAATCAGGTTGAAGTTTTTGAAGAGGAACTCCCAGAGGTTAAGGATGACGGTATTCTCATGGAAGTAGGGTTAGGGGGTATATGTGGGACAGATATACACACTATAGAGAATGCAG
>WVXT01000093.1 GCA_011773355.1 bacterium
CAGTAATTTATTGCCAATCCCAGGTTTCTTGCAGGAGTTTCCATTAACTGCCATAGCCCCAGTGCCCGTGCCCGAGAATACGCACTCACCTTATACAGACTCTCCACCACAGGCAAATAAATCAGTTCCCGAGGAAGACCATATTCTTGCAGAATTTCAAAAATCATCTCCCGGTATCTTCCCGACCTTTCCAGTGCTTCAGCAATTGCTTCTTTTCTTTTTCCTTCAGTATAAAGTCGTATATATTTCTTTGTCAAACTATTCTCAATATCTATGGGTATTGTATAATTTCCTTTTATCTCCTCTGCTTGCGAATTTTCTGTTCCTTTAAGTTCTTCTTTAGAAACGTCGAGAATCGATTTGGAATTTCTCTCCATCTCTTCCAGAAGCACATCCAGTTTGCCGAAGAGATTATCGTATTCTTCCTTCAATTGATAGTTCAAAACAGCATCCAGATTGGACTTTGCCAATTTCTTCAAAGCCCGTTCATAAAGATTCTCTGCCAGAACTGTATTTCCCTCTTCGTAGGCTATAACTGCTTGATTGTACAGGTTTTCTACTTCTTTAACTACCCGTCTTAAAGATTCTATTTTTTCGTGCATAGGTGAGGGAGAGCTATTTACAGATTGGAAAATCAACGGAAGGAAAACAAACATAGCCATAAAGAGTGAAGGAATAAATCTGTGGCTTATTTTGATATTCTTCTCCATTGTTAATATTTTATACTCTTTTTCTCAAATAAGCAACCAAAAAAACTATGGTTGAATGTCCAGTCCTTCTATTTTAAGCGTTTCCTTCAGAGAATTCATATATTCCAATACCTCAGGATGAACTGGAATCCCTTCCTTTTTTCTTCGATTTTCCATTTCAAATTCTTTCTCTCCGGCAAGGTAAATTTTCTCTTTCCCGGGAAATCTTTTAGAACTTTTTATTTCCTTAAACATGGAGTCTATAGTCTTTTTGAATTCATCCAGTGGCCGGAAAAGTTCTACGTCAATTGCCCCCAAGAAATGTCCGAGATTATATCCTCCTTTCTTGGAACGTGAAAGATGTAGACCATAATTGGCTCCTGTGAGGCAAGCGCATAGTATATCTACGAGTAAACTCAGTCCATATCCCTTATGTCCACCAAATTCCTCTCCTGTTCCTCCCAGGGGAAGAAGTGCTGCTTTTCTGGCAAATATGCCCTGCGTAACCTTTTGCGGATTGGTGAGGGTTTTGCCTCTCTCGTCTATCGCCCAGCCTGAAAGCATCTCTCTATTTTCCCTCTCCAAGACTTCCAGTTTCCCCCTCTGGATAATACTCGTTGCCATATCCAGGACGAAGGGGAATGGTCCGCCAGTAGGAATAGCCACACTTATAGGATTTGTTCCCAGAACAGGCTCCACCCCAAAAGTGGGAGCGACCGAAGAACGCGCATTAGTGAGAGAAATGCCGACCATATTTTTTGCCAGCGCCATTGTGGAATAGTAGCCAGCAATTCCAAAGTGGTTGCTATTTCTCACACCCACAAAACCCACCCCAGCCTTTTCCGCAATCCTGATGCACTTCTCCATAGCCCTGTATGCTACCACCTGACCTAAGCCATTTCCGCCATCAATTAAAGCGCTCACCGGTGTCTCTTTTATTACTCTTATCCTGACAACGGGTTCGATACTGCCTGTCTTTATCCCGTCTACATACCTTTTCATACGGGAAACTCCGTGTGAACTGAATCCTTTCAAGTCAGCAGCAACAATAATGCTGGTAACTATTCTGGCATCTGCATTGTCCACTCCTAATTTTTTGAATACTTCAGTTACAAAATCTTCCAGTGGTTCTTTTTTCAATATAACTTGTTTTCCTTTTACCATTTCCTTCTCTCCTTTGTAGCGGCAAAAGCGTAAGCTTTGCTTCCTTTTAGCAGAGCTTCACTCTGCAGCTACACTATTACTGCATAAATAAGTCCAACCATTATCATCAAAAATACTGGAACAATCAATTCTTTACGGTAAAACTTTAGCCAGTCAGCCTGGAAATATTCCCTGGTCAAAGACAGACAAAAATGAACAGGCGTCAACAACACCCCGGCGAAGCCACACATGAAAGAAAAAGTCATAAGTGATAACTTGCCATCAAACAGGGGCAGAATAACGGGGAAAGTGATACCCACTGCAGCCATGGTCATTCCTGTTAAAAAACCTACAATAAAAGGGAGAAAGGAAATAACCAAGTATCGGGGAATACCCGCACTCTTGAAGAAAAGAGGCAGGCGTTCTATTATTCCCGTGGTTCCTAACATTTCCTTAAAAATCATAATAGCAAAGACCATAAGAATCATCCCGTACTTTTCTTCTGCCACGGAGCGCAAAATTTTTCTAATGGAAACCTGATTGCTGACGATTGTGAATACTATTGCCACAAGAAGAGCGTACAAAACCTTTAGCCTGAAAACAAGAACCAGAATTATCACCAGGATAATGGGCGATAGGTTGAAAAGAAAATGGAGAATTGCCCGGCCTTTCCCGGAAGAAACTTCTGTCGAATGTTCTGGCCTCCACTTCAATCTCCCTGTACCCCAAATTACTCCTATGATGATTGCACTCACTGTTAAAATGCTATTACTTGTAATTACTCTATACAGGGGCAGACCCAGAATGCCAGCAGCAAGTATGATTCCGGGATACAGTGGAAGAGTATACTCCCAGATATGTCTGAACCAAAAATTGAGAAAGGTCTTTCGCTCACTGGATATTCCCATTTTCTGCGTGACTTCCTTTACCACCGGGGCGGAGACGAGTGCTCCGCCAAACATGGGAAGAAAACCGATTACTGCAGGAACAACGGCGATGATCCATCTTATGTCCGAGATTATATTTTTCATGTTATTGATTATTTTCTTAAAAGTATATGCTGCGCTCATAGATAGGTTGAATATAATCACGAAAAAAAGAGTAGCAGCAATCTCCAGGGTCTCCCTGGACAGGCAGGCAGCGTAAAAGGTTTTTGAAATCTCTACCAGGCTAAACCTATAAACAATACCCAGAAATAGCGCCGCTATTATCATCGTCAGGGTCAGATTCAATTTCCATTTGAAGAGAATCAGAATAATTGCCAGAGAAGCAATCAATATTATTAAATCTTGCATAATAACTAACTCCCAAAAAGATGGACAAATTATAGTAGATTTCTCGACAAAAAATCAAATAAAAAAATCTTCCCATCTGGGAAGATTAATTCCAATACTACAGATTAAGAATATTTTTAAAAGTTATTCTTCGGGAATTTCTTTAGGCCTTTCCCGAAAATCTTGCTTATATGCGACCTTTTCAACAAACATACTAAATTTATTCTCAATGGTATTATTAATCGTTACCACTTCGAACGGCTTCACAATGTAGTCATCTGCACCCTTCTCAAAGGCACGCTCAACATCTTCTAATCGGTCTAAGGCTGTGAATATGAAAATAGGAATATCTTTCGTTTTCTTATAACCCTTGAGTAGCTCACAAACCCTGAAACCGCTCATCCCCGGCATGACCAGGTCTAAAAGAATAAGGTCTGGCTCAAGCATCCTGGCTTTTCTAATTCCTTCTGGTCCATTATTAGCGGTAATCACTTCGTGTCCAAACTTCCCCAATCTGAACTTAAGAAGTGTCAGGACGCCTTCCTCATCATCTATTACTAGTATCCTTAATACCTTTTTTTCCATACCAAAATTATACTATTCCCATAGAAAAAAATCAAGCGCAAAATTTTTCCCCGCTGTTTCAAAAACTTCTGCCATTTACACATTCTTCTCAATCCGCAGAATTTTGTACCTCGATTTTTCTCCTTTGACTATTTTTACCTGGTTCTTTTTCAATTTTAATTCTTGAGACAATAATTTGATTAAAAGCTTATTGGCCTTTCCTTTTTCCGCTGCTGCGGTCAGGTGAACTTTCCAGCAATTTTCTTCCTTTTTGATTTCGTTCTTTCTGGCATTGGGAATTACTTTGACGTTTAAAATCATATTATTATATGAGATAATTTCTGAACCAATCTATCTTCCTGATGTAAGGCTTGAAGTGACTCTGATTCTTTTTTACGTGGCATCCGTATAAACGGTCTTGTACTGAGTGAAGAACTCGATGGCAGTTCTGCCCATCTCTCGAAAGTAGGAAGTAGAATCCTTCATTCCTCCGAAGGGGACGTGAGGCTCTGCGCCGGCAGTGGAATTGTTTACATGCACTAAGCCCACGCTAATCTCACGTACGAACTTGAGCACGTTTTTGATCTCTCTGGTACAGATGGCCCCGCTTAATCCATAGCGGGAATCATTGGCAATGTCCAGTGCTTCCTGGAGGTCTTGGGCCTTGAGTATACAGACAAAAGGACCGAACACCTCTTCCTGAGCAATCCTCATCTTGGGTTTGACTTCCCCAAAGATGGTTGGTTCAATAAAGTATCCTTTGTCGTATTCTTTCCCCTTAACACGCCCTCCGCCACATAAAAGATTGGCTCCCTCTTTTTTTCCTACCTCTACATAATCCAGCACCATTTCCAGTTGTTCCTCGCTGACCATCGGACCAACTTGCGTTTCCGCATCCATACCGTTTCCTATCCTGAGATTCTTAGTCTTCTTGATCATAAGCTCGGCAAACTGTTTATGCACCTTTTCCTGAACTATTATCCTGCCTGTCGCCGTACATTTCTGCCCGGTTGACCAGAAAGAACCGTTGATTGCAATATCTGTAGCCTGGTCAAGATCAGCATCCTCCATAATAATTAAAGGGTTCTGCCCGCCCATTTCCAGCTGCAATTTGGGACGTCGCCCGGCTGCCTTGAGAGCAATCTTCGCACCTGTAGCGCAGGAGCCGGTAAACGAAATTCCGTTAACTGCGGGATGGGTGACCAGAGCATCGCCCAATTCGGTACTGGATCCCGTGATAAAATTGAACACACCCGGTGGGAAACCGGCTTCGTCGATAATGCGGGTCAATTCCACGCCGCATTGCGGAGTGAGATTAGCCGGTTTAAAGACGACCGTGTTACCGTAAACCAAGGCCGGTGCAATTTTCCACAAAGGTATGACAAAAGGAAAATTCCAGGGAGTAAGTATACAGACTACTCCCAGAGGTTCACGGAGAGTAAATAGAAGCCTGCCCTGCTTGCCTGAGGGAAAAGTCGTCCCGGTCATTCTCCACCCCTCTCCTCCGTAAAATCGGAGCAGCTGCAGGCCTCTCAAAACCTCGCCCTTTGCTTCCGGTAATGTTTTACCCATTTCCCTGGTTACCATTGCCGCCACTTTCTCCAGTCGTTTTTCNNAAGCGAGATTCACATCCTCCACGGTTGAACGCTGATATGTACCTATCACGTCAGTGGTATCTGCGGGATTGATGCTTTTGAACCTAGCACCACCTGTTGATTCCTGCCATTTACCGCTGATATAATTCTTATTTACTTGATTCATATTTCACCTCCAGAATCGCATGCAAAGATTGGCTAATCAAGAAAATATTAAGATAAAGCTTTAAATATTACTCTCGATGTGACTTTTGCTCCATAGCGGTTTTTAGCCGACGATGGAATGTCAAAACTAAAATGCTTTCTCGTATAAAGAAACGGCATCTTCCAGGGTTGTCTTTCTTGGATTAACTTTTACGTTTCCACTTTTCATGGCATCTTTTGCCATCTGGGGAATATCTTTTTTCCCTACGCCTAAGGGGCCAAGTTTGGCAGGTACGCCCAAAGAATCTCGCAAAGCAGCCACTCGCTGGACTGCCTTGGTTGCTGCTTCGATATTATTCATATTTCTTCTGTCAATACCCATAACCTCAGCAATGTCTGCATACTTACCAGGCACAGCCTGGGCATTATATTCCATTATATAGGGAAGAAGAAGCGCATTGGCCACGCCATGAGGAATACCGTACATTCCACCCAAAGGGTGACTCATAGCGTGGACCAGTCCCAGACGGGAAAGGCTAAACGCCATGCCGGCCATAGTACTCGCTATCGCCATATTGAATGTGGCTTCAATGTCCTTGTCACTCTCTACTGCTCTTCTTATGTTCTCTGAAATTAATCGAATCGCCTTGAGGGCGAGCATTTCCGAGAAAGGAGTTGCCATTTTTGAACAATACGACTCCACGGCATGACAGAGCGCGTCCAGACCGACGCTGGCAGCAACGTCATAAGGAAGTGCCACCATAAGTTCGGGGTCTACCAGAGCGAGGTGGGGTA
>WVXT01000040.1:0-1577 GCA_011773355.1 bacterium
TTTCAGGTTGATTGTAATGGCACAATCAATCTCCAATGTATGTTACCTCACTTTCTACTTTTTAATGTTAGTATATATTAGGTTATTATTCTTGTCAATGAAAAAATTACTTTTAGGTAATTTTCTTATACAGGGGCCAAGCGATAGGCTAGATTTTACATGATCTACCCTTTTTTCCGTTGACTCAGTGTTGACCAACCATTGGCAATACATTGAGAGAGTTTGACCTGGAGCCCGCCCATTAGGTTTATGCTCAAGTGGCTTTAGAGGGATTCGACATAGGTCTCCAAGTCTCGAATATCAAATCGGACCAATCTCCCAATCCGCTTCGGCTTTACTGGGAACGGGCGTTTAGACTTCCGTGAGACTGCATTGTAAATGGTTCTAGGGGAAATCCCTAAGTAGCTGGCTGCTTCCTCCACACTCAAAAGTCGCTTGGTGTGGAAGCCCTCTTTTTGGCCAAGGGCATTGACGTTACCTTGGCTCCCATTAAGCCCTTGATCTTTTTGCTCTTTCTTCACCATTGAACCGTTCAATGAATCTTCTTTGGGTAAATTTCGCTTGAGTATCGCCTCCAAACCTTCAGCGGTGCACCTAATTCCCTCAGTGTATCCGCAATGCTTTGCCCACCTGCCCACCAGTGATATTGCGGATCGGATTCAAAAGGGATAACCAGCGTTCCATCTTTGTTCATATAAGGTTTTCTGAAAGGTTTGATTTCGGCTGCCCCTCCCAGTCTCTTTGCTATCTCAAACTTCCCCTTGCTAGGAGGCTTTTGCAGGTCCCTTTTTTCCATCCACTGAACAAGGTCAAGCGTATTTATTTCTTCCTTTAGTTTCTTCGATTCCCTTATTGCTTCTCGTATATTCACCACAAACCTCCCTAAATCACCAATTTCCCCATAAATAGGTAATTGCCCTTTGGGGATTTCAATCCTTTGAAAATAAACGTTTTTTCCGACTTTCCCCACTTTCCCCATCCCAAATTAAGAGGGGCAGGGAAAAATATCTCAATATCTGAAAGTAGTCCTCTCTCCTCTCCAGTCATTTATACATCCACCGCTTTTATTCCTTCTTGGGGATACTGGGGATTTGACTGTTTTTCTTGTACTATCAAGGAGTTGAAATCTCCATCCCCCAATTGGGAATTACTGGGGATTTTGGGGATTTGCCTCTTTAACTCTTTGCTTAACTCTTCAGGGGTAAGAAGTCCTATCGGGGAGTCGTCTGTTTTTGAAAGCCTGTAATGATATGCTTTACCTCTCCCTCCTTCTTGAATAATCTCAAAGAATCCCCAGGCAACTGCTTCCTTCACGTATTTTTCGAGGGTCTTTTCATTCCATGCGACCTTCTCCCGTAAGTCCTTGTTTGTAAATTCCCTGTCATTAAACTGCTTTGCCACTTCGATAAGGTCCTTTACCTTCGGAGATAACCCCTTTAAAACTGACTCCAGAACCTTACTCACGAGACTATAGGCTATTGTGTAGTCTTCAATGTCTGCCAGGATGAATTCCCTGCCATTTATAATTTTCTTCTCTCTTCTACGCTGGCGGAGTAATGCGGAAGCCTCGATTAATG
>WVXT01000040.1:1609-1885 GCA_011773355.1 bacterium
AGATAGGGCAGGGTTTTAAGAGCCTCTGAGCATTTTTCCAAGGTCTCAGTATAGCTTCCTTGTCCAATCCCGTAATCTCATGCTTCCTGTTCTGAGCCTCATAGATTCTTATGGTTTGCTCCTCAGATTCATCAATAAAGANNGGAGTAATGCGGAAGCCTCGATTAATGCCAGAAACTTCGGCCTATCTCGTCTTACCCTCAGCGGCCTTGTGGGAAACTTTATGAGGTCAATATACGGGATGCAGATAGGGCAGGGTTTTAAGAGCCTCTGAGC
>WVXT01000040.1:1940-2681 GCA_011773355.1 bacterium
GTTTTCCGGATGAATGTGGGATCTGGTTGTGGTTTCGATGTAAGCGATGGGTCCTTCTATCTCAATATCCTGTGTTTCAAAGTTGCCCGTTAGGGGATCTTTTACAGGGGTTGAAAAGATGAGCTTCTTTTCACTTTGTAGGGTTCTTATCGAGTAGTCACTCTCTTCAGCTCCTGATCTTTCATAGACAATCAGAGCCTTGTGCTTAATATTGTCCTTCCTGTGAAAGAGTGCCTTGGGGGTAAGGGCCGTGAACTCTAAGATATCCTCTTCGGGGAAGAACTGGCTAACGGAGCTTACCAAGTAACTCTTACCCGCTGAGGATTCTCCTTTGACTATCATGTTAATAGGGTCATCTTGTTTTCTGGAAGTCAGGCTCATGTAGAGCGTTAGCTTGTTTTCGTCCTCTCCTACACAACCTAAAAGCTCCGTGGTATCCAGAAATCTTTCCCAGAAATTGTCATCTTCAAGGAGGATAAGGGCTTCCTTAGTGTCTTCNNATCTTCAAGGAGGATAAGGGCTTCCTTGGTGTCTTCCTCTGTTACCTGTTTCGTGCTTTCTCCTGAACTAACTCTCATAGAGCTGGGTCTCTTGAGGTAGTTTTGAATATCCTTTCTAATGGCCTCCTTTGGAATCTGATCTCTCTTTTTCAAGAGGGTGATATATTGTTCCCTTTCTCCCTCTAGGGGCATCCGTGCCACAGCCTCAATAACGGCCTCGTATCTAACTCCTTGCTTTATC
>WVXT01000061.1:0-474 GCA_011773355.1 bacterium
CATCTCCATGGCAAAGAGTATGGGAACTGTAGCCGGTTTGGCAGATGTAAAATTAAGATATAAACCGGGAAGGCCGGAAATGAGATTTAATGTGGACAAACAAAGGTCTGCCTACTTTGGCTTAAGCGTCAGGGACATAGCCGAAATAACCCATGCCCAGATGAGAGGTCTCAGGGCTACCTATTTCCACGACAAAGCCCGTCAAGTAGAGACCATTGCCCGGCTGGATGAGAGACACAGAAGAGATTTTGAGGACTTAAGAAAACTGACTCTGGACACCCCTTCGGGAGCCCAGATTTACCTCGAACAAATAGTAGATTTCAACTTCGCCCTCTCGCCAAGTGAAATCTGGCGAAAGGACAAAAACCGTATGATTCAGGTCAGTGCCCACAGGGGAAGGCTAACTCTGGGAACTGCCGTAGACAGGATTAAGAAGAGTTTAGCCCATATAAAGCCACCCAAGGATTATTATTA
>WVXT01000061.1:558-3179 GCA_011773355.1 bacterium
CGGTCATCGGGGCCATATTAGCACTATTCATAACCCATAAACCCATCACTATGGGTGTTTTCATTGGACTAATTATGCTCGGCGGGATAGCGGTCAATAACGCGATTATTTTGGTCGACCGCATAAATCATCTTAGAAGAAAAGAAGAAGATACTCTTGTGGAAACCTCTTTGAATGGAGGAGAAATTCTCCGGAAAGAACCTTTAAAGGCTGTACTTCAGGCAGGTGGAGACAGATTAAGACCAATTCTTATGACTTCCCTCACCACCATCCTCGGCTTACTTCCCATGGCATTGGATAGAAGCGAGGGTTCCAGCCTCTGGTCCCCCTTAGCCATTACTGTAATCGGAGGACTGGCCGCTTCTACAATCCTGACTCTATTTATCGTGCCTGCCCTTTATGTGATATTTGAAGACGTAAAAAAACTAATCAGGCTCACGAACGGAGCCTGATAGTCTATGGCAGGCAAAAGATAAGATCACTTTTTTTCCAGAAGTTCTCTTGTCCTTCGCGTATTCTCTTCAATATCTGAAAATAAGAGTATTACTTCAGAAATAGTGTAAAAGAACAAGAAATAGATAACGCCCAACGCCAGTGCGAGAAGACTGGTTGCTCTTGGTGTCTCTGGCGTGCCTCCAGCAATAAGGATAATAATGAAGAACAGAACACCCATCCCGCCGGCTATAAAAGCTAAAATCTTAAAAGTCTTCCGCAAAAGCCCCAATGCTTTATACTTCTCTTCCACTCACACCACCTCCTCTATAAATCAAAATTTTTTGAAGTTTATCATAATTTAGACAACATTGTCAAGAAAAATCCCCGCATCTCCCAATTACTCTTTGCCTCTGCGACGCTCCATTTCCGCTTGCAACTTGATGATAGCGCGACGAGCTTTTTTGTGATCGGGATCTAATTTCAGAACTATCTGCCACTCTTTCATCGCCTGAGAAAGGTCCCCATGAGCGTAAGCCACCAATCCATCCTGGTAATGCATAGCAATTAACTCTTCTTTCTCTTCATCCGTAGTCCCGGTCTTTTCTAATTCCTTCACATATTCTTCAACCTCTTCTTCATAGCCAGAATATACCATCCCTTCCCCAGATATCTTCAATCTCTCTTTGGCTTTGGCAATATATCCTTTAGCACCATTGTGTGAAGGTTCCATCTTTAATACTTCTTCCCACTGCCTGATGGCCTCTTTGAATGCTCCTGCCAGATAGTAGTTTATCCCCTGCCTGTAATAGACCTCTATCTTCTCTTCCTTGGCGCTTCTTGCCGTGGTCTTCCTTTCTGTCCGTCGAGAGCTTGCGCGGGCAATCTTATCTCTCGCTTTCTTCAAATACTCCTTCGCCCCCGCATGCGTGGGATCTATCCTCAACACTTCTCTCCATTCTTTAATCGCCTTCTTAAATTCTCCTTCAGCATAGTAGTCAATACCCCTAAAATAACGTTTATCTACAGTTTCCCGAATCTTCCTTGCTTTTTCTTCTTTCTTTATCTCATCTACCTTCTCTCTCACTTTAGCAAGGAGCTCACGAGCTTTCCTGTGTTGGGGATTAAATTTTATGACTTCTTCCAGCTGTTTAATTGCTTCATTAATCTTCCCTTCATTGTAGTGGGCCAAGCCATCTCGATAAAGAACCTCCGCTTTCTCAAATGCTTCTTCCTCTTGCCTTCGCTCCCTGGCAATTTTGAGAAATTCGGAAATCTCTTTGTTTGATCGGTAAATCTTAAGCGCATTCTCCCATTGAGAAATCGCCTTCGCCCACTCGCCTTTAATATAGAAGATTATCCCCTGCGCGTAATACAACTCGCCAACACTCTCAAACTCTCCTTTATTCACTATGTCCTGGAGCCGCTGTTCAATCAGCTCAAGATACTTCTTTGCCTCTTTATGTTCTGGTTCGATTTCCAACACTGCATTAAATCCCTCACCTGCCCTCAAAAACTCACCCCGTTTGTAATGTCTAATTCCCTTCTCATAACTCTCTTTCACTTTCTTCTTCCGTTCAGCAATTATGGTCTTGGCTCTCTTGAGAATTTCTATTCTCTCAGATTCCCTTCTGGCCTCCACTTCCTGCAGAAATTTTCTCCCCGCTTTTTCCAGATAATCCTTAGCCTGTTCGTTATTGGGGTCCAAAAATAGGGCCTCTGAGAAATTTTCCATTGCCGATTTATAATCTCCTGCGTCGTAATCTGCCAGACCCTGCTCAAAATATTCTCCAGAAGAGACCTCCTCGGCGGGCAAAACTTCCCGGGAAACATAACTCAAGGCTAACAAAAGAAAGAAAGCCAGCAATAATATCTTATAATTTAGCCCTTGAATGTGAAATCGACTTCGCCTGAACATACCTAACTCCTCGGTACAAAATCAACCATCATACTCCATTACATATTTTACTACAGGAATGTTACACTGGTGTTACAGAATTGTTACATTTTTGTTAATTTTTGGCAAGTGTTTTTTAGGGTGGATTAATCTTGAGCGAAATAGCGGAGAGAATAAAATAGGAATAGTCCCGATGAATCGGGACCTCATGATTGCGAAGCTTTGCTTCACTACTCCTTTTCTACCTTAACTTTAGCGTTCCATCCCGTTATGGCGGACCTTTATCCATTTC
>WVXT01000050.1:0-297 GCA_011773355.1 bacterium
AGGTTATCTCTGGTGCTCCGTGGTATCACACTGGGTGGGGGTCGAGGACAGGCAGCGGGTACAATCCTTGGATGACTAAGGAAGAGTTTGCTGATATATTCAACACACTTCTTCTTTGCACTACTAAAGGACAGACAATCGCAAATTGCTCTTACACTAAATATCTGTCTCCAATTGATAAAGGTGGTTGGAGTATGACTCGGGTGAAGCAGAAGCTAAAAAATCTTGGTGTAACTCCGGTAACTGGTATTTCTGCAATTGTAACCACTTTTGACGGTAAGGCGAACACCGCCAGCA
>WVXT01000050.1:350-820 GCA_011773355.1 bacterium
ATCTGGACTTACTACTTTGATGTTGGAGTTTGTGCCAAAGCATCTGGTTGTGCTAGCTCTGTTCAGTTCAAATAACCCTTAATTTGGATTTGTACTAAAATTGTTTCTTCACAATCTCTACTACTTTCCGTGGGGCAAATATCCCCAATCCAAAAACGGCAAAGACGAAAGTAAGAACCAAAAGGAAAAGGGCAGCGTTGTAGTAGCAGCTGACAGTTAAAGGAAGCCCAAGAAGGTAAGGGAGTAAGGCGGCGGTTAAAAGAGAGCTGACGGCAAGATAAATGGCAAAAAAAACTCTCCCCCATCCCCTCCGTTCAAGAAGGATTACCCCAAACTTTGCTTGGATAAGATAGACCAACGGAAGAAGGGGAAAGATATGAAAGACATACTCCGGTCGCTGGGTTACCAGCCAAGGAAGGTAAAGAAGGAAAAAGGCAAAGATTAAAAAAAGTGGTTTAAACCGCTCAGGG
>WVXT01000050.1:886-1179 GCA_011773355.1 bacterium
CGGCCAAAAATACCCACCCAGAAAGGGGGCTGAAGAAAAGGATAACCTTAGCGTTTTCCTTATTAAGGATAGGTGAGCTTCCCAAAAAAGGAGCGGTAAACCAAAAAACCGGATTAAGGGCAAATTGGGGAGAAGCACTATAGGGGGATTTTGTTCCTGTATGGTGGAATAAGGGGAAGAAAAGGCGATCTGTGAGGCTAATTACCTCTTGCTCACTTTGGAAAAATAGATAGATTAGAAAATAAGTTCCCAGGATTGTAAGCGAGAAGGAAAGAAGGTGGGTGGTGAGGGTT
>WVXT01000050.1:1228-1881 GCA_011773355.1 bacterium
AGATACCAACAATGAGAGCAAAAAAGAGAGGAAGGGTGATCCCCACCCACTTTACTGCCAGGGAAACACCTAATGCGACACCGGAAAAGACAGCCAGCTTTATACTTGGTTTATCCAAGTAGCGAAGAGTTAAGGCGACAAAAAGAACGGCGAAAAAGGTAGCAAAGATATCAAGCATCCCTAAGCGGGAAACTACGATCCAAAGGGGGTCTAAGGCAAGCAGGAAACCCGCCAACAAGGCCGTCTTTTCCCCCAAAAAATTTCTCGCAAGAGAGAAGGTGAGGATCAAAGTGGCGATGGAAAAAAGAAAACTGGGAACTCTCCATCCCCAAGGACTATCGCCTAAAAAATTTATTGAGGTAGCGATGATCCGCTTTCCCAAGGGGGGATGTTCGATGTTGTAGTCGGGATATCCCAGACTCACCATCCGTGCCGTCTTAACATAGTGATTTTCGTCAAAGACGAGCGTGGCTGGTTGACCTAGGGAGAGAAGTTGTAACAGAGAAAAAAGGATTATTGCCCCTACCACTAGGTGGGTTTTGGTTACCATCCTATCTTTTGATTATAATCCAAAACGGTATCAATCTGTTATCATAATTCTTGATGGCTAAGCGGGTGGAGGTGGAGACTTTTAAACTCGAAGGCGCGTCTTT
>WVXT01000050.1:1901-2130 GCA_011773355.1 bacterium
AAAACGTGGGCGCCTTTTTGTTGTTCTTGACATTAGCGCCGCTCCCCCTTTTGATAGTGCCTTAGCTGGGAAACTTGTTTGGGATTCCCTTAGCGAGGAGTATTATTCGCAGGAAGATGAGCCTCCCCTTAAGGCTCTTGAGCAGGCGGTTATTTCTGCTAAGAACCATCTTGCCAATCTGGCCCATCCCCCAAAGGAAAACAAAGCGGTTGCTGCTAAGGGAGAGGTA
>WVXT01000050.1:2266-2467 GCA_011773355.1 bacterium
GGTGGGCATGTGAGGGAGCTTTTGGTGGGAGAGGAGTCAACCAGTATTGCTTCGCTGGTGATTGAAGATGGTGATGCCCTGATCTTGGGCTCGCGTTCTTTTGGGAAAAGCTTTAGCCCCAAAACACTTCCTGAACTCTCCTTTCTTAAGGAGGAGTTTGAGAGAGGAAGACAGGTAGCCGGTATGGCGGCACTGATTCTT
>WVXT01000086.1 GCA_011773355.1 bacterium
TGGCTTTGTAAAAAAAACAAAGTAATTGCCCTCTGCAAGTTTTACCGCCCTTCTGAAGTTCTCTTCAAACATACCTCCAAGAATCAAGCCCAAAACAATGGGCGCAACAGGATATTCGGCCTTTCTTAAGAAATATGCCAGTATCCCTAATCCAAGTGCCACACCCATATCAAAGGTAGCCGCGATTATCGCCTGTCCTTGAATGGCGTAAGATCCAATTAAAGAAAGTATCAGGATTGTTGGTATGAGAATAGCACCGGGAACGGCTAGAATCTTGGGAAATATCCTGACACCAAGGAGTTGAAAGGTGAGCATAAACACATTGGAAAGAAACAGAGCAAAGAATATAGCATATACTAAAGACATTTCCTGGCTGAACAGCCGAAAGCCTGGAACAACACCTTTAATAAGAAGGGCTCCTAGTAGTACTGCAGTAGCAGCATCTCCCGGGATACCGAGGGATAAAACCGGGATCAGTGCTCCCCCGGTACATGCGTTATTGGCCACCTCAGGGGTGAATACACCTTCAAGACATCCTGTCCCTACTTTTTCAAGCTTACTTTTCGGAGATGACGTGATCTTTTTAGCTCTTTCATAGCTGAGAAAAACTGCGATTGAGGCGCCTGTTCCCGGGATGGCTCCGATTAAAGTTCCAATTCCGGATGACTCGATTATCAGTCTCCACATCGCGGCAACTTTCTTAATCGAAGGGAATATTTTCTCAATCTTCACTTGGGTAGGGGCTATGTGACTATGTTTTATACTCTGAAGATCGAAAAGAGCCTGAGAAATGCCAAAGAGCCCAATAAGAGCCGGAATGAGGCTGATGCCACTGGTAAGGGGTGTTTTGGCAAGAACACCCCGAAAGGGAAGCCGTATAGCGTTTGAAAAAGGATCCGTACCGAAAAGGGAAAGTGCTAGACCAATTGCACCCGTTAGTATGCCTTTTGCTAAATTTTTCGATGCAACAGAGGCAATAATGGTAAGTCCAACCAAAGCAAGAGTCGCTTTCTCAGCAGGACCAAACGCAAGGGTGAACCTGGCGATTATAGGGGAGAATAGCACTAATATTATTAGACTGGTTATGCCGCCAATAAAAGAGGCTATTACTGCTCCTCCAAGGGCCTGACCAGCTAGGCCTTTTTCCGTCATAGCCTTTCCGTCAAATACTGTGGCTATGGCATTCGGGTTTCCAGGGATTCCCAANNCATTAATGCTACGCCCATAGTAGCGGTAAGGCCAGGCAGCGCTCCAAGTATTATGCCAAGAGTCGCACCTAGAGCGATCCAGAGTACCGTTTGAATGTTGAAGACTTGTAATAAACCTGAAATTATCTCTTCCAATTGGCTGTATCCTCTCCAGCTACCACCCAATAAGTCCCTTTGCGAGACTCACTAGGAATATCTGCTTGAACACGATATAAAGAAGCTCTGTTACCCCTATGGCTGTAAACCCGGAAGCAAGGGTAATCCGAAACCGATCATTCTTTAAGGTCTTTTTTAATAGAAGAAGAAGGGTAACAAATAGGATAAGTAGCACGAAAAAAGGTATTCCCACAGTAAAAAGTTTTCCTGAAAGGATTGGGAGATCTGATCGTCTGCCACTGAGAAAGAGGAACCGTGTTATATACCGCCCAATTGAATAAAACAGAAGCATTAGGCCGGTGCTTAACAAAAGCCNNTTCAACTTGACATTGCTTTCGTAGTTGAAATAAATGAGGGTAAAAAGAAGAATATGTGTTGAGAGAACAAAACCGATGAATCTGAAGAACAGGATGTAAAGTATGGATAGCAGTATTGTAAGAATCATCAGTTTTCTTATGGAAGGTTCTAAAGATGTTTCATCTTCCCCCCGCGATTTCTTTTCCTTATAGGTGAGGTACACGGATGCTGTAAGCATAATGAAGCCCACCCCCACTGGCATTGCCCTGGAACCAGGGTCCCACCCTTTTACATCTCCAATCATTCTTCTCTC
>WVXT01000083.1:0-139 GCA_011773355.1 bacterium
TTGCAGGATGCATAAGCCAAAAGGCTTTGGACATGCAGAACTGGACGCTTTGGGAATAGAGATTTCAGACGAAGGTAGAAGGCAGATTGCAAATGTGGATGCTCTTCTACATATTTCGGGTTCTGGTCATGGGAGAAGA
>WVXT01000083.1:268-1273 GCA_011773355.1 bacterium
AGGTTCCAGGAGTAGCTGGAATTGTTTTTCTCACAACCGAGAACGGGGTTAACACTGAAAAAAGAAAAAATATAGAGAAACTGTTACAAGAGGAGCTCAGGAAGAAAAATTGTGGATATAAGAAAGAAGCAAAGGTTGAGCTTGTCTTGGTTCCCGAATCAAAGATGTTGTTTGCCCAACATGCTGGGCTTTCAAAGTTATTGCCTTCGGTTGGTTTGGAAGACACTGACCGACAACAAACCCAGGGCCAACAGGCATCCTTATGGAACTGGCTTGGGTTTACTATTTTTGGCACTGTTATTTCCGGAATTCTCACATATATCTATTTCACATCCCATCTCAGCTCAAAGGCATTCTTGATTGGTGGAGTTATCCTTCCTTTGATTGTATTATTTGCAATACCTCTCTTTATGACCCTTTCCATTGTCAAAACTGGCGAGACTCAAGTCGCTCAAACCCAAGACGGAAACCCTCCCACACCTTATCCTGGCTACCGTAAACTCAATTCCATAGCCAGAGCATTCGTAGATGCAGAAGAAGCCTTCCATAAAGTTACAACAGGAATTTTTAAGGAGAGGAATCCTCTCAACTGGGATGTAACAAGGCGTAACTTCCCATTAACCCTCCCACTCAAAGCTATTGATGAATTCCTTGCCAAATTCTTCGCCCCATTCATACTAATGTTCGGTTTGGGAAGAAGGGCTATGAGGTATCTAATTGCTATAAAAGAAGAGTTTGTTGCCCTTAGTTATCACTTTAGAATAGACAGCATTATCCGTTCTTATAAGAAGGCAGTCTTACTGATGCCTAAACGTTCAAAATATTCCCCAAATCCGGACGAAGAAGAACCGGAGGTAATCGGACAAGGCCATCCTGATTATGAGAAAAATAAGGAAAGAATTGAGAAGATTAAAAAGGCTGTAAAGATTTTGAGAAAAAAAGGATTTACTGAACGAGCTGATAGCCTCGAAAAGGTTACAACAATACTCGGCCTTACGGATATGA
>WVXT01000046.1 GCA_011773355.1 bacterium
AATCGCAAAAGGGCTGGTTTTGAAGTGCGTGACGTTCATCATTCTCACTACGGTCGGATTTGTCCCATTGAGACTCCTGAGGGTCCAAACATAGGTTTGATTACCAGTCTATCACTTTATGCGCGGATCAATAAGTACGGACTTATTGAGACACCTTACCGTAAGGTAATTAAAGGGAGAGTTACTGACGAGATTGAGTATCTCACTGCTGACCGGGAGGATGAGTATGTAATTGCTCAGGCAAATGCTCCCATAAGTGAGGAAGGTAAATTTAAAGAAGACCTGGTAGCCACCCGTAGCCGGGGAGATTTTACTCTGGTTTCGCCAAAAGAGATAGATTTTATGGACATTTCACCGAAACAGCTTGTGGGTGCCTCGGCCGGGTTAATTCCCTTTCTAGAACACGACGATGCTAATCGCGCCTTGATGGGTTCTAATATGCAAAGGCAGGCAGTTCCTCTTCTTACCTGCGAGGAGCCACTGGTGGCTACGGGCATTGAGGAAGCTGTAGCCCGGGATTCTGGAGTGGTGGTGACTGCTCAGCGAGCTGGTCGGGTGGAGAGCGTGCGAGCGGATCAAATTATAGTCTGGTGTGGCGAAGATGACAAAAATAAAGACAATCCCGTAGATATTTACTATCTAAAAAAGTATAAGCGGAGCAATCAAGATACATGTGTGAATCAGATTCCGGTGGTTAAGGTGGGCGAGCGTGTGAGAAAAGGTCAAGTAATTGCCGATGGCCCAGCTACCTGTCAGGGAGGGCTTGCGTTGGGCAGAAATGTTCTGGTGGCCTTTATGTCCTGGGGAGGCTATAATTTTGAAGACGCAATTTTAGTTAGCGAAAGGCTGGTCAGGGACGACATTTTTACTTCAGTTCATATTCAAGAATTTGAAGTGGACGCTCGCGATTTAACCATAGGATCGGAAGAGATAACCAGAGATATTCCTAATGTGGGAGAGGAAGCTCTGAAGAATCTGGACGAGAACGGTATAGTGTATGTTGGAGCTTATGTATATCCTGGAGACATCCTTGTGGGTAAAGTCACTCCCAAAGGCGAAACCAGGGCCACTCCCGAAGAGAGGTTACTACGGGTTATCTTTGGAAAGAAAGCTGAGGAAGTTCAAGATGCTTCGCTGAGGGTCCCTCCGGGGATAGAAGGCAAGGTCCTGGACGTACAGGTGTTCACCCGTAAGGGGAAAATTTCCAAAGACCGGGAGATGAAGATTTCCAAAGAGACCGATCAAAAATATAGTAAACTGATTTCCGATTTGAGGCAAAAAAGAAAGAAGGCACTTGCCCGTCAGAAAAAGTTGACTAGGGAAGAGAAAGAAAGAATCAACAAATTAACTGAATTTCAAATAGAAGAGTTTAAGAGAAATAAAAAGAAAGTACAGGAGAATCTCCGTCAAGGGGATGACCTACCGGTTACAGTTAACAAAGTGGTGAAGGTTTTCATAGTAAGTAAGAGGAAGGTCTCCGCAGGTGACAAGTTGGCGGGTAGGCATGGGAACAAGGGCGTTGTTGCCCGCATATTACCTGTTGAGGATATGCCCTATTTGCCTGACGGGACTCCCGTGGATATAGTGTTGAACCCTTTGTCCATTCCTTCACGGATGAATGTGGGACAGATCCTGGAAGCAGAGTTGGGCTGGGCTGCCCGGGAGTTGGGCGTGCAGATGATTTCACCCATCTTCGATGGAGCGAAAGAAAGAGAAATAAGAGCTAAGTTGAAGCAAGCTGAACTTCCTGAGGATGGTAAAATTACCCTGTATGATGGCCTGACCGGCGCGCCCATGGAGGAGAAAGTTACGGTAGGATATATGTATATCATGAAACTGGCGCATCTGGTAGAGGATAAGATTCATGCCCGTTCCATAGGCCCCTACTCACTGATTACCCGACAGCCCCTGGGCGGGAAGGCCCAGTTTGGTGGCCAGAGGTTTGGGGAGATGGAAGTGTGGGCAATAGAAGGATACGGTGCAGCTTATACTTTGAAAGAATTTTTGACCATGAAAAGTGACGATGTCACTGGCCGCACCAAAATGTATGAGGCGATTGTGAAAGGAGAACCGATAGAAGAAGCAGGGGTGCCCGAGTCGTTCAAAGTATTGGTAAAGGAACTTCAGGCCCTGGGTCTGAGTGTCGAACTCGAAAAATAAGAACAGATTACCATTTCTGAATTTTAGAGGTGAAGCAAATTGGTTAAGAAAGCGAGAGTAAAAAAGATTAGAGAAAAATTGGACTACACTGATTTTAAATCCGTTAGCTTACATTTAGCTTCTCCGGAAAAGATAAGAGGATGGTCTTACGGCGAAGTGAAAAAGCCAGAGACGATCAATTACCGTACTTTCAAACCAGAATGGGAGGGTCTATTTTGTGAGAGAATTTTTGGGCCAGTTAAGGATTATGAATGTAGTTGTGGCAAATATAAGTGGTCCAAACATAAAGGAATTATCTGCGATCGTTGTGGCGTTGAGGTTACAGAATCTAAAGTTAGAAGGGAAAGAATGGGCCATATAGAATTGGCGGTGCCCGTGGCCCATATCTGGTTTTTGAGAAAGCCTCCTTCTCGAATTGGCATGCTTTTGAATATGAAGCTGGGGGATTTGGAAAGAATTATATATTATGCTGCTTACGTGGTAATTGACCCGGGGAAAGTACAAGGATTATCTAGAAAGCAGCTTCTCTCACAAGAAGAATATGAGAGATACAAAACAGAATATGGTGAAAGAGCATTCAAAGCAGAGATAGGGGCATCGGCAATAAAGACACTGCTTAAAGAAGTAGATTTGGCTAAGATGGCGCAGGATTTGAGGTCAAGAATAAAGGAGGAGATAGCCCAAACTACCAGAACCAGGATGGTGAAACAGCTGAGGATAGTCGATGGCTTTATTAAATCAGGAAACAAATCGGAGTGGATGGTACTCGACTGTATTCCGGTGATTCCTCCAGAACTTAGACCATTGGTTCCTCTGGAAGGAGGAAGGTTTGCTTCTTCCGATTTGAACGATTTGTACAGGAGAATAATTAATCGCAATAATAGGTTAAAACATATTGAAAATCTCAAAGCTCCGGCAGTAATGATCCATTCTGAGAAGCGCTTGCTTCAAGAAGCCGTGGACGCTCTATTTGAAAATGGAGCCCGGGGTAAGACAGTTAATGGTCCCGGTAATCGGCCGTTAAAATCTCTCTCGGATATTCTGAAAGGGAAACAGGGGCGCTTCCGCCAGAATTTACTGGGCAAGAGAGTCGATTATTCCGGTCGTTCGGTTATTGTCGTTGGTCCCCATTTGAAGATACACCAGTGTGGTCTGCCCAAGGAGATGGCCCTGGAATTATTCAAACCATTTATTTTAAATGAGTTAATCGCTCAGGGACACGTGACCACTTTGAAGAGCGCTAAGAAGGAGCTGGAAAAGCGGACTCCGGTCGTTTTCGATATTCTGGAAAAGGTAATCCGTGACCATCCTGTTCTACTGAATAGAGCTCCCACCCTCCATCGGCTAGGAATTCAGGCCTTTCAACCAATTTTGGTCGAAGGCAAAGCAATCCAATTACATCCTTTGGTTTGTGCGGCATTCAATGCAGATTTTGACGGCGACCAAATGGCAGTGCACGTGCCCCTATCTCCCGAGGCTTGCATGGAAGCAAAAGTTCTCATGTCTGCAGCAAATAATATCCTTTCTCCCGCCAATGGACAATCGATTGTAACGCCTACACAGGACATAGTCTTAGGGTGCTGTTATTTGACTAAAGAGAAGAAAGGAGTAAAAGGAGAAGGACGCATCTTTGCCGGCGTAGACGAAGTCGCCGTAGCCCATGAGGAGGGTGAAGTCGATCTTCACGCCCGGATAAAAGTGAGAGGAATTAATAAAATTAGAGAGCGGGACGACTGGGATAGAGAAGATTTCATTAATCCTGACAGGTGGAAAGACTATACAACTGTAGGCAGAATTCTATTCAACCAGGTGATCCCCGAGGAACTTCGCTTTGTCAACACAGTAATCGATAAGAAAACCCTGGCAGATTTAATCCAGAAGTGTTTCCACCGGCTGGGCAATTACAGGACGTTGGCTTTGCTGGATGAAATCAAAGCATTGGGTTTTAGATATGTTACCAAATCCGGAATCACCATCTCCATCGATGATATGAGAACTCCGCGGATGAAGGAACAGTTATTGGAATCGGCCAGGGCTCAGGTGAAGAGGATTGAATCGAACTACAAGCAGGGTTTGATTACCGAGGCGGAGAGGTATAATAATATTATCGATATCTGGACCAGCGTGACCAATAGAATTGCGGATACTATGTTTATGGAGTTAAAGAACCAGGGGCTGGAGGTGGCTAAGAAGGGGAATCCTAAGTTCAACTCCATATACCTTATGGCTGAATCTGGAGCACGGGGTTCTGTTCAGCAGATTAGACAACTTGCCGGTATGCGTGGGTTAATGGCCCGGCCGGAAAAGAGAGTTACCGGTAAAGTGGGAGAAATTATAGAATCTCCCATTGAATCTAACTTCAGGGAAGGACTGACGGTTCTGGAATACTTCATATCCACACACGGGGGACGCAAAGGCTTAGCCGATACAGCCCTGAAAACCGCGGATGCTGGATACCTTACCAGGAGACTCATTGATGTTGCCCATAATATCGTAATTGGCGAGGAAGACTGTGGCACAATGAATGGCGTGCGCGTGAGTGAATTGAAAGAAGGCGATGAGCTTATCGAATCTTTAAGTGAGCGCATCGTAGGGCGTATGAGCATTGATAGGGTCGCCCATCCCTTAACCGATGAGGTGATTGTAGAAGGAGGACAAATAATTAATCCCGAGATAGCTAGGAAGATCCAGGAATCTGATATTGAACGGATTAGAATCCGTTCAGTTTTGACCTGTGAGTCCACGAATGGCATTTGCTCTAAGTGCTACGGTATAGATTTGACTACAGGAAATCTGGCGGAAATTGGCATGGCTGTGGGGATCGTTGCTGCACAATCTATTGGCGAGCCCGGGACGCAGCTTACTCTCAGAACCTTTCATATTGGAGGGACTGCTACAGGACCGGTGAAGAAGTCATCAATTGTAGCTAAAGATGAAGGAATAATTAAATACCATAACATCCGCACAATAAAGAATAAACAGGAACAGCTGATTGTGGTTAGTCGTAATGGTGAGATAAGTGTTAAATCTTCAAAGAGGCAAAGTAAAGAACAATATCAATTGGTGCCTTACGGTGCACGGTTGAAAGTTAAAGAGAATAAGAGAGTTAAAAAAGGAGAGCTTTTGGCAGAGTGGGATCCTTATTCCATGCACATCATTTCCGAAGTTTCTGGCAAGGTTAGATTGGAAGATATTATTGATGGCGTAAGCCTGCACGAGGAGATAAACCGAAATACAGGTTTAAAAGAAAGGGTAATTATTCCCTACCGTTCTGAGAAACTCAGGCCGCGAATAGAAGTAATTGATAAGAATCGAAAAAAATTGGGGTCTTACCTTTTACCTGTGGATACGCACATTGTAGTGGAAGACGGAGCTGGAGTTTCTCAGGGAGATGTTCTGTGCAAAATCCCCCAGGTCGATTACAAGCCACGTGATATTACTGGTGGGTTGCCCAGAATCTCCGACCTATTCGAAGCCAGAAATCCCAAAAACAGTGCAGTTATCTCTGAAATTAGCGGCGCGGTAAAACTGGGCACTACTAAGAAGGGAGCATTTAAAGTGACGGTTATCCCTGATATAGGGGAGCCTAAGGAATATCCCATACCGCCAGACCGCCATTTAGTTGTTTACGAGGGAGACAGAGTAGCGGAGGCAGCTCCTTTAACTGACGGTCCAGTCAACCCGCGTGACATTCTCAGGGTAAAAGGAGATAAAGAGGCACAAGAATATTTGGTTAACGAGATACAAGAAGTGTATAGGTTGCAGGGAGTCAAAATTAACGACAAGCACATTGAAACTATTGTGCGGCAGATGCTCTCTAACGTTCGTATCGAAGATAGTGGGGATAGCAGGTTTCTCGTGGGAGAGACAGTTAAGAAAGCGAGAGTTATAGAAGAAAATAAGAAGCTTAGGTCTAAGCGTAAGAAGCCCGTTCAATACCGCCCGGTTCTTTTAGGTATAACTAAGGCTGCTCTCTCCAGTGAAAGCTTTATCTCTGCTGCCAGTTTCCAGGAGACCACGCGGGTTTTGACAAACGCTACTCTCTCTGGCGAGAGTGATGATTTGCAAGGATTGAAGGAGAATGTCATAATAGGAAGGTTAATTCCTGCAGGCACGGGAATGTCTAACTATCAGAAAGAGTTGGAAACCTGAAGGATCTTTGAGATGAAAGGGGGCGAAACGCGGGATTAGAGATGCCTACAATCAACCAGTTAATAAAAAAAGGTAGAAAAAGAATAAAGCAAAAAGCAAAGACACCCGCATTAGGCGGGTGTTCTCAAAAGAGAGGGGTTTGTATTCGTGTTTATACTACGACACCCAAGAAGCCCAATTCAGCGCTTAGAAAAGTAGCACGTGTGAAATTGAGTAACGGCATGGAAGTGACTGCATACATACCCGGAATAGGGCATAACTTGCAAGAGCATTCCATAGTCTTGATTCGAGGTGGCAGAGTGAAGGATTTGCCAGGGGTGCGTTACCATGTGGTGCGAGGCACTTTAGATACTGCCGGGGTGACCGATAGGAAAAAGGGACGCTCTCGTTACGGAACAAAGAGAGTAAAAGGTACGGCACCGCCAGCAGCTCCCGCAGCACCAGAAGCACCAGCAGCCTAACAAGGGAGGTTCGGGACTTGCCGAGAAAAGGAAAAGTAAAAAGGAAACAAATAGAGACCGATTTTATTTACAATAGTCCCCTTATAACTAAATTAATAAATAGGATAATGTTGAAGGGAAAAAGGAGAGTAGCCGAACAAATTGTTTACCAGGCTCTGGAGAGTGCGGGGAAGAAACTCAACCTCCCCCCGATGGATGCATTCAATAAAGCTTTAGGTAATGTGAAGCCTGTTTTGGAAGTAAAAGCAAGAAGGGTCGGTGGAGCCACATATCAGGTTCCGGTTGAGGTAAGGTCAGAACGTTCGGTCGACTTGGCAATGCGCTGGATAATCCAGTTTGCCAGACTACGGAAGGGCAAGCGTATGTCCGAAAGACTGGCTGAGGAGCTAGTTGCCGCTGCGAATAGTGAAGGCTTGGCGGTGAAGAAGAAAGAAGACCTGCACAAAATGGCTGAGGCTAACCGTGCTTTTGCTCACTATCGTTGGTAAAGAAAGAGGGGAAAAGGGGTCAACCCCCTTTTTCGTTTAAGTTTTTAAGGCTATGTTTAATTATGCGAAGAGATTTCCCTTTAGAAAAAGTGAGGAATATAGGACTTGTTGCCCATATTGATGCCGGCAAAACTACAACTACTGAAAGGATTCTGTACTATACTGGAAAGATTTACAAGATGGGCGAAGTACACGAAGGCACGGCAACAATGGACTGGATGGAACAGGAGCAGGAGAGAGGTATTACCATTACTTCAGCAGCTACTACCTGCCACTGGCGGGATTGCCGAATAAATATTATCGATACTCCTGGCCATGTTGACTTCACTGTAGAAGTAGAGAGGTCCTTAAGAGTACTGGATGGATGCATAGTGATTTTCTGCGGGGTGGAAGGAGTTGAGCCCCAGTCAGAAACAGTTTGGAGACAGGCAGATAGATATAGTGTTCCCCGGATAACTTTTGTCAATAAGCTCGACCGCGTGGGGAGTGACTTCTTCTGGGTAGTAGACAAGATGAGGGAGAGGTTGAAGACAAAGGCTTATCCCGTGCAAATCCCTCTCGGTAAAGAGGATGATTTCAGAGGAGTCATCGATCTGATCAAGATGAAGGCTCGAGTGTACAAAGGAGAGGACCTGGGAGTAACTTTTGAGGAGACAGATATTCCCCAGGAATTTGTTCCCGCGGCAAGAAAGTACCGGGAAGAGCTACTGGAAGCTCTCTCGGAAGTGGACGATGGCTTATTAGACAAATACATTCATGGCAAAGATATAGGAAATGAGGAGATAATTGCTGCCCTGCGTAAGGCGACGCTGGCAGTTAAGATGATTCCTGTCTTCTGTGGGTCGGCGCTGAAGAATAAGGGAGTGCAGATGCTTCTGGACGGGGTAGTCGATTATTTGCCTTCCCCAAAAGATTTGCCGGCCATATCAGGGGTTAATCCCCGCGGCCAAAAGGAAGAGAAGAGAGAACCCAGCGATGAAGAGAATTTTTCTGCTTTAGCATTCAAAATAATGGCTGATGCCTATGTGGGGAAATTGACTTTTGTTCGCGTCTATTCGGGGTCAGTAAAAGCAGGCTCCTATTTATATAATGCTACTAAAGATATAAAGGAGAGAGTAACTCGTATTTTGCGAATGCACGCTAATCGCAGAGAAAATATCGGGACGGTATATGCCGGTGATATTGCTGCTGTGGTGGGGCTTAAGAATACTGTAACCGGAGATACCCTCTGTGCTCAGCATCGGCCAATAATTCTGGAGGCAATACATTTTCCCGAACCGGTCATTTTCTTAGCCATTGAGCCGAAGACTAAAACTGATGAACAGAAGTTGATTACAACTTTGAATACCCTGGCGAGTGAAGATCCCAGTTTTAAAGTAAAGGTCCATCCTGAGACGGGACAGACGATAATTTCCGGCATGGGAGAACTCCATCTGGAAGTTCTTGTCGATCGCATGTTGAGGGATTTCAAAGTGGAAGCAAATGTGGGCAAGCCACAGGTAGCATATAAAGAGACTATCACCCAGGCTTTCAAACAGGAAGGGAAATATATTAAACAGACTGGCGGTCGTGGCCAGTATGGGCATGTTGTTTTAAAGGTGAAGCCCCAGGAGAAGGGCTCTGGATTCCGGTTTATTGACAAGGTAAAAGAAGGAAGGATTCCCAAGGAATACGTTCCTTCTGTAGAAAAGGGAGTTCGCGAAGCAATGGATGCGGGCGTGCTGGCTGGATATCCAGTAGTTGACCTGGAAGTAACATTAGTGGACGGTAGTTTTCATGAAGTGGATTCCTCAGACCTGGCATTTAAGAACGCTGCTGCCATAGCTCTCCATGAGGGGATGAGGAACGCTTCGCCTGTTTTGTTAGAACCGGTTATGAAGTTGGAGGTGGTGGTACCAGAGAGCTATTTAGGGGATGTGCTTGACGACCTTAACGTTCGCCGGACAAAAATAACAAGGATAGATAGACGGAGTCAAATGGGGATAGTAGATGGTTTTGCCCCCCTGGCAGAGATGTTCGGATATGCTACCAGTTTGAGGTCTCTAACACAAGGCAGGGCGACTTATAGTATGGAGCCCTCCCATTATGAGGAGGTTTCAGAAGAGTTAACAAGAAAGATTATCGAAGGAATTTAAGAATAAACAGAGGGAGGTAAAAAGATGGCCAAGGAGAAATTTGTACGAACCAAGCCACACGTAAATGTGGGGACAATTGGACACGTGGACCATGGGAAGACGACGCTTACTGCGGCAATTCTTCTCTGTTTGTCAAAGGAGGGGAAGGCAGTACCCAAGAAGGTAGATGAGATTGACAATGCGCCTGAGGAGAAGGAGAGGGGGTTAACCATTGCCATCGCTCATCTGGAATATGAGACAGAGAAGAGGCACTATGCGCACATAGATTGTCCCGGGCATGCGGACTATGTGAAGAACATGATAACCGGGGCGGCGCAAATGGACGGGGCAGTTCTGGTAGTGAGTGCAGCAGATGGGCCGATGCCGCAGACCAGGGAGCACATTCTATTAGCCCGTCAGGTAGGGGTTCCGGCAATAGTGGTATTTCTTAATAAGACCGATCAGGTAGATGATAAGGAACTGCTGGATTTAGTAGAGCTGGAAGTGAGAGACCTTCTGACGAAGTATGAATTTCCCGGAGATAAGATACCGGTAATAAAGGGGAGTTCTACAGAAGCGTTAAGCTGTGGTTGCGGTAAAGAGGATTGTCCAAAATGCAAGCCCATAGTTGAACTTTTGAAGGCAATAGATGATTACATACCTGATCCCAAGAGGGATATAGACAAGCCATTTTTGTTAAGCGTAGAGGATGTATTCAGCATCACCGGTAGAGGGACAGTAGCCACAGGGAGAGCGGAGAGAGGGAAAGTAAAGGTAGGGGACAACGTAGAGATAGTAGGGATACAGGAGACGAGGAAGAGTGTGGTTACCGGGGTAGAGATGTTCAGGAAGACTTTGGATGAAGGGAGAGCAGGAGACAACATAGGAGTACTTCTGAGAGGAATAGAGAAGGAGCAGATAGAGAGAGGGCAGGTGGTAGCAGCACCGGGGACAATAACACCCCATACCAAGTTCAAAGGTCAGGTATACGTATTGACCAAGGAAGAAGGGGGCAGGCACACGCCATTTTTCCCGGGGTATCGTCCGCAGTTCTATTTTCGGACGACAGATGTAACGGGAGTGGTGAAACTTCCGGAGAAGGTAGAGATGGTGATGCCGGGAGACAACATCAACCTTGAGGCAGAGCTGATAACACCCATAGCCATGGAGAAGGAGTTGAGGTTTGCCATCAGGGAAGGCGGGCACACTGTTGGTGCAGGAGTAATTTCGGAAATAATAAAATAGCTCGGGATTTGATTCGCTCGCTGAGAATTTTTTGCTCTGTGAGCACCGCCAAAAATCTCAGGAGTTTCCCCCGTTTCCGCGGGGCTAAACTCTTTTCTTCGATTTTTGGCTGAAGAATTCAATAGCTCTTCACAAACGATCTTTCAAATGTCCCGAGTTAATTGTTAATAGGAGGGATTAGAGTTAGAAGATGGCTAGTCAGAGGATCAGGATACGGCTTAAGGCTTACGACCACAAGATGCTTGACCAGTCTCTAAAGGAGATTGTAGCAACGGCTAAGAGGACGGGAGCGAAAATTTCAGGACCGATTCTGTTGCCCACTAAAATTCGTAAGTACACGGTTCTCAGGTCTACCAACATAGACAAAAAGTCGAGGGAACAGTTTGAAATGCGAATTCACAAGAGGCTGGTGGACATACTTGAGCCACTTCCTCAGACAATAGACTCACTTATGAAATTAAATCTTCCCGCCGGGGTAGACGTAGAGATAAAACTTTAGGAAAACAACAAGGAAGGATGTGAATGATGGTAGGGATTCTTGGCGAGAAAGTGGGAATGTCCCAGGTCTTTTCTGAGAAAGGGAAAGCACTTCCTGTTACAGTAATTAAGGCAGGTCCCTGTTTCGTAGTGCAGAAGAAGAGCGATTCCAGAGAGGGTTATAATGCTATTCAATTAGGATACGGTGAAATAAAAGAAAAGAGCTTAAATAAGCCAGAAAAAGGCCATTTTGAGAAAGCAAAGGTTGGCTCTCTGAAATATTTGAGGGAATTTCGCGTTGAGAATGTAGACGAATATCAACTTGGCCAGGAGATCAAGGTAGATTTGTTCAAGGTTGGAGACTATGTAGATGTCAAGGGCACTTCAAAAGGTAAGGGCTTTGCCGGTGGTGTGAAGCGTTGGGGATTTAGAGGTGGCCCTGCTTCTCACGGTTCCAGTCATCACCGAAGGGTGGGTTCAATTGGCGCAAGTTCATTCCCCTCGCGGGTTCTTCCTGGGACCAAGATGGCCGGGAGGATGGGCGGAAACTCGAGTGTGGCGAAGAAACTGGAAGTAGTAAAGATTATTCCGGAAGAGAATCTAATTTTGGTTAAAGGAGCCATCCCCGGGGTTAAGAAAGGTCTGGTTGTTATATCCAGAAGCAAAAAACAAGAGATACGAGAGATACAGGAGAAACAAGAGTTACCAGAGAAAAAAGAGAAAGAAAAAAAAGAAGAAAAGCAGAAGAAACAAGAGACACAGGAAAAACAGGAGACCAAGAAGAAACAGGAGAAAAAAGAACCACAACAGACACAGGAAAAACAAAAGAAAGAGGAGAAACAGAGTTAAGCGCTGGTATAGAGAAGAGAGGAATTAATGCCGGAAGTAGATCTACTCAATTCCAAGGGAGAAAATGTGGGTAAGATTAGCCTGCCCGAGGAAATTTTTGGAAAGAAGTTAAATTCAGGATTGGTCCATGAGGCTTTGCTTAGTCAGTTGGCGATGGCCAGGCAGGGGACAGCTTGCACCAAGACGAGAGCAGAAGTTACCGGAGGGGGAGCTAAACCCTGGCGGCAAAAGGGCACAGGCAGGGCACGGGCGGGAAGTATTCGTTCCCCTTTGTGGCGTCATGGAGGTATTACTTTCGGGCCCAAGGGCCGTTCATACAGGATAGCTTTTCCTAAGAAGAAAAGAAGAAACGCCATAAAGCAGGTCCTATCAGAAAAGATCCGTGAGAATGGTCTTAGAGTTATAGATTCGTTAACGCTGGAAGAGGGAAAGACCAAAAAAGCAAAAGCGCTATTGGAAAAGATGGGGGCTTTGGTAGGGACTCTGGTAATTGCAAAAAACAGGGATGCAAATTTGTCGAGGGCTTTCGCTAATTTACCCAAAGTCAAATTTATTCCCGTTCAAAGTATCAATATACACGACCTGTTGAATTATGAAAAAATAATTATTACTCGTGACGCCATAGCAGCAATTGTGGAGGGATTATCCTGAATGTTTGATCCATATCAGATAATTAAGGGTCCGGTTATAACGGAGAAATCTACAACTCTTCGCGGAGAGGAGAACAAGTACACTTTATTTGTGTCTCTCGGGGCCAGTAAGACTGAAATTAAGAGGGCTGTGGAGGAGCTTTTCAAGGTGGAAGTGATTAAAGTAAATACGTCCAATCTGGGAGGTAAAAAGAAGAGGTTGGGAATTCACGAAGGATATAGAGCGAGAAGAAAGAAAGCAGTGGTTACCCTTAAACCGGGAAATACTATAAGAATGTTTGAAGGAGCATAGGGATTTGCTCGGGATTTGGTTCGCTCCCTGAGAATTTTTTGCTCTTTGAGCACCGCCAAAAATCTCAGGAGTTTCCCCCATCTTCGCGGGGCTAAACTCTTTTCTTCGATTTTTTGGCTAAAAATTCTAATGCTCGCTACACCAAATCCCTTCGCATTAGGGGAATAGGTTGTTTTTTGGCTAAAATTCCAAAACGCTATTCACAAACCATCTTTTAGATGTTGTTAGGTGAGGGGAAAGAAATGGCAATAAAGAAATATAAACCTACATCGCCAGCTCGCAGGCTTGCTACAACAAGAGTGGCCAGAGATGAAATTACCAAGACCGAGCCAGAGAAATCGCTAACGGTTGGTCTGCGTTCCCGTGGGGGCAGGAGTGCTTCCGGACGGATTACGTCCAGGCATAGGGGAGGCGGTCACAAACGAAAGTACAGAATCATAGATTTTAAAAGAGATAAGTTTAACATCCCGGCCAAGGTTATTGCCATAGAATACGACCCCAATCGTTCCTGTCGAATTGCTCTTTTGCAATATGCTGATGGAGAGAAAAGATACATTCTTCAGCCTCTTGGCTTGCGAGTGGGTGATACCGTGGAGAGTGGAGATTCTGCCTCTATTACTACGGGCAACAGTCTCCCCTTGAGAAACATGCCCGTGGGCTCGATGGTTCATAATATCGAATTAAGGCCGGGCTCTGGTGGTCAGCTGGCTAGAAGTGCCGGGTCATCTGCCCAGATAATTGCTAAAGAAGACAAATTTGCTCAATTGAAACTCCCTTCCGGGGAAATTAGACTTGCTTCTCTCGATTGTAGAGCTACTATTGGGCAATTGGGAAACATTGAACGTGCGAGTATTAAGTTGGGGAGCGCAGGAATCAGGCGCCGTCTGGGTATTCGACCAACAGTGAGGGGGGTAGCAATGAATCCCGTTGACCATCCCCTGGGAGGTGGCCGGGGCAAGAGTAAAGGCCGCAATTTGCCTCGCGCTCCTTGGGGACAGCTATCTAAGGGCTTCAAAACGAGAAAAAAGAAGAGGTCCGATGCACTAATTCTGAAAAGGAGAAAGTAAAAGTGTCCAGGTCTACCAAAAAAGGGCCCTATGTGGACGAGAAACTTCTGAAAAAGATTGAACAGATGAATGCCTCCGGTCAAAAGAAGGTAATAAAGACATGGGCAAGAAGTTCGGTAATAGCTCCTGAATTTGTCGGGCATACTATAGCAGTCTATAATGGGAAGAAATTCATTCCTATCTATTTGGCTGAGAATATGGTGGGCCATCGGTTGGGAGAGTTTGCTCCCACAAGATTTTTCAAGGGCCATGGTGCGGCCCATACCAAAGAGATTACGGCGCTAACTTAAAATAAGGAGTTTATCGAGTGGCAACAAGGGCAATAGCCAGATTTGTAAGGTTAGGCCCCAGGAAAGTCGGTCGGGTCTTGGATTTGATTCGAGGTAAAGGGGTACTGGAGGCTTATCAAATCTTAAAATTTACCCGGCGACGGGCAGCTAAGGCTGTGGAGAAAGTATTAAAATCAGCAGTGGCCAATACCAGAACACCTGGAGACGAACCGAATCTATATATCGTAGAAGCATATGTTGGAGAAGGCCCTGTGTTGAAACGTTTAAGGCCTCGGGCTATGGGTCGAGGAGCTATTTATCAAAGGAAAACTTGCCATATACATATAGCTGTGGAGAGTCGTAAGGCTCTTGCAAGGGGGTAGAAAAATGGGACAAAAAGTTCATCCAGTGGGAAGTCGTCTCGGTTTCATTAAGAGCTGGGATGCAAAATGGTTTGGAGGGAAGAACCTTCGCCAGATGCTCCACGAAGATATAACTATAAGGGAGTTTATTAAGAAGAAGCTTCATCAGACTGGAGTGGGCAAAGTAAGAATCGAGCGCGCGGGTAAATCTTTGCGAGTCGATATCCATACGGCAAGACCAGGAGTGGTGATTGGCAAGAGAGGTGCTGATATTGAGAATTTAAGAACGGATTTAGAAGAATTAACAGATCAGAAAGTGTTTATTAACATTATCCCCATAAGGAAACCGGAACTGGACGCTCAGGTTGTGGCTGCAGGGATTGCCATGCAGTTGGAGAAGAAAATGCCTTATCGGAGAGTAATGAAGAGGGCAATTTCCCGGGCAATGGATGGCGGAGCAGGAGGGATTAAGGTATGCGTTAGTGGTCGGCTTGGCGGGGCAGAGATAGCCCGTACCGAGTGGCTGAAAGAGGGACGTATTCCTTTGCAGACTTTTCGAGCCGATATCGATTATGGCTTTGCTGAAAGCTTTACCACGTATGGTCAGATTGGAGTTAAGGTTTGGATTTTTAAGGAGGAGCTCACCAAAAAGGCTCCACAGGGGGAGGTTAGCGAACCTGCTCAAAAAGAAGAGAAAAAAGAAAAAGAAGAAAAAAAAGAAGAAAAAGAAGAAAAGAGTGAAAAGGATNNAGCGGGGAGTGAGGAAGGGCATAGCTTTACGCGGAAATAAGATAAATTTTGGCGAGTTTGGATTACAAGCTCTCGAGCCCGCCTGGCTGACAGCGCAACAGATTGAGGCTGCGCGAGTAGCTTTGACCCGCTCTTTAAAGAAAGGCGGAAAAGTGTGGATTAGAATTTTTCCCGACAAGGCGATTACCAAGAAACCAGCAGAGACGCGCATGGGAAAAGGAAAGGGTGCCCCGTCCGGGTGGGTAGCTGTGGTCAAGCCGGGGAGGGTTCTCTTTGAAATCGAAGGGGTTAAAAGGCCTGAGGCAGAAATAGCGATGAAGATGGCCAGTCATAAATTGTCGGTAAAGACAGCGTTTTTGGCAAGAGGGGAATGATAGGATTTTTAATGTTTGAAAGGGCTGATAGAAAAAGAGATGAAAGCGAGTAAGTTGCGAGAATTGAGTGTAGCCGAATTAGAGCAGAAGTTAAACGAGACTGTGCAGAAACTATTTCAGTTGAAATTCAAAAACGCCTCAGGTCAATTGAAGAATCCCCTGGAAATCAGGCTTATGCGAAGAGATATTGCACGGATTAAGACAGTTCTGGCAGAGAGTAAACTATCTAAGGAAAGAGAAGAACAAAGGGAGAAAGGATGAGAGAAGGTCAAGCAAGACGAAAGATCAGGATTGGTAGAGTGGTCGGTGATAAGATGGAGAAGACCAGAATAGTAGCGGTGGAAAGATTGTTCAGGCATCCTCAATATGAAAAGGTTATTAAAAGAAGAAAGAAATTTATGGTGGATGATCCCAAGAACGAATCCCACGTAGGGGATAAGGTGAGAATCGCCGAAACTAGACCCTTGAGTAAGAGAAAGAGATGGCGAGTTCTGGAAGTCCTGGAGAAGGCAGAGGAAATTTAACGTGATACAGATGCGCACTCGATTAAATATAGCCGACAATACAGGAGCGAGAAAAATTGCCTGCATAGGGGTCCTGGGCGGAACTAAGAAAAGATATGCAGTAGTAGGTGATATAATCAGGGCTTCAGTAAAAGATGCTTTGCCAGACGCTGCGATTAAGAAAGGGGAGGTTGTAAGGGCAGTGATTGTTAGAATGAAGAAATGGATACGCCGACCCGATGGTTCCTATGTCAAATTTGATGAAAACGGTGCAGTAATTGTGGACGCCAACAACGAACCCAGGGGAACTCGAATTTTTGGGCCAATTGCCCGTGAACTGAGAGATAAGGGATTCACCAAGATAATCTCTCTGGCTCCGGAAGTGGTATAAGGGAAATTGATATGTTGCCGATTAGAAAGAAGGATAAGGTAGTAGTAAAGGCGGGTAAAGACAAAGGCAAAAAAGGCGAAGTCCTGAAAGTGTTTCCTGCAGCTTCCCGGGTGGTAGTAAGCAAGATAAATTTCATAAAAAGGCATGCCCGGGCAACACAGACTACGCCAGGTGGGATTACCGAAAAAGAATCTCCCATTCATATCTCCAATGTACAGTTGATTTGTCCCAAATGTAACCAGCCCACCCGAGTGAAGATAGACCACTTAAGTGATGGTAAGAAGATAAGAGTTTGCCGAAGATGTGGAGAAATGATAGTATAGGGAAAGCAAGATGGCGCGGTTAGTAGAATTATATAAGAAAAAGATGATTCCGCAACTGATGGAACGCCTAAAGTATGAAAATATTATGGAAGTGCCCAGAATAGATAAGATAGTAATAAATATGGGAGTCTCCATAGCAAGAGAGGATATTAAGGTTTTGGACGAAGCAGTGGGAGAGTTAGCAGCGATAACAGGACAGAAGCCCATTGTGACCAGGGCGAAAAAGTCGATTTCCAACTTTAAACTCCGCAAAGGAATGCCCATAGGATGCAAAGTCACCCTCCACGGAGCTATGATGTATGAGTTTCTGGATCGTTTGATTAATGTGGCATTGCCCAGGGTCCGTGATTTTCGGGGAGTTTCCCGTGATGGATTTGACGGTCAGGGAAATTATAATCTGGGAATTCAGGAGCATACAATTTTTCCTGAGATTAACATAGATAAAGTCGGTAAAATCAAAGGATTAAACGTAAGCATAGTAACCACGGCCAAAAATAGAGACGAGGCATATGAGTTATTGAACCTTTTCGGTATGCCTTTTCGAAAGACATAGATCTTTGAAAATAGTTTTTTCATCGCTTGAGGAATGTGCTCGGGATTTGGTTCGCTCGCTGACAATTTCTTACTCTTCGAGCACGGCCAAGAATCTCAGGAGTTTCCCCCTGGTGGGGATAAACTCTTTTCTTCGATTTTTGGCTAAGAATTCTAATGCTCGCTGCAACCAAATCCCTTCGCATTAGGGGCATATAGCTGTTCACAAACTATTTTCACATGTTGGGAATTAACGGTAGATTCACAGAAGGAGGATTTTTTGGCGAAGAAGAGTCTAATTGCCAAGGCCAAACGGTCAGTAAAGTTTGGTACAAGAAAGTATAATCGCTGCCGTCTTTGCGGTAGGTCGAGAGGATATATGCGCGACTTTGCGCTGTGCAGAATCTGTTTCCGCAGGTTGGCGCGACAGGGAGAAATCCCGGGAGTGATAAAATCCAGCTGGTAAAAAGGAGGAAATAGATTGTCTATTTCTGATCCCATTGCAGATATGCTTACGAGGATTCGTAACGCCAATCAAAAGATGAAAGGGAAAGTAGATATTCCCGCATCAAAGTTAAAAGAGAAAATAGTAAAAGTTTTGAAAGAGGAAGGATATATAGCTAACTATAAGTTTATCTCCGACCGCAAACAGGGGATTTTGAGAGTTTACCTGAAGTATACTCCGGAGCAGGACAGGGTTATTAAGGGTCTTAGGCGAATTTCTCGGCCAGGGAGAAGGTTCTATTGTGGGGCCGATGAGCTTCCCCGGGTATACAGGGGACTCGGCGTGGCGATTATTTCAACTTCTCAGGGAGTGATGAGTGCCAAGAAATGTCGGGAGTCGAACCTTGGCGGAGAGGTAATCTGTTATGTGTGGTGAGGGAGATGTCCAGAACAGGTAAAAAACCGATTGCCGTGCCAGAGGGAGTGGAAGTAAAAATAAGCGGGGACCTCGTGGAAGTGAGTGGTCCTTTAGGAAGACTGGCTCAAAAACTGTATCCCAAAATAAAAGTTACCAAAAAGGATGGCCAAATTCTTGTAGAAAGGCTTTCTAATAATAAATACTATCGTTCGCTCCATGGATTGGCTCGCAGTCTTATTAATAATCTGATTATAGGAGTAACCAAAGGTTTTCGCAAAGAACTGATTATTACAGGCATGGGTTATAGAGCAAAGTTAGAGGGCAGAATCTTAAATTTACAATTGGGTTATTCTCATCCGGTAAAATTTTCATTACCTGAAGGAATCGACATAAAAGTGGAGAAGCAGACACAAATTATGGTTTCCGGGATCGATAAGCAACTGGTGGGTGAAGTTGCTGCTAAGATAAGAAGGTTCAGACCGCCTGAGCCTTATAAGGGGAAAGGGATCCGATACGTAGACGAACATATCAAAAGGAAAGTAGGCAAAGCTGCCGCAGTAACTGCCGGAGCTCCCAAGGGAGGGAAATAGTTTGGTTACCCGTTCAGCTCGAAGAAAAAGGAGACACCTGAGAGTAAGGAAGAAGATTTGGGGAACGAAGTCCCATCCCAGACTATGTGTCCATAAAAGTTTGCGGCACATTTATGCCCAAATAGTAGATGACCAGCGTGGTAAGACAATTGTGGCAGCTTCCACGCTTTCTCCAGAAATCAAAAAGAAAATTCAGAAATTGAAAAAGAGCGAGGCGGCAGCTCTGGTGGGGGAACTAATCGGTGAGAAGTCGAAAGCCTCAGGCGTTAAGAGGGTAGCGTTCGACAAGAGTGGATATAATTACCATGGGAGAGTAAAGAGCCTGGCTGAAGCTTGCCGCAAAAGCGGATTAAAATTTTGAAAAATAGTTTGTTCATAGCCAAGGAATTTCTTAACGCCGAAAAACTTCGGACTCTGCAGGGCGCAAATCAAAACTCTCCCCGATTTCATCGGGGATCAAACAATGATTTGCTTGAAAGAGAATGAGTCGTCCTCGTTTTTTGGCTAAGATTCCCAGTGCTCTTCACAGACTATCTTTCAAATATTGAGAGGATAGAGAGGAGATAAGTTGGCAAGGATTAGTGCAGAAGGTTTAGAACTAAAACAGATAGTGGTAAGTGTTAATAGAGTGGCTAAAGTAGTCAAGGGAGGTAAACGGTTTGGCTTTACTGCGCTGGTAGTTGTGGGGAACGGGAATGGTTATGTGGGTTGTGGGATGGGCAAGGCAAGAGAAGTTCAGTCTGCTATTCAAAAAGGCACAGCAAGAGCCGAAAAGAAGCTCATTGCTGTTCCTCTGAGAGGCACCACGATTCCTCATGAGGTAATCGGTCGCTTTGGAGCTGGACGGGTGCTGTTAAAGCCTGCCAGCCCGGGAACCGGGATAATAGCGGGGGGTCCGGTAAGAGCTGTAGTGGAAGCAGCAGGTATAAAGGATATTCTCACTAAATCGCTTAAGTCGAATAATCCAATTAATGTAGTTTATGCTACAATGCAAGGACTGGAAAGCCTGAGGACGAAGGAGATGGTTGCAGAGGTTAGAGGCAAGAAGGCAGAAGAATTGTGAAGGATGGAGAAATGAAACTTTCGGAGCTCACTCCTGATATCGGTAGTAAACATAAGAAGAAAAGAGTAGGCCGGGGCCCGGGGTCGGGTCACGGCGGCACAAGCGGTCGTGGAACTAAAGGGCAGAAAAGCCGCTCAGGGGGAGGAGTACGCCTCGGTTTTGAAGGGGGTCAGATGCCTCTTATTCGGCGTCTGCCCAAGAGAGGATTTACCGGAATCTTCAAGAAGGAATATAACATAGTGAATCTGAGAAGTCTGGAGGAAAAATTTAATGATAATGAGGAAGTTACCCCTTCCACCCTTAAACAGAAAGGATTAGTGAACAAAGATTTGCCAATAAAGATTCTGGGAAGCGGGGAGATAACAAAAAAGTTGAAGGTAAAAGTGGCTGGCTTTAGCAAGAGTGCCCGAGAGAAGATTTTAAAAGCAGGGGGCAGTGTGGAAATTTTGGCCAAATAGGAGAATTGGCAATGTTAAAGAGCGTAGCTGATATTTTTAAGATACCGGAATTGAAGAAGAAGATAATATTTACCCTGGGAATTCTGGCAGTATATAGGTTGGGAGCAGCCATTCCTACTCCAGGAATCGATGCCTCAGCGCTTAAAGCTTTTTTTGAGACTCAACGGGGAACTCTATTCGGCTTTTTGGATATGTTTTCCGGAGGAGCCCTCAACAGATTATCCATTTTTTCTTTAGGTATTATGCCCTACATTAACGCTTCTATTATTATGTCCCTTCTACAGACGGCCGTTCCCTACCTTGAGAGACTGTCCAAAGAAGGAGAGTTTGGTAGAAGAAAGATTACTCAGATAACCCGTTACGCCACGCTGTTCATAGCCGCCATCCAGTCTTTCGGATTGACTTTCTGGATGCAAACGATGAAAGCGCCAACCGGAGCTTCTGTAGTAAAGAATCCCGGCCTAAGTTTTCAACTCCTAACTATTTTGACTTTGACTACCGGGACTGTGTTTATTATGTGGCTGGGAGAACAGATTACCGAGAAAGGCGTGGGGAACGGAATATCCCTTATTATCTTTGCCGGCATTGTGGACCGTTTGCCGGTGGCAGTGGGGAATACTTTTCGTCTGTTCCAAAGTGAAGAGATGACACTCTTTGGAATCCTGTTTTTGGCAGTATTGGTATTTGGTATTACTACCAGTGTAGTCTGGGTGGAGCAGGCTCAGAGGAAGATTCCCGTACAGTATGCCAAAAGAATTATTGGACGCAAGATGTACGGAGGGCAATCCACGTTCCTTCCTCTCAAGGTAGACCAATCAGGAGTAATTGCCGTCATATTTTCTGTGGCTATAATGATGTTCCCGGCAACCATTGCTCAGTTCTTTCCCAATGTCGCGCTTATGCAGAAAATTGGTGGTTTTCTGCGACCCGGGCAGTGGATTTACACAATTATGTATGGCGGTCTGATTATATTCTTCTGTTACTTCTACACGGCAATTACCTTCAATCCTAATGACCTGGCTGAGAATATGAAGAAGTGGGGTGGTTTCATTCCCGGGATAAGGCCTGGACAATCGACAGCCTCCTATATTGACCGGGTATTGACCAGAATCACTCTGGCAGGTGCATTATTTGTGGTCTGTATCGCTATTCTTCCGCAATATCCTATAGGCTGGGTTAACGCTCCTCCTATGCTTGCCACCATTTTTGGAGGGACCGCAATACTGATTGTAGTCGGAGTTGCTTTAGATACTATAGGCCAGATAGAATCTCATCTGATTATGCGTCATTATGAAGGGTTTATGAGGAAGGGGAGAATAAAAGGAAGATATTTTAATATCAGGTAATCTATAATTGAGATTTTTTAATTATGAAGTTAGTTCTTTTAGGTCCTCCTGGGAGTGGTAAGGGCACCCAGGCGAAAAGGATTGCAGAAAAATATGGTCTTCCCCATGTTTCCAGTGGAGACATCCTGCGGGCGGGCTTGGGAGAGGAAGGTTATCTGGATAGAGAAACGCGAGAGATTATCCATTCGGGCGGGCTGGTTCCTGACAGGATTGCTGTGGAAATCGTAAGGAAGAGGCTGGGAGAAGAAGATTGCGAGAAAGGATTTATTCTGGACGGTTTCCCGCGCACACTTCCCCAGGCAGAATCGTTAAATGGTTTTCTTCAGGAGAGTGACATAGCCATCGATCGCGTTCTTTACCTGGAGCTAAGTGAAGAGGAAGCAGTTAAACGGTTGAGTGGCAGGAGGAGTTGTCCTCGCTGTGGAGCCACTTTCCATTTGGTTTTTAATCCGCCACGTACTCCGGATTTATGTGATGGGTGTGGGACGCAATTGTCTCAACGTGAAGACGATAAGGAAGTAACAGTAAGAGAAAGGATGAAGACTTACGAGAAAGAGACACACCCTCTTATTGAGTATTATCAAAGTCGTAGTCTTCTGGCAAAAATTAATGCCAACAGGACCATAGATGAAGTCTTTGAGGAGTTATGTAAAGTGCTGGATGGTGGCAGTTGAAGGCCTAAAAGTCCTGGCTAACTATATATGATTATATTGAAATCTACTAAAGAAATAGAGAAAATGAGAAGAAGTGGCCAAATTGCTGCCCAGCTCTCTCAGAAGTTGATAGAAAAGGTAAAGCCGGGAGTGACTACCAAGGAGCTGGACAGAGTTGCTTCTACCTTGATAAAAATGCATAAGGCTCGTTCCGCGTTTCTCGGTTTTCGAGGGTTTCCCGCCTCCATCTGCACTTCGGTTAATGACCAGATAGTTCATGGAATTCCCGGAAGCTACAGGTTGCGTGAGGGAGATATTATCAGCCTCGACTTTGGAGTTATTCACCAGGGTTACTATAGCGACATGGCCATAACTTTGCCTGTGGGAAATATATCTGAAGACGCCCGAAGGTTAATAGCAGTTACCAAGAGTGCTTTGGTTTCTGGAATTAGTCAAATGGTAGCGGGCAATAGACTCTACGATATATCTTCTGCAATTCAAGAATGCGCCGAAAGTAACGGCTTCTCCGTAGTCAGGGATTTAGTAGGCCATGGAATTGGACAGAAAATGCATGAGGAGCCTCAGATTCCCAATTTTGGGAAGAAGTCTACCGGTCCCTACTTGAAAGAAGGCATGGTCTTTGCCCTTGAGCCTATGGTTAATATGGGAGAATATGAGATAGAAACTCTTGATGACAACTGGACAGTTGTTACTGCTGATGGCAGTCTGTCTTGCCATTTTGAACATACAGTAGCAATTATGGATAACGGCCCGGAGATACTCACGGAACTGCATTAATTATTTTCAGGAGGGGCTATGCCAAAGGAAGAAAAGATTGAAGTAGAAGGAACAGTCATCGAAGCTTTACCCAATGCTATGTTCAGGGTTGAGCTGGATAATGGCCATAGGGTTTTAGCTCACATTTCCGGCAAGATGAGGATGCATTTCATCAAGATACTGGCCGGGGATAAAGTTAAGGTAGAACTTTCTCCGTATGACCTGACTAGAGGAAGGATAGTTTATCGTCATAAGTAGAGGTTTTCAATGAAAGTAAGAGCTTCCGTTAGACCGATATGTAAAAAATGTAAAATAATTAAGAGAAAAGGAGTAATAAGAATAATCTGCACCAACCCCAGACATAAACAAAAGCAAGGGTGAACCCCGCCCCTCAGGGAGAGGCGGGATGAAGAAGAAAGGAGTAGCGTATGGCTCGTATAGCAGGAGTAGAATTGCCTTCGCAGAAGAGAGTGGAGATTGGTTTAACTTATATTTATGGAATTGGGAGAAGTTCCTCCAATGAGATTCTCCGCGAGGCAGGAGTCAAGCCTGATACCAGGGTAAAGGACCTGACAGAAAGTGAAATAAACACCATACAGACAATAATCCAGAGGAATTTCCGCGTGGAAGGGGAGCTCAGGCGAATTGTTCAGGGGAACGTTAAGAGATTGATTGACATCGGCTCATATCGAGGTCTACGCCACCGTCGGGGATTGCCGGTACGGGGGCAAAGGACAAGGACTAATGCTCGCACCAAGCGAGGCAGAAGAAAGACAGTCGGCACTGTCAAGAAAGAAGTAAAGGAAGGAGAAGAATAAAACATGGCTGAGAAGAAAGCTTCTTCCACGAAAAAGGTTATGGCTGAGAAAAAAGCTACTGCAGCGAAAGAAACCATGGCTGAAAAGAAAGCTGCTCCCCCGAAGGAGAAACTGGCAAAGCATGTACTTGAAGGCAAGGCATATATTCAGGCTACCTTCAATAATACTCTAATCACCATAACTGATAAGAGCGGAAACGCTATTGCCTGGGGTTCAGCTGGAATCTCAGGGTTCAAAGGAGCCCGTAAAGGGACTCCCTTCGCTGCCCAATTGGCAGCCACGGCAACTGCCAGAAAGGCAATTGAGCAGGGTATGAAGCAGGTTGCTGTCTTCGTGAAGGGACCCGGGTCGGGCAGGGAGACGGCTATCCGTTCCTTGCAATCAGCAGGATTGGAAATTACCAGCATCAAAGACGTAACGCCAATTCCCCATAATGGTTGCCGTCCACCAAAACAGAGAAGGGTGTAAAGGATAAAATTTAAAAATAGTTTGTTCATTGCTCAAGAATTTCTTAACGCCAAAAAACTTCGAACTTTGTAAGGTGCAAAAATAAACTCGCCCCGATTTCATCGGGGCTGGGACAGATTTTTGCTTGGAAGCAAATGAGTCGTCCTCGTTTTTTGGCTGAAATTCCAAGAGCTTTTCACAAACTATTTTTAAATTGGTGATTTTGTTAAGGAGGTTGTTGTGGCTAGATATCATGGTTCGGTATGCAAATTGTGTCGTCGGGAAAAGATAAAGCTGTTCCTGAAGGGAGAAAGGTGTTTTTCCCCTAAGTGTCCCATTGAGAGACAGGCTTCTGTTTCTGGTGAACGGGGAGAGGTACGCGAAAGATTATCCGAGTACGGAATACAATTAAGAGAGAAACAGAGAGCCCGGCTAATGTCGGGAATTCTGGAGAAACAGTTTCGTAAATACTTTAAAACAGCAGAAAGGAAAAAAGGATTACCGGGTGAAAACCTTCTCAGGCTATTGGAATTAAGACTGGACAACATTGTTTTTCGTCTGGGATTTGCCTCCTCCAGAAATCAGGCGCGTCAATTAGTCAGGCACCGACATGTCAGAGTTAATGGACGGTGTGTCAATATTCCGTCTTATCAGGTGAAGATTGGCGACAGAATCTCTTTGGATGAAAAGAGTAAACAGCTGGAAATTGTCAAGGCTGCGCAGGAAAAGGCTAAAGAACGGGGTTTTCCTGCCTGGATGGAATTCGACCCATCGACTAATGCAGGTAGAATATTGGAACTTCCCAAGAGGGAAGAGATTTCCATCCCGGTTCAAGAACAGCTAATTGTGGAATTATATTCCAAGTAAATTATGATTTATGAAAAAAGCCCAATGGCAAGTTCTGGTTCTTTGAATTTTAATTTGTGGTTCATAATTTATAACTTTTAGGGGGTAGGTAATATGAGGCTTAAAGATTTCCAGATGCCGAAAAGAATTATCTGTGATGAAGAGACCGCCACCGATAGTTATAGCAAGTTTAGCGCCGAACCATTCGAGAGAGGCTACGGGCATACGATTGGAAATTCGATACGCAGAATCTTGCTTTCTTCGTTGGAAGGTGCGGCAGTTACCGGTGTAAAAATTAGGGGGGTGATGCATGAGTTTTCCACAATACCCGGCGTGGTTGAAGATGTTACCCAGATAATCCTGAACTTGAAGTCTCTTCGATTCAAACTCTACAGTGAGGGGCCGGAAAAGATATATTTGAAGGCAACAAAAAAAGGGGAAGTAACGGCAAAGGACATTGAGCTAAATAGTAACATCGAAATCTTAAATCCCTCCACCCATATAGCCAGTCTGGACAAAGATACCAACCTGGAGATGGAAATAGAAGTTTCTAAGGGTCGGGGATACTTGCCTGCTGAACAGAATCCCCGCGCCAATCAGGAACTGGGGATGATATCTGTTGATGCAATTTTTACTCCGGTGGTAAAGGTAAATTATGATGTGGAAAATGCTCGCGTGGGGCGATCAATCGATTACGACAGATTGATTCTGGAGATATGGACTGATGGCAGCGTAAAACCGGTTGACGCTTTAGCGTACGCATCGAAAATTTTGAAAGATTCGTTGAATATATTTATCGGTTTTGAGGAGCAACCTGAAGAAGAAGAGAAACCGCCGGAGAAAGAGAAGTCCGAGGAGGTCCTGGAGTCCGTTTTGGCTCTTCCGGTGAATATCATAGAGCTAACTGTTCGGTCTATAAATTGCCTGAATCGCGCTAAAATTAAGACTATTGGAGATCTGGTAAAACAGACAGAGGATAAGTTACTGGGTTTCCGAAACTTCGGAAAGAAATCGTTGAATGAAATAAAGAAAAAGATTGCCGAATTGGGTAAACAGAAAGGGGTAGAGCTATCTTTGGGAATGGCTATCCCCGAAAAAGTTAAAGAGAAAGAGAAGAAATAGAGGAATCGATGTATGCGTGAGGGAAGAGCTGGAAGAAAATTGGGTCGCACAACAAGCGAGCGTAAAGCGCTATTGATTAGTCTTGCCACGGCACTATTCAGGCATGAACAGATTGTAACTACAGAAGAAAAAGCCAAAGAGCTGAGAAGGTTCGCCGAGAAGGTGATTACTAAAGCAAAAAAGGGCGGATTGAATAGCTTTCGAGAAGTAAACAAGGAAATTAAGGATAAAGAAGTCATCAGCAAAATATTTGAGACTTTGGTGCCGAGATTTAAGGAAAGGCCAGGAGGCTATACAAAAATCATTAAATTGGGCTATCGACAGGGGGATAGGGCGAGGGTAGATTTGGTTAAGCTTTGCGGCCCTTTGGAGAAGTCGGAATAGGGAGAAGCGGATGTTTAATTTTCTTTTAGGATTATTTTCTAATGATATGGGAATAGACCTGGGGACGTCTACTACGCTTGTATATGTGAAAGGGCAAGGTATTGTCCTCTGGGAACCTTCAGTAGTGGCAATAAATCAAGACACAGGAGATATTTTGGCGGTGGGTACTGAAGCCAAGAAAATGGTGGGCAAGACGCCGGCCAATATAACTGCTTTTCGTCCTATGAGGGATGGAGTTATTGCCGACTTTGAAGTAACAGAGAAAATGATTCGACATTTCATAAAGAAGGTTCATAACCGACGGAGCTTACTCCATCCGCGGGTAGTGATCGGAGTTCCTTCCTGTATTACTGAAGTGGAAAGGCGCGCGGTTAGAGATGCTTCTGAACAGGCGGGAGCACGGGAGATACACTTAATCGACGAACCAATGGCCGCAGCTATCGGTGCTGAAGTTCCCGTTCAGGACCCGGCAGGGAATATGGTAGTCGATATCGGAGGGGGCACGACTGAAGTGGCGGTTATCTCTCTAGGTGGGATGGTGCTTTCCAGGTCAGTTCGAGTAGCTGGTGATGAAGTGGACGAGGCCATTATAAGCTATTTTAAAAAAGAGAGGAATTTATTAATCGGAGAAAGGACAGCGGAAGAGACGAAGATCAGGATTGGTACTGCTATGCCGGAAAAGGAACAGAAGACAATCAAAGTTAAAGGTCGCGACCTTGGTACTGGCTTGCCCAAAACTGTCAAGGTTTCTTCCGGGGAGATGCACGAGGCACTGAAAGGCCCAATCAGAACTATTGTAAGCCTGATCAAAGACACATTAGAGGATACTCCTGCCGAGTTGTCTGCTGACCTTGTTGACCGGGGAATCATTCTGGTAGGAGGGGGAGCGTTACTCTCCGGGCTCCCTGAACTATTGAGCAGAGAGACTGAACTTCCGGTCAATCTCGCCCCTGACCCACTCACCTGCGTAGTCCTGGGAGCTGGCACCTATCTGGAAGAACTGGAAAAATTAAGAAAAGGAAACAAAAAATAGAATATTATCTTACCGAGGTGATTTAGGTGCTACTCAAAGAGAAGCATAGAATGCTCAGGCTATTAATAATTTATCTCTCCATTTCTCTTTTACTTCTCATCTTTCGCACAGGTCGGATGGTTGAACTGGGCAGAACTCTTTCCTTGTATTTTCTGGCTCCTAATCCCAGGATAGTAAGCAAGCTGTTGAGTGAAACTGGTCGAATTGGGGAGAGCATATCCCAGTTCGTTTCTGCTCGAGAGGAAAATAGAATCCTTAGGGAGAGAATAACTTCTCTTCTCCAGGAGAGGGAGAAACTCCAGGAAACCATTTCCGAAAGTAAAAGGTTGAAGAGAATCCTAAATTACCAGGAGAATGCTCCTTATGAACTGGTTTCGGCCAGAGTGGTAGGATGGACTCCTTCCTTGTTCTCTTCCGGGTTACTCGTTGATAAAGGGATAAATCAAGGATTTCAAAAAGATACACCTGTGGTTGCCTGGCAGGAAAGTGAGAATCCACAACAGAATGGAATGGCAGTAGTGGGCAGGATTAGTGAGTCCGCCTCTGATATGAGTAAGGTTCTGTTGATAACCGATGCCAACAGTGAGTTGGCGGCCATGGTTCAGAGAAGCCGGGAGAAAGGAGTGATTGCCGGGACAGGAGAGAGGTTCCTTCTGCTCAAATATCTATCTCCCACTGCAGATTTGGAAACGGGTGACCTGATCATAACTTCCGGTATGGGAAGGATATTTCCCGCGGGACTGGTTATTGGCTCGGTTGAGGAAGTTCTAACCGGGGTGGGGGGGTTAGAGAAGCGGGCCCGGGTGGTTCCTCGCGTGAATATGAATCAGCTAGAGGACGTCCAGATAATAAAAAATAATCTATAAAGGATTGGTGAAATTGAAAAAACATATCTTCTTTTTGATATCCCTCCTTCTATTTATGACAATTCAGATTGTTTTTCTCCGTCACTTAGCCATAAGAGATGTCACTCCTGACCTGATACTTATAGGAGTCGTTTACTTCTCGCTGAAGCATGGTCCTACATTGGGCATTCCCATCGGTTTTTTTTTGGGCTGCTTCAGGACCTCTTTGCTTTTGGGCTCTTCGGGGCTAATAGTCTAATCAAGACCCTGATCGGCTTCTTCGTAGGTAGATTACAAAAGAGACTGGTTAGAGGGAATCCCATTAGCCAGATATTTGTGGTATTTTTTGCCTGCCTTTTTCAGTACTGGAGTATGTATTGGATAAAAATTTTCTTTGGGCAACCCCCACCCGGGGTTCCGTTCTTTGTAGTTATTTTTTATCCCGTTTATAATGGTCTCCTGGCTCCTTTATGGTTCTGGATAATAGAACGATGGGAGAAGTTATGGGGGGGAGGAGTTTATGCACCAGAGCGAAATCGATCGGCAATTTGAGGCGAGACTTCAGAGATCTCTGGTGTGGTTTAGATATTTCGTAATCGCCACTCTTGCCATTCTTTTCATACGGCTATTCAGCCTGCAAATAATCAAAAAAGGGGAGCTTTACAAACGTTCCGAAGCCAACCGTATCCAGCTTTTTTTCGACCCTGCTCCCCGGGGCATTATCTACGACCGGAATGGCAAAGTTATGGTGGAGAATATAGGGTCCTTTTCGGTTCTCTTTTCGCCCACCAATTTGACCCGAGAGGAAACGGAAGAGATACTCAGGAGATTAGGCGAGATTCTGAATCTCGACCACCATTCAATGTTAGCAAAGGTGCGCTCTTCGATTCGCCAGCCATTAAATAGTATCCTTCTGGCTGAAAACGTTCCCCGCCCCAAGGTGTTCTGCCTGGCAGAGGAGAAAGTTAACCTTCCTGGTGTAAATATTGAAGTCCAACCTAAACGCCATTATCTACACAGAAATTTTGCCAGCCATCTTCTAGGACATCTGGGAGAGATTGGGCCGAAAGAGCTACGTGCTCTATCCAGGGCTGGATACAGGTTGGGTGATATTATCGGAAAATCTGGCGTAGAGAAGATTTACGATAGTTCTTTACGAGGGAAGAGCGGTGGCCGCCAGGTAGAGATGGACGCTAGTGGCCGCCAGCTGCGAATAATTAGTAGCGTCTTGCCCGAGGAAGGTGATAGTATGATTCTGACCCTTGATGAGAGAATCCAGAGACTCTGTGAAGAATCCCTGAAAGGCAAAGCAGGTGCCATTTGTGCAATCAACCCTGCCAATGGTGAAATTTTAGCCCTGGTAAGTAAACCCGATTTCGACCCTAATCTGTTTACCGAACGTCTCACTCCCACTCGTACTCAGGAGTTATTTACCGACCCGGGATTTCCCATGTTCAATAGGGTAATTCAAAGTCAGTATGCTCCTGGCTCTCTGTTTAAAATTATTACTGCCATAGCTGGCTTGGAGGAGGGAGTGATAACTGCAGATGAGACTTTGGGTTGCTGGGGGAGCTTACAAATAGGAAATAGAGAATTTAAGTGCTGGAAAGAGAGAGGGCATGGTCATCTGGACATTGTTCAGGCGATTGCTAAGTCTTGTGACGTATTTTTCTATCAGCTCGGTTTGAGAGTAGGAGAGGACAGGTTGGCAAGGTATGCTCGCATGTTGGGATTGGCGAGACAAATTGGCATTTCCCTGCCTTCGGAGGCAAGCGGTCTGGTACCGGATTCCACCTGGAAAAAGACAAATTTTGGTGAACAGTGGTATCCCGGTGATACAGCTAATATGAGCATTGGTCAGGGTTATGTGGAAGTTAGTCCTCTACAGATGGCAAGTTTGATCAGTCTGGTAGCCAATGGAGGCGTAATTTATAAACCATTTATTGTTAAAAAAATAATAAATGGACAGGGAGATATAATTAAGACTTTCCAGCCCAAAGTTGTGGTAAAGCCGAAAATTTCTCCGGAGACGCTCTCCATCGTAAGAAAGGGACTCAGAGAAGCTGTTATCTCCGGCACTTCTCAGGTGTTAAAGTTTAAGAGATTGAGTGTGGCGGGCAAGACGGGAACTGCACAGAATCCCCATGGAGGAGACCATGCCTGGTTTATCTGTTATGCGCCAGAAGAGGAACCCATAATTGCTTTAGCTGTCCTGGTGGAACACGGCGGGCATGGAGCCAGTGCGGCTGCACCCTTAGCCAGAAAGATATTGAATGGAGTATTTACTCTCAAAGGAGAGAAAGAGCCAGAAATTTTCGTCTATAAGGATTGAAGTCATATGCGTCTTAAGGATATTTCTATAAGATTCGATTACTATCTATTTTTCGCCATGGTTCTTCTTATTGCCATTGGCTGTTTGATGATTTATAGTGCAATGTATGGAAGCCCGGCAAAAACTCCTTTCTATGCAAAGCAGGGTTCTTATGCTCTCCTGGGGATAGCATTAATAATAGTTGTAATGGGAATAAATTACCGGTTATTCAATCAGTACGGGAAATGGATATACCTATTTTCACTTCTTCTATTAGTCCTCACTCTATTCTTCGGCAAGAGTGTGCGTGGCGCAAGGAGCTGGCTCCCTATCGGCAATCTCGCCTTTCAGCCGGCTGAGTTTGCCAAGCTCGGTCTAATTATCATGCTCGCTCAATATTTCACCAATTATCCTGAGGCAGTGAAGAGAATTTCTGGACTGATAGTTCCTTTCTTGTTAACTCTTGCCCCTGTGGCACTTATCATATTGCAACCCGACCCTGGCTCGGCCTTGGTCTTTCTGGCAATATTTTTGGCAATGCTCTATTTTGGAGGGGCGAGGCGAATCTATCTCGTGTCTATTATCTCTGTGGGAATTTTGGCCCTGGGAATTCCTCTACTTTTGGCTCTTGACCCTCAAAATAAGACTTTTTTCCCCAGAATTTTCAGTAACCTTTCTTCCACTCTTGGCTTAATAATAGTCGTTATTGCAATTATTGGGCTCATCTGTTATGTTTTGTCCAGACTTAAATTTCGTGTGAGGGTAAACCATTTTCTCTTCGCTTCCTTAGTTATCTCCAGCGGGATTATGCTCTCCTATCCTTTAGACTTCTTTCTAAAAGAGTATCAGAAGATGAGATTGGTCTGCTTCATCAAACCATCCATCGACCCGTTAGGTGCCGGATACCACATAATCCAATCTCAAATCTCCATTGGTTCAGGTGGGTTCCTGGGGAAGGGACTTTTGACAGGAACTCAAGGGAGACTCGGCTTTCTTCCAGCGCAACATACAGATTTCATCTTCTCTCTTCTTTCGGAGGAAATGGGATTTCTCGGGGCAGGGTTTTTGATTTTACTCTTCTTGATTTTGCTCTTGCGGGCAGTAAGAATCGCTTCTCTGGCAAGGAACCGTTTTGGAAGCCTGTTAGCAGGCGGCATTGTGGCTATGTTCTTTTTCCAGATTATTGTTAATCTGGGAATGACTATGGGAATTATGCCGATTACCGGACTTCCTTTACCATTTGTCAGTTGTGGAGGCTCATCCCTGATTACTTCTATGGTCGGGGCAGGGATTCTTTTGAATATTTACAGTCGCCACTTTATGTATTGGTAACAATTTCATAGCAATTCCCCTCTCCCTGTGGGGGAGAGGGTCAGGGTGAGGGGGAACTAGAATTTGGAAAAGAATATGCTGGACAACATTCTACCATTTGTTTCTAAACCAGGCAGGTATCTGGGTAATGAGTGGAATGTGGTCCATAAAGATTGGGAAAGTACCCAGGTGAAAGTTGCTTTATGTTATCCTGATATCTATGAACTGGGTATGTCTAATCTGGGACTGCAAATTCTCTATTATATTATTAATGGGAGGGAAGACTCGCTTGCTGAAAGGGTCTATGCGCCAGGATTAGATGCAGAAGAGATATTGAAGGAGAGAGGAATTCCACTTTTTTCCCTGGAGTCAAAAAGACCGCTTAGAGATTTCGATATTATTGGTTTTACTCTACAGCACGAATTATCTTATACCAATATTCTGAACGTCCTAAATTTAGCAAACATTCCTCTCCGTTCCCGGAACCGAGATGGAAAGTTTCCTTTAATAATAGCGGGCGGTCCTTCTGCTTCTAATCCCGAACCTTTAGCCGACTTTATTGATGCTTTTGTCCTGGGAGATGGGGAGGAGGTAATAGAGGAAATCATAGAAACTTATAAACAGCGCCAGGAAAATGGACTCCTTAAATCGCTGGCAAAGATTCCCGGAGTTTATGTACCCTCGTTATATGAAGTAAATTATAAAGAAGATGGCACTATCGAACAGATACAGGGGAAGGGAGATGGAACACCGGAAATTATAGAGAAGAGAGTAGTGGATCTGGAGACCTCTCATTATCCTCTGGCGCCACTGGTACCATTAATCGACATATCGCAGAATCGGTTGAACTTAGAGATACAGCGAGGTTGTCCCCATAGTTGCCGTTTCTGCCAAAGCCAAGCAGTATATGGACCTTGCCGGGTGAGGTCCAAAAAGAGGTTGCTGGAAATTGCTAAAGATTCTTTTAAATCTACAGGTTACGACGAGGTAGCTCTAACTTCCCTTTCCTCTACCGATTATCCTGGAATTGAAAGACTTATTGATGAATTCTTAACGTGCTTTGGAAAGAATCACACTTCCGTCTCTTTACCCTCTTTAAGGCCGGATAGGTTTTCTCTCGCTCTGGCAATTCGCATTCAACAGATCAGGAAGACAGGGTTAACTTTTGCCCCGGAAGCGGGAAGTGAAAGATTGCGCAGATTAATTGGTAAGAGAATTAGTGATGAAGAGTTCACTTCTACCATTTCCCAGGCCTATAATGCCGGGTGGAGGCTGGTGAAATTATACTTTATGATTGGTCTGCCTGGCGAAAAGGAAGATGATATTGAAGCGATAATAAGACTGGTAAAAGGACCAAAGAATAGACACAGAAACTTGAATTTTAACGTAACCATTGCTGCTTTTGTTCCTAAACCACACACTCCTTTCCAATGGCTTCCCATGGAGAACCTGGCAGAATTGAGAAGGAAAAAGGATTATCTTTCTCGCCGACTTCCCGCCCAGGTTAAAGGTCACACTGTGGAATCATCTTTTTTAGAAGCTGTCTTCAGTCGGGGAGACAGGAGACTGGGAATGGTTCTGGAAAAAGCCTGGGCAATGGGTTGTAAATTTGACCAGTGGAAAGAACATTTTCGTTTCGATATCTGGCAGGAAGCTTTCTCTCGAAGTTCTATTGACCCGGACTTCTATGTATATCGAGAGAGAGACTCTGAGGAAATACTGCCCTGGAGCCATCTACTCTACGGTAGAAGTCGAGAAACTTTAGTGAAGGACAGGGTTTAAAATATTTTGTAGTGTAGGGCTTCATCCCCGTAATCTTTCTTATTCAGATAAAAAATGTTCGCACAGGTTTAGAATGAACAGTATTCAAAAAGTCAGAATAGAATATAGCAAGAAGGGGCCCGTTCGTTATATAGGGCATCTGGACTTAATGCATACGTTGTTTCGCGCTCTTAAAAGAGCCAACTTACCTGTGAGTTACACTCAGGGATTTAATCCGCGGATTAAGTGCTCCTTTTCACCTGCCCTCCCTTTAGGATTCGCCAGTGAGTCCGAATATATGGAATTATATCTGGATAAGAAAATAGACATTTCCAGTTCGGTGGATAATCTACAGAAAGAATTGCCCGAGGGGCTGACTGTTCACAATATGGAAAAACTTTCCTTGTTCGGTAAATCCAGCAATGTAAAAATAAAAGCAGTTGCCTATAGAATTAACCTCGAGCAATTTTCCGGGAAGTCCGCAGTTTCTACTCGAGCAAGCAAGGAAGATATAGAAAGGAAAATAAGAAATTTTCTGGATAAAGAAGAGATTTTCCTTACAAATAAGAAAGGGAGGACAGTAAATGTCCGCCCTCTAATTTTAAGTATGGAAATGGACAGTGACTGGAACTTGAGACTCCTGCTTGAGGCAAGAGGGGGATTCAATTTCAATCCCAGAATAATCGTTAAGACACTTCTGGGAGTAGAGAAGAAAGAGTTAGCTTTCGTCGAATTTACCAGAGAGAAATTCCTATTTTGGTAAAAAATCCCTCAGGGAGAAAATTATATGAGAAGAGAAATACTGGTCGATGTAGCTGAAGATGAAGTGAGAATTGGTCTGGTTGAAGAAGGACATCTCGTTGAGTTATTCATTGAAAGAATAGAGGAGAAGAGTTTGGTAGGAAATATTTATCAGGGAACAGTGGTGAATGTTCTAAAGGGGCTCAGGTCTTGTTTTCTGGATTTAGGGTTGGAGAAGAACGCTTTTCTTCCCTTAGGAGAGCTTCCGCCGAATAAAAGAGACATAAAGAAGGGCGATCGTTTATTGGTTCAGATAGTAAAGGAGCCAATCGGAGAGAAGGGAGCCAAGGCCACAGTCAAGATAAGTCTTCCTGGAAGGTATCTTGTTTTTATGCCCAATGTGCAGCATATCGGGATATCCAAGAGAATCCAGGACGATAAGGAACGGGTAAGATTAAGAGCAATAATTAAGGAGATTATTCCCCAGGGAGCAGGATTTGTTGTGCGCACAGAAGCCAGCGGTCATCATAGAAAGGATTTAATTCGCGAATGCAGGTATCTTTTGAATTTGTGGCGCATAATAGAGAAAAGGAGAGAGACAATCGGGGAAGGACATCTTGTGCACAAGGCATTTGGTCTAATCTTCTATGTAGTGCGAGAACTATTTACTGAGGAAGTGGATAGTCTAATCATAAATTCCAAGATGGAGTATAAACAAGTCAGAAGTTATGTGAAGATGACAGATCCTCATCTTCTGAGGAAGCTAAATCTTCATAAGAGAAAATCGCCACTTTTTGATATGCACAATTTGGAAAAGCAACTGTCCAAAATGAAAGACCAGAAAATTTTCCTGCCTTGCGGAGGTTCAATTATCATTGAACAAGCAGAGGCTTTGACTGCAATTGATGTCAACACCGGCAGGTTCGCCGGCGGAAAAAGTCTGGAAGAGACAGCCTTCCTCACTAATTGTCAGGCAGCTGAGGAGATTATGCGTCAGGTTCGCCTGAGGAACATCGGGGGACTAATCATTATAGATTTTATTGAGATGAAACAGAAAAAAAATAGAGAGAAAGTTATGGATGTTCTACGCCAACAGACCCTGAGAGATAAAGCGAAGATAGATTTATTACCCATTACTAAGCTGGGACTGGTGGAGATGAGCCGTCAGAGGAGAAGGGAAAGTATCCTTGATACACTTTGTCAACCCTGCCCTTACTGTGCAGGCAGTGGATTAGTATTTTCAGAAAAGACTATGTTTATAAAGATTAAGAAAGAAATTTTAAGGACGGCAGCGCAAACAGAGAGTAAATCTCTTAATGTGTTTATGAATCCCAGAATTGCTCCCCTGTTTGACGAGAAGAAAGTAGAACAGATTTCTAAAATGACCGGTAAGAGAATAAAAATCCGACCCGATTATAAACTACACGTAGAAGAGTCTGAGATTAGTCCATAAAAACGACTTTTTTGTTTTCAGAAGTAAGTCTGGCACTTTTTTTCTTTTCTTTCCAGATGGGATCGTAGATATTGTGGATTTCCTGACTGTAGGAATTAAGTCCTTCGGCAATCGCTCCTCTCAGTAAGTCGTCTCCTTCATCCGTAGCCCGGGCGCCATAGCTATTAACCAGTTCTCTTAACACCCATGGCTGGTCGATAATCATACAGGGCGTGAGGAGGTTATCACTATATGCCTGGGGAGCATCTTGGGCTTGTTGCATTCTCCTTATAGCCTTAAAGAAAGGGGAGTTTATTGCTTCCCGGAGAGTTTTGTTATGAATATTATCCACGGCAAAATGGACGAAAGTGCAGGGTTCTACATCTCCTTTATTATTAATGTGCAGGAATAACCTTCCGGCCATGCAACCTTCCACGTGTGGCCCATCGTTCCAGAAATCCCCTATAAAGATCTCTTTACTGTCTCTCCACCTGGTCACCTGTTGTCGCAATCTATTTCTCTGTCGGGGCGTGGGCATCATCTCCAGGTCGGGTTTCATCCCTATGGGGATGTACTGGAAGTACCAGCCAAGATAGCAACCTTTATCTGCCATAAGGTCAATAAATTCATCGCTGGTAAGGGCATCTGCATTCTGCCGGGTCATTGTGGCGGAGAAACCGAAAATACATCCTTCCTCTCTCAAATTATCCATTGCTTCCATAATTTTCTTCCACACACCTTTGCCCCGACGGCTATCAGTCTCTTTTTTAAAACCTTCCACACTAAGGTTTACCTCCACATTTCCTAAGTCTGCCAACTTCTTAGCTGTTTTTCTATCTATGAGTATCCCATTAGAATAGACCTGGAAATACACATCATCGTGCTTTTCATATACATCATACATATCTTTTCGCAAAAACATCTCCCCTCCCTGGGTGGTGATGAAGTATATTCCCAAATCTTTAGCCTCTGAAATTATTCTATCTATAGTTTCCAGGGGAAGGTCGTTTTCTATTGAGTATTCTCGCGTGGAGCATCCTCTACAATTTAAATTGCAGCGCATAGTGGGGCTCAACACTAAGAAGAAGGGAGGTCCGACCCCCTCTCTTAATCTTATCTCCTGTCTTTTGCCACTTCCCATAAGTAGATTGTTAATGAAGAAATTCTCTACTAGCTTATCTACGCATTCTTTGTTTGGGCGGGTAAGTAACTTCTTACCCAATTCTATACTGGGATGGCCTGACCGGAAAATTTCTATTAAATTTCCTATTTTCCTTTTAGTTTCTAAGTCTACTGTCAACTTCCGTGCCAATATAAGCATAATGGCCAGATTACTATTGGAAGCTCTGGGAACGAGCTTGAGAATCCTTCTTATGAGCTCTTTCTGGCTGTAGCTTTTAAAATTTCTTTCTATTTCCTTAAGAATATGCATAATTAACCTCATAAAGCTATATTTGTTCTCATTAACAGATACTTCGTGAGGCGAATTATTCAAAAATAGATTATAATTTGACCAAAGAAGTTGTCAAGTAAAAAATGAGAGTTCTGCGACGCAGTGCGCATCAGAAAATGGCTGCGGTCCCTTTTTTAGGGGCCACTCCTTTCAACTTGACAAAAGGGGAATAAATATATAAAATTAGTATAAATTTTATCTGGAGGAGCGCAGTTATGTATGCGGTAATTGAGTCTGGCGGAAGACAGTACATTGTGGAAGAGGGGTCGGTTGTAAATATTGAGAAGACCCATGAAAAACCCGGGGATATTATCGAATTGAATAATATTCTCCTGTTGGTAGATGATGAAAAGGTAGAGATAGGAAGGCCCTATGTGGATAAAGGAACGGTACTGGCAGAAGTCAAAAGACATTTGAAGGGAAAGAAAACTTTGGTTTTTAAAAAACGGCGGCGGAAAGATTATAAAAAGATGATGGGGCACAGACAGCAATATACGGAAGTAAGAATAAAGGAGATAAAGAAGATTTAACTTTAAAAGGCGGTGGCTTTTATGGCACACAAGAAAGGACAAGGTTCTACAGGAAATAACCGGGATAGCGCAGGGCGAAGATTGGGATTGAAGGCTGCTGCCGGCCAATTTGTATCGGCAGGTAGCATCCTGATTCGTCAAAGAGGCACGAAATTCTACCCGGGGCTTAATGTGGGCAAGGGAAGTGACGATACCCTGTTTGCATTGATTTCAGGCCGGGTTAGTTTTGAGCGTTCTGGTAAGAAAAAGAGACGGGTCAGCGTCTACCAGTAGAGAAGGCCTGGATGTTCATTGATCAGGCGAAAATATTTGTGCAAGCCGGAAATGGGGGCAATGGCTGTGTCTCCTTTCGACGTGAAAAGTTTATTCCTCATGGCGGTCCTGACGGAGGAGACGGTGGGAAAGGTGGCGATATCCTTCTGGTAGCCTCCTCCAGCATCAAGACTCTCCTCGATTTCTCCCGCCAGCCCCATTATCGAGCTCAAAAGGGGGCAAACGGGTCGGGAAACAATCGTTTCGGGAAGGCGGGAGCAGATTTAATTTTAAAGGTACCCTTGGGTACCCTTGTCTATAAGGGAGAGAAATTAATCTCTGACCTGGTGAATGAGGGAGAGAGTGTCGTAGTGGCATGTGGTGGTCGGGGCGGAAAGGGCAATGCGAAGTTCAGGTCGCGCCGGGAGCCAGTTCCCCGCTTTGCCGAAGAAGGTGAAGCGGGAGAGAAGGCCACTTTAAGATTGGAATTGAAGTTGATTGCCCAGGTCGGTATTCTCGGGTATCCTAATGCCGGAAAGTCGACCCTTCTTTCAGTTATTTCCAGCGCTCGTCCCAAGATTGCCGATTATCCTTTCACCACGCTAGCGCCCAACCTGGGAGTAGTTCGGTTTGGCGACGGCGAGAGTTTCGTGGTAGCAGACATTCCCGGGCTGATTGCTGATGCCCATAAAGGCAAAGGTTTGGGCGACCAGTTCTTGCGCCATATTGAGAGGACTGAGGTTCTGGTTCACCTGGTAGACATTCAGGGCTATGAAGGAGCGAGTCCTTTTGATAATTATGTGGCAACTAACAAAGAACTGAAAGCTTTCAATCCCAAACTATTGAAAAAGCCTCAGATAGTCGTTGCTAATAAGATGGACATTCCCTCCGCATCAACAAAATTAAAAACTTTTCGTTCCAGGATTAGAAAAAGAGTCTATCCTATTTCCGCTCTCACCAGGGAAGGTATAAAAGAATTGTTTAATGCAATCAGGAGAAAATTGAAAAGATGAAAAAGAGAATAGTGATAAAAATTGGCACCACTGTTTTAACCAAACCTTCCGGAGTAATCAATGAGGCGACTATAGAGAGGATTGTCGATGATGTGGCGGAACTCCTCAACTCCGGCGCAGAGGTAATCATAGTAACTTCTGGCGCAATCGGCGCGGGTCTGGGAAGGTTAAAATTGCAGGGCGGCTCCATCCGCGAAAAACAGGCGCTAGCCAGTATCGGACAGGGTCATCTTATGAGTATATATGAGAAATTTTTCAGGAAACATAATCGCCTGGTAGCCCAGGTTCTCCTGACCTCGGACGACCTCGCCCAGCGCCAGAGATATCTCAACGCCAGAAATACCCTGTTGACCCTTCTTAGCCTGGGTGCAGTTCCTGTGGTAAATGAGAACGATACAGTTGCTGTAGAAGAGATTAAATTTGGAGATAATGACCGGCTTTCCGCACTGGTGGCCAGTAAGGTAGAAGCTGACCAGTTAGTGATTTTAACCGATGTGGATGGCTTCTTTTCACAAGACCCTCGGGTAGAAAGGAAAGTGAAATTAATAAAAGAGATAGAAGCGATTACTCCTGACTTGGAAGAGAAGGCCAGTGGCAGGGGGACCCAGAGAGGAACCGGGGGAATGGTAACCAAGCTTGAAGCAGCCAGAATTGCCACTGCCAGCGGGATTACTATGTATATTGCCAATGGCAATAAAGAAAAGGTTATAAGAGAAATCTGGAAGGGAGAGAACCCGGGCACAAAATTTCTTCCGGGAAAAGAGAAAATAGTATCCCGTAAACGCTGGATAGCTTTTGATACCAGAATAGAAGGGAAGATTGCTGTTGATGAGGGAGCCAGGGAAGCGCTCCTTAAAAGAGGAAAGAGTCTACTGCCTTCAGGGATCAGTGGAGTGGAAGGTAGGTTCAATACAGGAGCTTGCGTGGCAGTAGTAGATACGGAAGGAAAAGAATTCGCTCGGGGATTGACTTCTTATTCGTCTGATGAGATAGAAAAAATTAAAGGAAAGAAGACCTCCCAGATAGAGACAACCCTGGGATATAAAGATTACGATGAAGTAATCCACAGAGACAACCTGGTTATTTTAAAAGAGTAGTGGTATGGGCTAAAAGCCAGTTTGTTCTTCACTGGCAATTTTTTGACGCTGCGAGAGCCATCTCTCCGCAGGCGTTCCGACATGTCGGAACTTGTTAAGAAAGATAGCCCAGATGTCTTTCTCGCTGAAAATTGCAATGTTTATCACAAACTGGCTCTTAGCCTAAAGTTGACGTAGAGGGGCTTCCAATTCTTGTTGACAAGACTCCCAAAATAAAGTAGAATAACCTAGATTTTTCATTTTAGGGTGAATTTATGAGGCGAAAAGAGATTAGGAAGTATGTCTCCAGAATTGATGATGTATTACCTACCCTGGTTAAGAATTTTCAGGTTCCCCAGCTGCCCAGGTTGTATGGCACTGAAATTACTTTCCCCCAGTATTTTGCTTTAGCTACCATAACTCGGAAAGGTAAATGTATGGTAGGAGAGTTAAGTAAATTATTGGGGCTTAACGTAAATACGGTGAGTGAGCTTGTGGGCCGCCTGGTAAAGAAACACTTCGTGAAAAAAGAAAGGGATGAAAAAGACAGGCGCAGAGTCCATGTTTATCTTACCGAACTGGGGAAGAGAATCATTCGCAAGGTTGACCACTGCAAGAAGAGGCACATCAGTGGGATTTTAAGAAACCTTACCGAAGATGACTGCCGTGTTTTGATTCAGATAATGGAGAAGATGACCGGCACTCCCCAGGAATTGGGAGAAGCCAAAAGGTTATAATTTTTTCCGCAAATACTTCGTACACCGAAATATTAAATCATATCAAGGAGGAAAAAGAGGAAAAATGAAATCTAAAGCTTCGGAGTTAGTTAATAGGGTATTGTTAGCAGGACTGGGTTTAGCCGCCCTGACTCAGGAGAAGGCAAAAAAATTGGTGGGACAGTTCTTAGCAATAGAAGGAGTGGGCAAGGGAGAGACTGCCGCTTTCGTAGATGAACTGGTAAAAAAAGGGAAAGATACGGAGAAGAAGTTGACAGGCTTGGTAAAGAAAGAGGTGGGCGGAATCCTGTCAAAAATTGACTTTGCTTCCAAAAAAGATATAGCCCAACTGGAAACGAGAATCAGGAAACTCGAGGCAAAGAGGACAAAGAAGACACAGAGGACAAAGAGAACAAAAAGGACAAAGAGGACAAAGAGGACAAAGAGGACAAAGAGGAGATGATGCACTCGAGGCCCGATGAAATCGGGGGGAAGAGCTTGCTTTGGCAATGAGTCCAGGAAAAAGTAGCCTGTCCCCTTTTTACGATCAAAAATCGGGAGTGGCAATAATATTTGTAGATGGAGATGGTGGAGGGCAGGAAGATGAACAAGATTATGGGAAAGATTAAGAATTTGGCGATTGAGCGAATGGCTAGTCAGGCCATAAAGTTGATGGGTAATTCTTCTGATGAGAACTTAGTCAGGTTTGCTTCTCTTTTGGAAAAAGTTGCTGGTAAGATAGACTTTGCCCCGCGTAAAGGGCAGGTTGAATATGCCAAGAAACTATTTAAGACCAGGCATCCTTTTACCCAGTGGATGAAGAGAATAGGTAGGGAGTTGAATCCGAGGTGCAGAGACCAATTCACCAGGATTGTTCTGGTGAAAGAGCACTTCACGAATCAAGACAGAAAAGATAGTTTCAAAGAGAAACACGGCTTTTTCCCACCAACCCATCTGGCTATTAGCCCCATAACCAGGTGCAACCTCCGTTGCGATGGTTGTTGGGCAGGGAAGTATGCACAGGTTCCGGATATGGAAATGGACCTGTTAGAGAAAATTATGTTTGAGGCGAGAGATGAGATGGGTATCCATTTCTACACTATTACTGGTGGTGAACCGTTTCTCAGAAAAGATCTGCTCGACTTCTGCGAGAAATTTTCTGACTGTTATTTTAATATATACACAAACGGCACTTTGGTCACGGATAAAGCCATAGAGAGGATAGCGAAATTGGGAAACGTAGCCCCTATGTTTAGTCTGGAAGGAGGCAGGGAAACTACAGATGCCAGGCGAGGTAAAGGAATCTACGACAAAGTAATCATCACAATGAAAAAGTTACGCGATAAGGGGGCCTTCTTTGGCTTCTCCATCACCGAGACCAGGTACAATGCTGAAGAAGTAAGTAGTGAAGCATTCATCGACGAGATGCTGGAGCTGGGGTGCTTTAATGGCTGGTATTTCCAGTATATTCCCATCGGTTTGGACCCAAATCCTTCTCTTATGTTAACTCCCTGGCAAAGAGATATGATTCGCAGGAGAATTTATAAGATTAGAAATACCAGGCCCATCTTCGTTGTCGACTTCTGGAACGACGGCCCTGCCGCTGATGGCTGTATGGCAGCAGGTAAGAAATATCTGCACATTAACTGCAAAGGGGATATAGAGCCCTGCGTGTTTGTCCACTTCGCTTGCGACAATATAAAAGAGAAAAGCCTGACCGAAGCGCTAAAATCTCCATTTTTTAGAGCTATCAGGGCGTCCATCCCTTATGAAGGAAACACTTTGCGCGCCTGTATGATTGTTGACCGACCAGAGTTACTGCGCGAATATTGTAGAAAATTTAATGCATATCCTACCCATGAAGGTGGGGAGACCCTTATTGGCGTGTTAAGTGGCGCCGTGGACAATTATGCTCACGGAGTTGCCAAAATTTTCAACCGGGCCTGGGAGGAAGGTGATTGGATGAAACTCTTCCGCCTTGGGGAGCCAAAAGAAGAAGGGCAAGAGGAAGCCGAGGTAGATGTAGAGACCTGGCAGGGTTTATCAATGCAAAAATGAACAAAAAAAGGGACAGGCTACTTTTTTACTCGGGAGAATTAGCTAATGCGTAGCAGAATACTTTTCTTCTACTCTTCCCGTGATTCCGGACACCATAGGGCAGCTCAGGCACTGCAGAGTGCGTTTAACTTACATTCTGATGTGGAAACTTTAGCATTAGATTCTATTGAATGCGCCTACCCAAGAATGGGAAGAATGATGATTAATGGGTACACTAAGGTCATCAAAAAGATTCCGCAAATCTGGAGAGCGCTCTATGATAATCATGATTTTGCTATTGCCACAAGAGAGATCAGGAAGTTCTTCAATCGGCTATATTTTTCGAAGATGGAAGAGATACTGAAAGAGCATAAGCCCAATGTTATCATCTGCACCCAGGCTGCTCCCTGTCACGTAGCAGCCGCTTATAAAAGTGAGAAGGGAAATGGTCTTCCCCTGGTGGCAGTGATTACTGACTATTTAGTTCACCCATATTGGCTTCACGACAAGGTAGACCTGTACATTGTACCCACGGAAGAGACAAAGGAGACTCTTGTGGAGAGAGGTATCTCCGGGAAAAAGATTAAAGAGATAGGTATTCCCATTGACCCCAAATTTATGAGTTCTTACGATAAACTGAAGAAGAGAGCGGAATTAGGGCTGTCTCGCAATGTAACTACACTGTTAATTGCAGGGGGAAGCCGGGGCATGATTCCCGTACAGAGAATTCTCAGGTTACTCTCTCAAGTGAATAGACCCTTTCAGGCAATTATAGTTGCCGGCAGAAACAAGAGGCTATGGCTGAGAGCAAAGAAAATGGGAAGAAAACTGGCATTTACCACTAAAGTGCTCAGTTACACCAACAGCATGGACAAATTGATGGATGCCAGTGACCTGATAATTACTAAGCCGGGTGGACTGACCAGCGCCGAAGCATTAGCCAAGGGTCTACCGCTGATTATAGTTAAACCAATTCCTGGCCAGGAAGAGAGAAATGGTCAATACCTGATTGACCAGGGCGCAGCTCTTGCAGTAGATAATCTCAGAGACCTGCCAGAGGTTATAGAAGAATTATTATTATCTCCTCAGAAGATAGAAGAGATGAGCCAAAAAGCTCAACTGTTAGCAAGACCAAAGGCAGCCGAGGAAGCGGCAAAGGTAATTATGGAACTTATGGAGTGAGTGGAATGAAAGCATTGGTAAGCGGTAGTAACGGATTTATTGGTAGCCATCTGGTGGAAACATTAAGAAAGAGAGGGTACTCGGTTACCTGCCTCGTCCGTAAGACGAGCAATCTCGATTGGCTCAAGGGGCTGGATGTAGAATTTGTTTGCGGAGATTGCACGGAAAAAGAGACGCTGTATGAGGCAGTGAAAGGAGCAGATTATGTCTATCACCTGGCAGGAGTAGTCAGGGCTGTGGACAGAGATACTTACTACCGGGTGAATTTTCTGGGGACAAAAAATTTACTTGAAGTATGCAATGAAACGAATCCAAATATGAAAAAGTTCATATACCTCTCCACCCAGGCAGCAGTGGGTCCATTTGATCCTGAGGCAAAAGGAGATTGTCATCCAATCACCGATTATGGCAAAAGTAAACTCCAGGGAGAAATGGCGGTTAACAGTTTTAAGGACAGGTTGCCGGTCCTGACTATTAGAACGACGGCAATTTATGGACCCCGGGATAAAGATATCTATACATATTTTAAGTTTCTTAAGAAAGGGCTAAGACCTGTCCCGGGAAACGTGGACGGTGATATCAACCTATTATATGTGGGAGACCTGATAGAAGGAATGATTCTGGCAGCAGAAAATGAAAGTTCCAGTGGCCAGACGTACTTTCTTGCCGATGAAAAGTCGTATTCCTGGGAAGAAGCTTCGGATAAAGCAGCGCAGGCGCTGGGAGTAAAAGCAATCAACGTACGCATACCCCGATGGATGATTTTGACATCGGCTTTTTTGTCAGAACTCTCCTCGGGGATAACCAATAAGCCACCTTTATTGGATAGGCAGAAGGCAAAAGAGATACTCCACGATGGATGGTTCTGTGACATAACTGAAGCAAGAGAAAGACTAGGTTTTAAGCCCAGGGTGAGTTTAGAGGAAGGGCTGAAGATAACAGCCAGCTGGTACAAAGAAAAAGGCTGGCTGTAAAAAAAGGGACAGATACTTTTTTACAAGACCAAGGAGGAAGAGATGGATATTTTTGAAAAATGCGGCAAATTTACAGCTGCCAGGGATGTAATGGCAGAAGGATTCTATCCCTATTTCACTACAATAGAATCTGCCCAGGACCCGGAAGTTATGGTGAACGGTAAACCAATGATTATGATTGGCTCAAATGACTATCTGGGACTTACTACTCACCCCAGACTCAAAAGGGCAGCAGCCAGGGCTTTAAGAAAATATGGCACGGGTTGCACTGGTTCCAGGTTCTTGAACGGGACTTTCGATATTCACGAGGAACTGGAACGCAAGCTTGCTGAATTTGAAGGAAGGGAAGCAGCGCTCTTTTTTACTACGGGATTTCTTACCAACTTAGGCACCATTGCCGGTTTAGTGGGAAAGGACGACGTGGTTATCACTGATAAACTGGACCATGCCAGCATCATTGACGGCTGTCGGCTCTCGTTTGGCGAGACGAAAAGGTTCAGGCACAATAATATGGAAGATTTGGAGAGGACCCTGGAGTCTATCGATTCCGAGCGAGGTAAATTCATCGTGGTAGATGGAGTATTCAGCACAGAGGGAGACATTGCCAATCTACCGCAGATAGTGAAGCTGGGCAAAAAGTACGGAGCCAGAATTATGGTAGACGACGCCCATGCCATTGGCGTTCTGGGGAAAGGTGGCAGAGGGACAGCCGAGCATTTTGGGCTACAGGATGAAGTGGACATTGTAATGGGAACCTGTAGCAAGTCTCTTGCCTCTATCGGGGGATTTATCGTTGGTCCTGAAGAAGTGATTCACTATTTGAAGCACCATTCGCGGGCATTAATCTTTAGCGCCAGCCCCCCGCCGGCTTCGGTAATTGTAGTTATGGAAGCGCTGAAGATTATAGAGGAGGAACCCGAGCGTCGAGAACAATTATGGAGAAATACCAGAAAGATGAAGAAAGGTTTCCAGGAGATGGGATTCGATACAGGGACCAGTGAAACCCCTATCATTCCTCTTCTCGTGGGAGATGATATGGCGGCGTTCAAGATGCGCAGAATTCTCTTTGATAATGGCATATTCTCCAACCCCTTTGTCAGTCCGGCCGTTCCCAAAGGGAAAGCTGTAATTCGCACCAGTTATATGGCTACCCACACAACTGAACAATTGGACAGAGTCCTGGATATTTGTGAAAAGGTGGGAAAAGAGTTAGGGATAATTCCTGGTCGAAGATTCCCTAGGAGAAGGCGACCGCCCACCCTTAGAGCCAGAATGAGAAGAGAAAGAATGGTGATGAAAGAAGCAATCAGGAAAAGATTCAGGAGCTGGATGGATAGAATATACGGAATAAGACAATAGTTTTTTGTTTATGACAGATTGGGAGATATAGAAGAATGGAATTTTTAGCAATGCTCTGGAAAAGGTACCTGGTTAATATTTTAGACATTCTAATCGTAGCGTATATAACGTACAAATTGTTTATGTTGCTAAAAGGCACTCGCGCCATTCAGGTTCTGCGCGGGTTATTCATTCTAATCTTGGCTACCCTGGTGGCACGGGCGCTCGAATTCAAGACCGTGAGCTGGATATTGAAGGGGTTCTGGGTTGCTGGCGTAATTGCCATCGTTATTGTCTTTCAGCCGGAACTGAGAAGCGTCCTGGCACGGATTGGAAGAGGTCCTGTGCTGAAATCATTTTTTAGCGAGAAGTTAGTTTTTATTGACGAGATTATCAAAGCCCTGGAGAGGCTCAGCAAGAAAGGTTTCGGGGCTTTAATTGTCCTTGAGCAGAATACAGGACTGCGTAACTATGTGGAAAGTGGCGTAATTATTAATGGGGAAGTAACTGCTGACCTACTCTGCTCCATATTCATGAGCCGCGCGCCCATCCACGATGGCGCAGCCATCGTTCAGAATGATAGACTTATTGCTGCTGGATGCGTCCTGCCTCTGACCCATGAGCCGGGGGTGAGCAAAATCCTCGGCACCCGGCACCGGGCAGCAATAGGCATTACCGAAGTCTCCGATGCCTGGGCAATAGTCGTTTCCGAGGAGACCGGCGATATTTCCCTGGCGCGCAATCGAAAATTAGAGAGAAAGATAGATATAAAGGAACTGCAGTCCGAAATAACTCAACTGTATAAGGCAAAATTGGAAGAGGCAAAAGAGCAGTTCATTCAAATCTAATCCATTACCGATTCTAATGTTTAAGAAATTTAAAGAGAACTTAGGAATAAAGGTTATAGCCGTAATTTTAGCAATCTTCTTGTGGTACTATGTCAAATACCTGGGAAAGTAGTTTGGGAATAGCTTATGGACAGATTATTTGGTACCGATGGAATTCGGGGTATTGCCGGCAAGTATCCTCTCACTCCTGAGTTCGTAGAAAAGATTGGCATTGTCTCTGCAGAAACCCTGACCCGCAATTTCCTCCCTTCTCCCAAACCAGCTATCATTATAGGGCGCGACACCAGAGAATCCGGCCGGATGCTCTTCGATAGCCTGGCAAAAGGACTAACCAGAAGAGGAGTAGACGTTCGGGATTGTGGTATAATCACCACGCCAGCCATCTCCTATCTGACCCAGTCCACAAAATCCCTCGCAGGCATAGTTATTTCCGCCTCACATAATCCATACCAGTATAACGGGATAAAATTCTTCTCCGATTCAGGAACGAAACTTCCCGATAAAGTGGAAAGCGAAATAGAAGAGAGGGTAAGAACTTCTGAACTTTCCAAGACAGAAAAAAAAGGCAATATCGTTCCCTTCCCGGAAGCAAAAGAGAAGTATGTTGAGTTTATAAAGAGAAGCATTCCGCAAGAGACAAATTTTTCCGGACTCAGAATGGTTATCGATTGCGCCAATGGCTCGGTTTCTGAAATTGCTCCCCGCATTTTTCGCGACCTGGGAGGAGAAGTCATCTCGGTGAATGATACTCCGGATGGTAAGAATATCAACAAAGGTTGTGGCTCCCTCCATCTGGAAGTAATCCAGAAAGAAGTAAAGTCAAATCGGGCCGACTTAGGATTTGCCTTTGATGGCGATGGAGATAGAGTGCTGTTTACCGACGAAAAAGGAAGTGACCTTGATGGCGACCATCTTATGGCTCTGTGCGCTGAGTGCCTGAAGAGAAAAGGGAAATTGAAGAATAATACCCTGGTGGTAACGTCTATGTCTAATTTGGGACTACTTCTGGCAATGGAAAAAATAGGAATCTGCGTGCTCCAGACCAGAGTGGGAGATCGCTACGTTCTGGAAGAGATGCTAAAAAGCGGAGCCACATTGGGTGGCGAGCAGGCAGGTCACATTATATTTCTCGATTATGGTAAGACAGGAGATGGATTGATTACCGCCCTGAGAGTCCTTTGCATAATAAAAGAAGAGAAGAAACCCTTATCCGAACTGGCAGGAATAGTGGAGAGAGCCCCTCAGGTTCTCATAAATGTGGAGGTTAAGAAGAGAAAGCCCTTTAACACTCTTCCCCTCACGTCCAGATTGATTAAGGAGGCAGAATCCACACTGGGAAAAGAAGGCCGCATACTGGTCCGTTATTCTGGCACAGAACCTCTGGCCAGGGTAATGGTTGAAGGAAAAGACAGAGAAAAGATAGAAGAAATAGCCAGAAAGATTAGCGAAGCAATCAAAAAAGAACTAAATCCCTAATTGTAGTAGCAGAGCGTAGCTCTGCTTCTTCGGGATTACCGAATGAGAAATCCTCTCTTCATCACCATACTTCTCCTCGGATTAGTTCTTCTTGCCCAGGCAGAAAATCCTTCCGTAGAATCCCATCTATCCCGGGGTTACGATTATCTTGATAAAGCACAGTTTGATGATGCCATAATTGAGTTTCTGGAAGTTTTGTCCATAGACTCGGAGAACCCCGAAGCCATTGAAGGTATAGAGAAAGCCAGGTCGTTAAGGAAAAAACCAGCAATAGAACCACTATTAATAGAACGAATCCCTATCATAGAAGAAGCGCCAGAGATAGAAGAAGCCATACCGCGCTACCCCAATTTATTAATTCTTCTAGTTCTCCTTCCCTTACTTTTTCTCAGCTTCCCTCTCGTTTTAATTTATCAAAAGAAACATAACAGAATTCTGAAAAGATATACCGAACTGCTTACATACCAGAGAGTCTCCGGATATCTACCAGAAAACAGAGATTTGATAAAGATGGTTGCCAATCACTATAAGGAAGAGGAGATTTTCGATTCCACTACTGCTTTAGCCTATGAGAAATCAGAAATGTTCGGTGAGGCAGGTCTTTCTTACCAGAATGCAAAAGATTTAACAAAAGCAGCCGAGATGTACGAGAAGAAGTCCTCCTTTGAAGGAGACGATTACGACATTCTACGGAGATTAGCGCAAATATACCACGATCTGGGTCAAGAAGATAGAATGGCAAATATCTTCAGGCGAATGGTAGCAGTTAGAGAAAAGCCCTATGATTTGAGCGTTCTTGGTGAACTCTGTGAAAAGCTAAAAGACACCGAAGGAGCCATCAGCGCCTACGAGAAATTGAGTCAGCTCGATAAGAAAAGGCCAGAATATCAGGATAGACTCCTCAAACTCTATTTTGACAATGGCCACAAGGAGAAGTTCGTCAATCTTGCTGAAGAGGCGCAGACGAGAAGAGAGTTAACTTCAGATATTCTTTCCCGACTCGCCAGAATATATGTTGAGAAGTCAATTTTCCATAAGGCTTCAGAGGTTTATAGGAAACTAACTGAGCAGAAACCAGAACATAGATACGAACTCGTAGAAACTCTACTCATTCAAAACAGGATAGATGAAGCGCTTCAAGAGTGCCAGAGACTACCTCTGACAAATAGCCAGGAAGCAAATAATCTCCTCACTCTCTACGGAAAGATAAACGAAAAGAACCCTGAGAATAGTCAGATCCAGAATCTAATAGAAGAAACCTATAAAAAAGCAGAAGAGAAGGGACTGGAAGTCAACCTTCCCACCTCAAACCAGGAAAGAGAGAAGATATCCCGCACTCCCGTCATCAATGCCCAGGAAGCATATAGCATTCTAACAGAAAAATCCTCCAAAAATCCCCCCTCCGACCAATAGAAAAATATATGCCTTATTGACAGAGAAGTTGAAATAGACTGGAAGAATATCAAATGCTCTCGTAGCTCAGTTGGTAGAGCAACGGTTTCGTAAACCGAAGAGGGGTCAAAAGAAGGGTAGTAAAAAGATAGACGAAAATCCCAAAACTTCTTGAAAAATCAAGGAGATTTGGGATTTTTTCTTTTATTGGACTTTATCGGAATTTATCAGGTTTTGGCGGACTTTTGGTCAAAAAATGGTTAAAAATTTCAGACCTTTACTTAGGTAGTATTGAGCTAAGAAATAATTATAAGTCTATCAGTTTGAAATAGAGAATATATATTAAACTTACAAGTATTATATAAACTAATAGATAAGGAATTTTAGAGAGTTTTAGGGATATAAAAAAAGAATCTCCCTAATTAAAACTTTAGTATGTAATTTTCGACAATTTTCGACACCTTAAAAAAGAATATGGGACAAATAAGGACAATTTAAAAAAGAATTTAGAGCAATTTGAAGCATATAAAAAAGAATATAGGACAAATAAGGGACACTCAAAAAAGGATTTAGGACAATTATGGGCAAAATTCGAGAATTTTCGCGAACTTAAAAAAGAATATCGCACAATATCGAACACTTTAAAAAAGAGTATAGGACAGTTTAAGACACTTTAAAAAAGAATTTCGGGCAATTTCGGGCACTTTAAAAAAGGAATAATGAACAGTTTAGAACACTCAAAAAAGGTTTATGGGCAATTTAGGGCAAATAAAAAAGGAATATTGAACAATTTCGAACAATAAAAAAAGGAATCAATTACCCACTCAATGTCCACTTACCAATAGGAGGTGAAAGATTATGAAAAAGGTAGCGGTCTACGGGAGGGTTAGCACTAAGGACCAAGACCGGGAAAGTCAGCTCCTGGATCTAAGGAAGTATGTGAAGCTTAGAAATTGGGAAATTTATCAAGAGTATGTGGACCGGGGCGTAAGCGGAGCAAAAGAAAGCAGACCGGCGTTAGACAAGCTAATGAAAGATGCAAGAAAGAGAAAATTTGATATTCTCTTGGTCTGGAAGTTTGACAGATTTGCTCGGTCTACGAAACACTTGGTTACTGCACTGGAAGAATTGGAGGGTTTGGGCATTGATTTTTGTTCTTATGAGGATAGTATTGACACCTCTACGAATCACGGGAAGCTGGTATTTACTATTATGGGAGCAATAGCCGAGTTTGAAAGGTCTTTAATCAGGGAAAGAGTATTAGCCGGCGTTCGCAGGGCCAAAGAAAACGGAATAAGGCTTGGAAGACCTTCTTTAGAAGTAGATATCGA
>WVXT01000039.1:0-272 GCA_011773355.1 bacterium
ATAAAGTTTGAGAGCGCTCTCTTCGATAACAGGTTGCATCGCAAATTCTCTTTCCTCAAATTCTCTCCACGTTTTCTGTACCATTTCTATTGTCCGTTTGTAGTTCACATCCACCCATTTTGCCAGCAGCTTAAAGAGAGCGGCAGATGATTCTAAATCCAAATTCCAGGCTTCATCCGGCATGTTGAAATGATAGTCCAGCAAGTCTTTCTGGGTTGCATAGAGGCTCTCCGGAGCTTTTTGAAAATTGGAGGGAATCTTTATAATTCCCA
>WVXT01000039.1:358-539 GCA_011773355.1 bacterium
CTGCTGGACTATTGTGGTTCTATGACTTCCGTAGTTGCAAATAGTAAAGAAAGGAGATTTATGAGGGCTTTTCTCATAGTTATCTGACTTATCGAGATCTGTGCCTTCATAATGGCTTCTGAAAATTCCCATGATATCTTCCAGAGAAAGTTTACGGTCAGGTTTGACCGATACAGGCATT
>WVXT01000039.1:610-895 GCA_011773355.1 bacterium
GAGACCTTTGGGGAGCATAGGCCTTGGCAAAATCGAATTTCTCTCCGCTTGAAGGATCATACCATCCTCTTTTTATGGCATAGTCAATCAAGCCGGGAGAACATACGAAATTTTCTTTATCATCCATATCAACTTCGCGAATACTGAAAGTATTGGCAATTATTGCCACTTCGTCATCCTGCACTCTCCGGGCTACATAGTTTTTCCCACGAACCATTTGCAGCTGCCACGCCTCGTTCGGCCCGACAATATTCAGATTTCTACCCGAAGCATTATACCCGTATT
>WVXT01000039.1:957-1113 GCA_011773355.1 bacterium
TTTCAGCAAGTATCATTCTAAACTTAAAGCCAAGGCCACCATCGAATAAATCTCCACGTGCCTCGACTTTCTCTACGGAATCCTCTTTGGATGAACAGCCATTGCTCCCAAAGGCAACTCCCCATTCATTGATTATCCCGTTCGAAAAGGATGAAG
>WVXT01000085.1:0-1885 GCA_011773355.1 bacterium
TCTAATTGATAGACTGATTGGAAAAGAGGGATATCCTTTCGCACCTCCATTGTTCCCCTCATATCCAAAAGTTCATCCTCTTCCCCCCTTCTCCTTCATCTCCCTATCAAGCTTCTTGAACTCAGCAGAAACTCCTCTTTGGTTATTATTCCCTTCTGAAAGAACACTTCCCCCAATGCCGTGATCTCGAGCATGTTCGAAATAGCTAATTGTTCCACAGTGACGATTTCTTTAGAATCAAGTGGTTTTGCGATTATTCGTGTGCAATCAAACCCTATAGTGGATTTACTGTTTCACCTCTTTTAGTTTTCTCACAAAGGAATAACTGATCCCCTTCTTTTTTAATCTCTGGGCAAAGACCAGAGCCTCTCTCCGAGAGGGAAATCGGCCCACTGAGACCCGATACCAGGTTCCTTTTTGAGGAATAGTGGCCTTCTCGATAAAGGCCTTGTAGCCCTTCTCGTCCAATTCCTTCATCACTCGATCTGCGTTACCTTCATCCCTGAAGGACGCTATGTGTACAGTATACACACCTGTTGGAAGTTTCCCCTGAGGTATAGCCTGACCTTTTGGCTCTTCAACCTTGACAACCTGGGGTTTTTGTTCCTCTTTTCCCTCAATGTCGGGCTTTATCGCCTCCACCTCGGCAACTTTGACCTCTTTTTCCTCTTTCAGTAACTCCAACTCTTTTTCGCCTGGAGTGAATACCTTTTTGTCTAACTCTCTTTCCGGGATCGCCATCGAGGACTTCGGGGGGGTTGACACAATCGGTTTCTCTTCCTCTGGNNAATTTGGTTTCTTATCCGCTTGGCAAATTCAGGCATTTTGTAACATTCTCTCATATTCTCCAAAACGCTCGCCACATCTGGATGATCTTCACCAAGGGATTTCTCTCTTATTGCCAGCGCCCTCTTGAAAAAACCCTCTGCCAGGACATATTTGCCCTGGCAACAATAAAGTAACCCCAGATTCTTAAGGTCAGTTGCAACTTCAGGATGATTTTTCCCGAACGCCTTCTCATCTATTGCCAGTGCATACTTGTACGAGAGCTCGGCCTCAGCATATTTCCCCTGCTCCTTGTAAATTTCTGCCAAATTGCTGAAGCATGCCGCCACATTGGGGTGGCTAGTCCCAAGGGTTCTCTCCAGTATTGTTAACACCCGCTCGAAAAGGAGCTCGGCTTTGCCATATTTACCCTGGCAATAGTAAAGTATCGCCAGAATATTCAGGGATTCCACTACATTGGGATGACTAGAACCAAATGAATTTTCCGCAACTGCCAATGCTTCTTCAGCTACTTGGGCCGCCTCTGAATATCGTCCCACATGATAGAGCTTAAGAACCTTAATAATCAGCTCATTCCACAATGCCTCCTGAGCAAAGGTGGATAGAGTACACGATAAAACCAGTGTCGCTACTAAGAAAATTTGTGCCAATGCTCTCATGATCCTAAACTTCCCTTTGACCTAGGCGGTTTGGGGATCGGCGGTTTGAGAAGATAGGGGAACGGATACGAATAGAAAGATAAAGAGGAAAATCTTCTGCTTTGGCCACCTCCTTGGGTCTATCGTAGCAGAGTGGAACAAGATTAACAAGAAAAAAGGCAGGATCATTGTTGACACCGCCATTGATTGTTGGAAATGGCTATTTCTCAGATGGTAATGATTCTTTTTGGATAGCGGTTTTGCCATATTGATTTCTCAACCAATCCATGGCTGCTAGGTAGTCCCAAAAGAGTATTGTTTTGGAGTTTCACTCATCTCTTGCCTATATTCATGAGAGCAAGAAAGACAACCAGAGTTATCCCTGTCACTCCCAGAACAAAAGGCAATCGAATCCCGTAGCTATACTCTAGCATTAGGAGGGCGATCATTCCTAGCACTAG
>WVXT01000085.1:1920-2674 GCA_011773355.1 bacterium
TTTTTCTTGCCGTAAAGGAACGTTTCTGATGAGCCTATTAGACCTTCCTTTGTTAGTTTATTCTCCATATTCATCCTTCCTTTGGGGTTTTGTTGAAAAGAATGATGGATCAATAAGGAATTTAGCATATACTATGCCAATAGTTTTCTCATCTATAATTAATTGAAATTATTATAAAAGCTGAATATCCCCTATTAATTCCAGTGNNAAAATATTTCACAAATAGGACAAGGGAGATTGTTTTAATGCCGGAAATGTTGGAGGAGGTGTGGGGAACAAGATTAACAAGAAAAAAGGCAGGGTCATTGTTGACCCTGCCAACGCTTTTTATATAACGTAAAGTTCGGCAGACCACACCGAAGTGGAGCCTTAATGCTAATAACGGCCAGATGTCAGCCCACGAGCTTAGATCCATATTTTTTCACATTTTTGAAATATCCTACCATCTCTTTATACCTTTCTTGAATCAGCTTCCTGTCTTCTTGTTCTTCCTTGCATATCGGCTTAAAAATGTATCCAATTACCCCTTTTCCTGATATTCTGTCATAGGTTAAAAATCTGAAGACTCTGTCGCCGTACCAATAATACTTTTCCAGAGATCGATTTGGCTGATGACCAGTTCCATATGCCCAAAACAATATTTTCCTCAGTTTTGCAAAATTGCAGTAAGAGCGAAAATGAATATGTACCTCTTCAAATCTATCTTTGTAGAATCCATACGTTACGACGTCTATATCTGCCTCTAGTATTTTCT
>WVXT01000009.1:0-258 GCA_011773355.1 bacterium
TGTTCCCCTTACAAACCCTAGAGCAAATGCCTTTCCCTCTTTCCGTCTTGTTAACACTAAAGGCGAAAGTTCAACACTGTCCATCACTTCTCTCAATTGTGGCCGTCCAGCGAGTCCGGCTTGCCACTTTTCCATTTGCTGATCAAATCCGTCCTCTAGCTCATATGGCTTAAACCGGGAGTAGATTTGACTCATGCCCATAGCGTGAACTGCAATGTTTGTCCTGACCGATGGGTCTACCAGTTGTGTCGTTGCTCT
>WVXT01000009.1:370-1288 GCA_011773355.1 bacterium
CGGAGTAACGACCACATAAGATATATTCTTATCACGCAGGAGTTCTGTAATTCCTGGCGTATGGAAACCTCCGGCAATGACAACGGCAATTCTCACTCCTTCTTTTTCCATACGGGAGAGGGTGTTATTCACTAAAGATTCGTTTCTCTTCAAAGCAATCCTGTAGAACTCCTCAAATTTTAATAGGCTGGCTACAGAAAGGGGACAGTCCCTTTTTTCTTCGAAAAAGTGGGGCAGTCCCTCTTTACGGGCTACATTCTCTGTGGCGATGAAATCGGAGAAGATTCCTGGGGTTATCTCGTTGCGGTGTTTGCGATAATAGGAGAGGTCTTCATTGGAAATCTTGAGACTCGCGAGGTCCTGTAAAACAGCGAGCATTCTGGAGAGTCTTACTAATTTCCTTTCTTGTTCTGTCTCACACAGCCCTTCTTTGAGTTCTTGTTCCAATTCACTAATCTCTGAGAATAGCCTGTTCTGGTCTATCCTGTCGTAGAGTTTGTTGTATTTGATATATAAGTTTAGATTGGGATACTCATTCTTACCTTCTTTTGAAGTCACAAGCTCTGTCAGTATTCTGGGGTCTTCTGACCTTATTCCCTTTCCCATCTCAGAAGATAGTGACTGGAGATAAGTATAGTATTCACCTGATGTCACCTTCCCTAATCTATAGTCAAGGCTTATAATCAAAAGTTCGGATAGTTCATCGTTAGTCAATTTATTGCTCAATTCTTTTATGTATTTCGACCTCTCGGAATCTACCCTGGAATAGTCTATCTTCTTCTCAAATTGAGAGGCCTCAACAAACAGTTCAAAATTGGGATATTTTGACCTTGTAGATGACGAACTCTGTGTCCTCTCCCGGACACCCTTGGTCGCCCCAGAGTTTACCCCAGACAAAGCGGGCCGGTAGCTTTGCCT
>WVXT01000009.1:1362-1920 GCA_011773355.1 bacterium
TTCTAAATCTTTTAACTTTTTATTATATAGGTGGGCTTTCAGTAGGTTAATTTCTTTTCCAACTTCCTGGAGGTAATTACTGAGCTTCTCTCCCGAAGAGACACCTTCGTCAAAAGCTTTCAGGTTCTTCTCATATGCGCGTTTGTCCTCTACTCCATAAATGTTTACAGCCTCTTCCTTCTCATCTCCAGTTATGGCAAAATATTCCTCTCCGGTAATTTTCCCTTCTTTAAGAAACTCACTGGCTACCTCCTCCTTTATCTTCTTTTCAGGGAAACTGGAGAGAAGTGTTGTGTCCACAAGACCAGAAGAACCTTCAACACATATCAAAAGAGGCAGAGTAGAGTCTCCCGCTACACCCTTCTGTAGATATTTCAGAATATTTGCACTATTTAGCTGGGCTTCAGGACTGGAATGGGCATCCTGGATGTGAATAATCAGTCTATTCCCTATCCCTTGTGGCTTCTTGCTTGTTGCTTGCGTATGGACTTCTTTTACTGTGCCGTATTGGGAAGGAACGGTGAATAGATTATGAGGAGTGATAAGTGAGGATACTTC
>WVXT01000009.1:2015-2213 GCA_011773355.1 bacterium
TCTCCCGGGAAGCGAGAAGCTTCTGCCTGGATTTACGCCTCTCTCTCCAGAAACTTCTATCTGGCACAGATGCTCCTACCACCTGGGTGAAGAAGAATACACTGCTTACAACCAGTGCCAGAGCTCTAAGCCATATTTTATTTGCCTTACTATACCACCAAGCTACCATCCTCTTTCCTCCCTAACCCTCTCCCCAAG
>WVXT01000089.1 GCA_011773355.1 bacterium
TGCCCTCTCGCAGAGTGAAAACCATCACCCAATCGTGCTCATAGGCGCGCCCGGTAGACTTTACGGTACCACGGTTCCTTCCCTCGACGATTACCCGATCACCCTGGGCGGTAAACTCTAACGTCTCCAGCCTTTCGGGCTGCACCTTTTCAAGAAGTTCTTTGAACCATGTAGCAACTTCCTCACGGCTGTGACGTGGTTTGGCCCATGAAATTTCCGTTGGTTGGGTTCGGGTTGTTGGTGACTGCCAATCTATATCCTCTGCTAACGTTTCCAAGACAGCCGGGAGGTTGNNTGCTCTTTCATCATTCCTCCCTCCCTCTCCTGTTTAAGCTTACACTATTTACGCTTCTATTATTAAAATATAATTTTTCTCCTTCGTTAACCGATTTGTAAAGGTATGCAATTTTTTAATTATTTTAGTTCGACGGTGAAAAATTTTATGGAAAATTAACATCAGATTAGACCCCTACGACTATAATAGTTCCTTCCCCTATCCATTCTCAACTCATAATAGATGCCAGTTGATTTCGTGGCGAATTACTAGTAAGACCAACAGTTAACTCTATAAACAAATAAAAAAGAAAGATTAATCTATTTTTTCACGATTTTCTTGAATTCTTCCTCTGAAAAGGCTTTCAAAGTCTCGATATGCACTGCTCCACACGAAGACATCGTAGTACTAGCTGCCATCGCTGTTTCATCATTGGGAAATTCTGAGATTGCCACAAGGTCATATCTCCCAAAAGTTGCGTAAATCTCCATCGCCACCGGCTAGGCCAAGGGTATCCGCAACCTGCTTGTCAGCCTTCCCAAGCTCGGCCAATAGCAGAATCCGGGCCCTTGTGACCTTGCGAGCGGAGGGTTCGCCTTTCCTGATAAGCTCTAGCAAGGTNNTCGCCTTTCCTGATAAGCTCTAGCAAGGTCGCGCGCTACGTAAATAACATTGAGGCCGTACCATAGATTTTATCTGTAACCTATCTGAAGTCTTCTGAGTGAACCATAAACTCCATCTCATAAATTCCTTCTATGGGAAATTCCGGCGCTGCTTTAGCGATGACTTGACGTATAGACTCAGCATCTTTTGCATCCCATTCACAGTATAATTTGCCTTCCTCGCGTACATACCAACTTCTAATCCAATAAGCATCAACTGTGAGACTCGCCTTCACTGCCTTACCGATAGGTGTACCGGCCTCCAAGGTTAGGTCCTTACCTACTGGGTGAACAGCTAAAAACTTAGCCATTTTTTATCACCTCCTTTTTCTTAAGTCTGTCAGGCTGATAAAATGGTACAGGCCAACTCCAGCGCCGCCTGCAAGCGAAGAAGCCAGCTTCTGTTTAGTTCAGGCATCACCTCCTTTTAATCGGGTTTTCTATCATAGCACCTTAAACACTAAGTTACAAAAATAGGAAAAAAGGAATTTACTCAGAGTATATCAATTCTACCAAGATTGCCTGGTGATCTGAACCCATATCGTGCCACTCATCTGCGACTTTTCGAATCTCTGGTCTCCTAAACCATTTTTCCCATGACGCGATATCATCGAACTCAAATTCTATAATTCTATGCGGGGTACCTTTAAGAAAGTTATCCCAAGCAGTCATTTTCTTCATCTCCTCTGGAGCCGAGAGAATTGGAACTACTTTTTTTACCCACTCCATGTACT
>WVXT01000041.1 GCA_011773355.1 bacterium
GCCAATGCGCACAAACTGATGCACGGGAGTTAGTCCTCCCACGATAGCTTTATCCTCAATCACTACATGGCCCGCCAGGGTAGCTACGTTAGCTAAAATTGTGTTAGAACCAATTACGCAATCATGAGCAATATGAGCATATGCCATTATGAGATTGTTATCTCCAACAGTTGTCTCGCCTGTAGAAACTGTTCCTCGATTGATGGTTACGTACTCCCGGATTATGTTGTTATCACCAATTATAACTTTTGTTTTTTCGTCTTTAAACTTTAAATCCTGTGGTAAATTTCCAATTATGGACCCTGTCCATATCTGACAATTTTCGCCAATTTGAGTGTTTCCTTCGACCACTACACGAGCTCCGATCTTAGTTCCTTTTCCAATTTTTACATTTGGCCCAATAATTGTATATGGACCAACGTCCACATCTTCTCCAATTACTGCATCTGGATGAACCAAAGCTGTTTTGTGAATGTTCATTTTTTCTCCTAAATCTTTATTAGTATATGTTAACTGTTTACTTGCCACTATCGATTTACCCCGTTAGAAAATCCTAATGGGCTTTAAACTCTACCTTCATCCCGGTAGAAATCCACGCCGAAGACAATGCTTGCTATCTAACGGGGTTTACCTATCTACCAAAGAGAACATAAATTCCGCTTCAGCCACCAGCTCATTCCTTACATACGCCCTGCCTTGAATTTTTCCTCCCCTCACCCGGGCACGAGTAACTTCAACTTCCAGCTGCAGCTGATCGCCGGGGAAAACAGGCTTACGAAATTTAACCTCCTTAATCGCCATAAAATAAGGCAGTTTCTTTCTCAGATCCGAACGGGCCAAGAAGAGAACACAGGAAGTCTGTGCCATCGATTCTATAATTAGAACGCCAGGCAAAATCGGATAGTTAGGGAAATGCCCTTTGAAGTACTCTTCATTAATAGTTATGTTCTTGAATCCCACGGCTTTGATCATATTTTCTGCCATAATTATTTTATCTACAAACAGGAAAGGGGGACGGTGGGGAATTATACTCTGAATCTCTTCTAAACCCAAGACTTTTCCTCTAAAATCTTCCTGTTTAAAAGTCCTGGTGCTTCGATGAGCAACAGATCTCTCTATGAGTTCGCCCAACTTTTTAGTCAAAGCAATGTTAGCAGCGTGTCCACAGCGGATAGCAATAATGTGTGCCTTTAGAGGTTTTCCTATCAAATAGATGTCTCCTATTAAATCGAGTATCTTGTGACGGACAAATTCATCGGGAAATCTGAGCTCCTTATTATGGATGGCTTTCTGTCCAATTACTACCGCATTATCTAAACTTCCCCCGCGAGCTAACCCTCGACGCTTCAGCGATTCGATTTCATGTTCAAAACAATACGTCCTCGCGGGAGCAATCTCCTTTTCGAAAATCTCTTTGGTTATGGCGAACGTGCCGTATTGACTCTTCAAAATAGGATGTTTGTAATCGATAGTAGCTGATACTTTGAATTCAGCCGACGGCAGGACTACTAGGTGGACGTCTTCATCGGAAAACTTTATAGGTTCAGTTATGGTGAAGTAGTCCTTTTCCACATTCTGTTCCTGAAAACCAGCCTTTTCCAGAGTCTCCACAAAAGGCATCCCGCTACCATCAGCCACAGGAGGCTCGCCAGCATTCACTTCCACGATAAGATTATCTATACCCAAACCGCATAGAGTAGCCATAATATGCTCTACCGTCTGAATCTGAAAACTCCCGTTACCCAGAGTGGTTCCTCGTGCTACACTGATAACGTTCTTTATATTGGCCTCCACTTCTGGTTTATCTGGTAAATCTGACCTTACAAATTTTATACCAGAATTGGGTGGTGCTGGCTTGAAGGTCACTGAAGTTATGTTTCCCGTGTGCAGACCTACTCCTGAATAGGTGCTCTCCTTCTTTATAGTCCTCTGTGGATCCATAATTTCCTCCGTAATTTTCTAGTCGGCCACTCTTCAGAGTACCGTTTCCGTCACCCCGATATTTATCGGTGAAACGGCGACCAACCTGATGTTTTTATTTTCTTTTTTCTCTCCTTTTCATTATGTTTTGTTTTAACTCTTTTATCTGTTCATACAATTTAGGCAATCTAATTAATTGCGCATCTATCTTCTGTGCTATCTTATGTTCCCGGGCAGGGTACCCAGAAACAGTGGTATTGGCTGGCACACTTTTAGTAACTCCTGCTTGCGCACCAACAATTGCATTATCGCCAACAGTAATATGGCCAACGAGGCCTGCCTGGCCAGCTAAGACCACGTTGTCACCAATCACCGTACTTCCCGAAATACCTACCTGGGAAACTATGAGACAGTTTTTACCTATTTTAACATTATGTCCAATCTGGACGAGATTATCAATTTTTGTCCCTTGGCCTATGATGGTCTTACCCAGAGTGGCACGGTCGATAGTAACGTTTGCTCCAATTTCCACACCATTTTCAATTTCCACAGTACCCATCTGGGGAATCTTGTGGTGCTTTCCTTTTTCCGTAGCATAACCAAATCCATCCGCACCAACAACTGCGCCGGGGTGAATAATTACATTATCGCCTATGATAACTTCTTCTCTCACAGTAACATTTGGATAAATTAGCCCGTCCTTACCAATCACAGCTTTATCCCCAATATATGTGCCGGCAAAAATTACAGTCCCATCTCCAATCACCACGTCGTTTCCGATAACCGCGTAAGCTCCAATGGCAACATCCTTGCCTAATTTTACTCCCTTACCAAGAATGCTGGTCTTGTCTATTCCCGCGGGTAGTTTCTGAGGAGGAACTAATGCTTCCATTACCCGGGCAAAAGCCAAATAGGGATTCTTTGTCCTTATCAAAGGAACCCCTGGTAACTCCACTCCCTCACCAATAATAATAGCTGAAGCCCTGGTCTTCAATACCTGATTCTTGTATCGGGAACTTGCCAGGAACGTAATCTCACCTTTTCTTGCTTCTGTCAAACTACCTACCCCTTTGATCATTATGTTGCCGTCCCCGACGAGTTCACCGCCAACAAGCTCAGCAATTTCCTTCAAACTCATTTCCATAAATTCACCCTAATGGGAAAGGGTTTGGTGTAGCGAGCATTACAATTTTTAGTTAAAAATCGAAGAAAACATTTAGCCCCGCGAAGATGCTGTAGGTTTTACGGGAAGATTTTTGGCGGTGCTAAAGAGCAAAAAGTTGTCAGCGAGCGAACCGAAGCGCGAGCATCCCTACTCCAAATTTAATCTCTGTATGACCTTTTCCGTGAGGTCGTTCTCCATTTCGCTATATAGAATGTTCTTCTTATCCAGAACGATAGCATAACCTTCCGCATGAGCAATCTCTTTAATCACATCGTAAATCTTTCCTAGAACCTGATGGGTCATCTCTTTTTCCAGCTTGGCTAACTCTTTTTTCGTTTCCCCTAACGTCTTATTAAGTCTTTCTTTATTTAGTCTAATTACTTCCTCAGGGCGTGGCTTGGGGGTAACCGCTGCTGTAGAAACTGCCACCCCTTCTTCTCCCGCCAATCCCGTGGTGGGTAGCGGCTCTACTCTTTCCTTTTCCCTGGAGGCAACTTCTAAATTCCTTATCTCCTGCTCCAGTCGGGCTATCTCGCTTCTCCTCATCTTAATCTCTCTTTCTATCTTTTCTTTGGCCTGTTTAGTACCTTTATATTCATCAAAGACTCTATCTATGTCTACATAAGCAATTCTTTCCGAAGAGAGCATTACCGCTCTTACTTCCGGAAAGGTAAAAGGAAAAAAGTTAAAAAGAGAAAAAATAAAGAAAAAAAGCAACATTCTTTTCATAATCGACTCTCCCTTTCTTCTCTCACCCCGAAAACCGGAACAGGGTGGGGAAAGGACGACCCCGATGCTTATCACGTACCCTATTTACAGCATTAACTACTAGAAAGCCTGGCCAATTGTGAAATACCACTGGGATTTGTCTTCTCCCGGTCTATGATTTAATCCATACCCCCAATCGAGACGGACAGGAAAAATAGGAGTCTGGAAGCGGACCCCTGCTCCTATCCCCACTTTCAATTGATCCTCGCCTCTGCCTATGGTAAAATTCATATCTCCTTTTCTCCAGCTTCCTCCCATATCCAGAAAGACTGCACCCTGCAATATAGTGCGACCTTTCTCCATAACTATAGGGAACTTGTATTCCACGTTACTTACAAGCATTATCACTCCTCCCTCAGGCGGCCCGATCTCACCCCTATAGTCATAACCCCTTACAGTATCGGCTCCACCTACGTAGAACCGCTCATAAATTGGCACTCCCGTAGAGGGAGGAAAACTACTAACAATCCCATACCTCAATTGACACGCCAGAACAAAGCGCCAGAATGTTTGAAAAAACCAACTACTGGAGATAAAGGTCTTAACGAAATCAGTATCCCCTCCCAGGATACCTCCAGAAATCTCAAGAGAGATAGAATTCCTGGAACCCCGGGAAGCATCGAATATATTATCCCTGCTGTCTCTTATCAGATAAGTCGTAAAATTACTGCTGTCCTTTCTCCCTTCCTCACTTTTGTATGGAGCGAGCGCTTCGTATACTTTTACTCGCTCATAAGTATAAGTAAAGAGGAGGCTAAGAATATCTGTCAAATGGGGACCTATTCTGATATTTCCCCCAGTCCTCGTCTCTTTGTAGTAGTCTCTATCCCTATCTGTATCGTAAACAGCAACGCCAAAAAGCACGTGTCTTCCCAAAAACCATGGCTCAGTGAAAGCGATTTGATAATTGGTCTTTTTCTTACCAACCTCCACCATCAAATCTATTCTCTGTCCCCTGCCCAAAAAGTTGCTCTGCGTAATCTGAAAGGTGCCCAAAAGTCCGTCTTGCGAACTATATCCTGCTCCCATACTGAGCAATCCCGTCCTTTGCTCGGTCACCTGACAGATGAGATCTGCTCTACGGGGGTCACCAGTTTCACCGATCTCAATCGCAACTTCCGAAAAAAAGCCGAGGTTATATAGCTTCTCCTGTGTTCGCCTTATCTTTTTGACATTGAACGGGTCTCCTTCTTTTACCAGGAATTCCCGTTCAATCACGAAATCTTTGGTAATTACATTACCCCCTACGTGAATCCGGTTAACATAGACCATCCCGTTCTCGTATATAGAGACTAAGATGTTTACTACTTTTCTCTCATCGTCGGTAAGGTATTCCGGGTTGGAGCGCATCAGGATATAGCCCTTTTCTGCATAGCGCTCCTGAATATTAAACAGGCTCCTCTCGAACTTCTCCTGGCTGAAAATTTCTCCCTGTTTTATTTCCAAGTCTTTTTCTAAATCCTCTGCGGCAACCACATAGTTATTTTGAAATTGTATATCTCCCACTGCATATTTCAAGCCTTCGTGAACAAAAAGCGTGACAAAGGTCTTCGCTTTTTCCTCATCGTGAATCACCATAGGCGTTCCCAGATGAACTTTCAGGAATCCCCTGTCTTTGTAATAGGCTTCTATCTTTCTAAGGTCCTCATCCAGCAGTTCCTGTTTAAAAAATTTCTTTTTTTTGGTTTCCAATTTTTTCTTTATTTTTCGTGGATTAAATGCCTCTACTCCGATTAGACTGACTTTCTCTATTCTAATCTGTTTGCCTTCTGTAATAAAGAAAGTCAATATTACCATTCCATTCTTCTCGTCTTCCGTTGTATAGGGCTCCACTCTTACATTTGCATACCCTTTTTCCTTATAAAGTGTAGCAATCTTTTCAGTATCCCCTTGCATTTTCCTGTTATCAAAAGGCTCTTCCTTTTTCGATTCTATTTCTCTTCCCAATTTACCATCAGAGAATTGTTTATTCCCTTTAAATTCTATCCGTTTAATCAGGGGCTTCTCAATCACCACGTAGGCAACTTTTACTCCCCCCTCGACCTCAAAAACTTCAATTGTAATATTCTCAAAAAACCCCAGTTCGTATATGTTTTGCAAACCCTCGCTTACCTTTTCTTCTGAATACTCATCACCTTTTTTTATCTCCAGGGCTTTTAATATCTTTTTGCTCTGTACATTCTTATTCCCGATTATTTCGATTTCCATTATCTCTACAGGGCGGGAAAAAATATGACCGCAAAGAAGTAATATTAGGAAAAAAAATAGAAGCGTAACTTTTCTCAGCATAGGGTTCGTCTCGCGAATGAGGGAATATCTTATTATAATATCAAATTTCTATGAAAAAGTAAATGTCTAAAATCTTATCTGTCTTTCCACTCCCAAATATCTTTCCTCTTGCCCCAGTCTACCTCTCAAAGAGGTTCCTGTCCTAATTCTATACAGTAGCTCCAGCTCATGCCGCAATTCCAGCCTATTCAGGTATCCCTCCTCGAATCGTACCTTGTAACCAAGGTATAGCTTATCGCTTAGATACTTACCCAAAGTTATTTTCGTACCTTCTAAAAGGCTGCTCTTCTCTCCTTGTTCCGGGTCTTCCGCAGAAGTCAATCTTTCTCCTGTCTTCTCAACAACGTTAGCTTCCACCTTAACCACATCCACCATCCCCAGAGATTTCAGAATCGACTTAATTAAGGGGCTAGCCAGGCTGCTATCGATTAACTTTAACAGTTCCCTCCTCAACAAAGCGTCACCCTCTTGGGAAGATAGGGTTAAAGAATCTAAACCAGTGGCTTTAACTAGTGCTTGCTGCTCGCTCATTTCCGGGTCGCTTCTGGAGCTGAATTTTGGCTTAATCTTTCCCCATTTCCCCCTTTCTACCACTAACATAATAGTATCGCCCTCAACAGGGCATTCCGCCCTGACCTGTAAAAAAAGCTCATCATTTATACATTCTACAGTGGCCTCTTTCACGTTGAATGTGGCTTCCAGATAATTTATTTCCCCTTTAACTGCTGTAAGGGTTCCGTTCACTGTCAACTCCTCACTCGGGCCGGTCAGCGTCATACTTCCCTGTACCTGGACTTCAGCAAATCTATTTTTGTACCAAGCATTTTTGCCCGCTTTAACCTGCAGATTCCAAACCGCAGGCATGAGAAAATCTAAATTCAGATCCTTCGTATCCTCGGTTCTGGGAGGATAGGTGAACTGGGCATTTTCCACTTCAATTGCTCCCACTAAATCATAGGACTGGGAAGTTCCGTATACGTGAATCTTTCCCTTCAACTCCAGGGAACAAGGAACCTCAGATATGAGACGGCCAAAAATTGAACTTTGGGGTATCTTCAGAAAAGGTATCTTGAGAGGAATCCCATAGTCTTTCTTATTCTCAAAGACCAGGTCGAGCTTATCCACCTTCCAGCCAGCCAGAGTAACCTTTCCCTTAAGGTCCATTTCTCCCTTTTCTACCTTGCCATTAAGACGGTTAATAACTATGTTACTATCCTTAACTGAAATATCGCAGGTCAAATCATCTATCCTTTTAAATATTTCCCTGCCGTACACAGTAGCCTCTTGGACACGAAAATATCCATTCATAAGTGGCTGTTGTAGTGTTCCAGTAATGTGAACTAGTGCCTCTAGTTGTCCTTTGGCATCCCTTATTTCCCTGGTCAGAACGCGTAACATACCCGCCCTGCTATCAAATACTTCCAAAGAGAGGTCTATTTCTCTACCATCTTTTTCCTCTTTGGGATACGGGATAGTTCCCTGACATTTAATTCTATATTCCTCTTTCTTGTTTATTGCCAATTCCCTCAGATTTATGCTATCACCATCTGTCTTGACGACAGCATAGAAATCGTCAAATAGAAGATTTCCTATCGAACCTTTAGCGATATCTATTCGCCCTTCCATCTGCAGAGAATCATAGAATTTTCCTTTTTCTTTCTTTATTGAAGCGCGACTGAGCTTGAGGTCAAAACCACTTTTTCCGGTTAGTGGAATTTTCACATTCAGGAGTTCCCCCAGGAGACTGGCGGCAATCCTGCCCTCTCTTCCCTGGACAGTCAGGTCAATTGGTCCAGAAAGATCAGCATTGCCGTTAATACTTACCAGTTTGTCTTTGCCCTCAAAAAATTCGAGCAGTTTTATATTGAAACTATCCACGCGTTCAAAGTCTATCTCTCCCAAGAGCTGAAAAGTCTCTTTGGCCATGGGTAGGAAAAATAGTTTCCTGTCCCGATAAGAAAGCCTCAACTTCGCGCTTTCAAAATTGTGGCGATTCACCCACAGGTCCCTGGTGCTGAGTTTAACTTCCAACACAGGAGAGCCGGTGGAAAATTCAGCAACTCCGCTTACTTCAGCACTACCAAAAATAGACATTTTTGCCAAATTTATGTTTCGAACTTCACTAAACAAGGAAAACTCGGCTAACTTCCTGGATAAGGAAAATTCCACTCTGCCTTCCCGGGCAAGTCGCAGGAGACTCTTTCCAAAGCCTGCTTGAAAAGAATCGAAGACCAATTCTACCCTTTCATCTTCCTTTTCAGTTACCTTTTCCATCCTGAATTCTGTTTTTAACGTATCAATGTGAAGACTATTCACTCCCAGATTTTCCGATTCTAATTCCGCTTTCAAGCGGGGACGAGCGAAAGCGCCATGAAGCCTGAGATTTCCATTAACCTCCCCGAAAGTGTTCAAATTTTTTTCACCCAATAGACTTTGCAATTTACCGAACTGGAGGTGCTCCATGGCAACGTTAATTTCCCAGGGCTCTGGTTTGTTGAAATCTATCTTACCCTTGGCCAAAACTCTGCCTCCAGGAACAAATTTCAACTCTGCCGATTCCAGGTTAATCTCTCTCGCATTGTAATCAAAAGTTGATTTGAACAGGAAATTCGTAGTGGAGAAAACTCCCCGTTCGATGTCCACATACCCCTTAATTTGAGGATTTTCCAAAAGGCCCTGCAACAGAATCTTGCTATATAACTTGCCGTTTATGTTGTTAAGGAAAGATTTCTCTTGCCCTGGCGCAAATATCAAACGCAAGATAGAGGGAACTTTGACGGTATCCACTTCTATGCCACCGCTTATGGTTTTCTGTTCAGCTAACTCAATGCTAAAGTTACCTTTCAAATCATTACCCCAACGGAAAGAAGAAAAATTGATTAGTTCCCGCTTCAGTAAAAGGTCCACATCTATCATTCCTAACGGTTCTCCGCTATACTTAAAATCCTTACCGGAAAAGGAACCACGAATTACCCAGTCCTTTTTCCAGGCCAATTTCCCTGTAAAATCGATACTGCCACTAACTCCATTCTCCCTTGATTTTATCCATGATGTAGCTTCACCGCCTTTGGAGTTTCTATCTCTTTCGACGCCTTTCAAAACAGAAAAATTTATTGGATAATCTCGCCATTCACTATTCACATTTATTGTATTCTGTTTACCTTTTCTCATTTCCATCCGGGCAGAGCCTGTTACTTCCCCCGTCTTTCTAGAAAAGCGAAATTTATCTACACTCAGTTTCTGTTCGGTTAAGTTAAATGCCAAGACCAATTCGTCAAAAGAGACCTTGCCAATCCCTGCCTGGGCGACGGAAACTGCTCCTTTAGCTTTAACATTCTCCCACCAGGAGCCACTCAAGGAAAGGTTAGAAAAACCGATTTCGCCCCGTAAAGTACCTGCTATTTCTCTCAACTTACCTTGCTTGTCAGAAAATAGAGTGGAGATTAATTTCAAGTCCCCGCCTGTGGATTCTACAGAACCTTTTATCATGGGTATCTCTGTGTGGAAGCTGACAGTTAAGTTCGCAGAGTAGACATCGTTAAGTTTAAAGGAGGTGATTTTCAAAATCTTCTCCCGATAATCTACAGCGGAGTCAAAATTTATCTCTTCCTCTATTACTTTTAAACCAGTGGAGTACAATTTTCCGGAAACTTCGGGGGATCCTATAGTTCCGCCAATTTGGCCCTGGAAACTGACTCGCCCCGAAAACCTATCGCTTTCCCGGTTGAACCAGGGTAGATTTCCAGTTTCCACATAGGAGTCCCGAACTGTTAGCTGCAATTTCTTTCCACCGGGAAGTCCAATTCGTCCCGCCAGAACTACCCCAGCGCGCCCGGGGGCAGAAATTTCTAATCGAGAAACTTGTATCTCTTTCTTGCCTAATAATAGACTAGTATTTAGTAAATAGTTATTTTCGCTACTGTTGGCTTCTATTTCCAGCTCCCCGTTTGCATAATTCAAAATTCCTGAGACAGTCCCCAAATTAGTTCCCCAGAGTTCCGCTTCTCTCAAGTCTATCTCTCCCTGAACCTGTAACTGGAGAGGTTTACCGACGACATCACCGGAAAGAGATCCCCTGCCCCTCGCATTATCTGTCCAATATGGCGGCAGGAGACCGCTCAGGTCGATATCACGCAAAACAAAATCCAAATCTACATAAGGCCTACCGGTGTCTATGTTCCCAGAAGAAACCAGTGTTCCTTCACAAATTTTGCCTTGCAAATTTATTATCTTTACTATTCTGTTTTCATATACGAATTGACCCTGGAATTCCTCAACCGGCCGACCTCTTATTTTCCCCTGGGGAAGAAGGAACCAGCCTTTTAACTTAGGAGTGGATAAACTTCCTGTCATATCCAAAGATACTTTCGCCAAACCCTCTAAAGGAAAGATTCTGTTCAACTCACCGGCTTTGACAATTTCCGGAAGGCGAGAAAGCCAAAAATTGCCTGAAAGGTTAACTCCTAGAGCAGGCTGGGAAAGATATCTCTCCAGGCCACCGGAAAGTTTGATTTCCGATCCTGCGTATTGTAGAATTATTTCCTGGCTACCAATTCTATGATTGTCAAAAACTACCATCCCTCCGATGTTCTCCATTTTGTGCGATAACCATTGGCAGGATACTTCCTGGAGGGTCAATTCGCCAGAAAAGGAGAGAATTTGGGCCAAATCCTTAAAGCTATTTCCTTCCCCGCCAATAGATGCGGCCGTACGAACAATGGTGTCATAATTTTCCTCATTAAGAGTCGTGTTTAAATCCAAAGAGAGATTACCTTCCCCCGTCAATATTGTAAACTCTCGCCTGGACGGAAAGAAATTACTCAAGTTTGGCAGGTCTAGACTAGAAACATTTAGATTAATACTTAATTCCTTTTCCTCCTTAGAATACGTACCTTTCAACCTTATCTTGTCATTCCTGCTCTGGTTACTTCTGGCAAACAAATTAAAATGGATTTGTGAGCCTAATCTATCGTCACCCTGTGGCCCTTCCTGCCAGAGTAACCTATAGATTCTATCTCCTGTAGTGAGACTACCGGAAATATCTCTTATCTCAATCTTTTTTAATCTTTCTTTCGCATCTTCAATGGTGACCTTTCCATCCGCAATTACAATGGGGGGAAGTGTACTAAAAACCGACTCTTTGTGGAAAGTTGCGGGAAGTACAAAATTCCACTTACCCGTGCGATTAGTCAAAAGAAGACGGGGAGCTTTGAGAGCGATCTTCCCTATGCCTTTTTTCAGATCTCGTTTGCCGAGCAAAATAAGAATGGGATTGTAACTAATGGTAACTTTATCACACACCAAAAACGTGCCTTCTGACACCTCTTTCTCATCAGCCATAGCAACATTTTGTAAGGTAATACGATTAATAACATTCGTACTAATTTTCTCCACGGTAACTTCTCTATGGAAGGCTTTTTTTAGCTCACCTTCCACATAAGTTTTCATTATTCTGGACAAGCTTCTTGTCATCCTGGTTAAGTATACAAATCCCAGAGTCACAACGAGAAGGCCAACAAAAATAATAGTTATTCTTAAAGTTCTCTTTTTCATTCGATCTCCAAGTGAAACCTATTATATTCCTTTAACACTGGAATTGCAAGCAAAAAATGGCATTCCTCGGGAAATAGACGACGGGAATTCTCAAAAAAGGCAGGTTTTTTATGGAAGAAAAACCTCTATCCCATCAGGACTAGCACTTTAGGTCGCTCGTCCCGATTTTCAATGGGGATATTTAACGACACAAGAGGCTAGGAGCTGGGAAGCTTAAACAATATTTTGCCATCTTGAAAATCAGCAGTAATCTTTGCCCGGGGTTTTATCTTCTTGGCTAATATTTCCTGAGCCAGTGGGTCCTCAAGGTATTTCTGTATTGCTCTCCTCAGAGGACGCGCACCAAACTGGGGGTCGAAGCCCTTTTCCACGAGAAAGTCTTTAGCCTTATCAGTAACTTTAAGAGTGAGTTCCTGCTCCGATAACCTTTTAGTGACTCTTTGCAGCATCAGTTCCACAATATTTCTCACATCCTCTTTGCTCAGTGGATGAAAAACTATAGTCTCATCTATTCGATTCAGAAATTCCGGGCGAAAAACCTTTTTCATCTCATCCAGGACTTTCTTCTTCATATCCTTGTAACTCTGTTCCGCCTCCTGGGTAGTCAAAAATCCTAGAGTCTTACCCCCGGTTATCTCTCTGGCGCCAATGTTGGAAGTCATGATGATTACAGTATTCTTAAAGTCTACCTTATGCCCCAAGCTATCGGTTAACTGCCCGGAATCGAAAATTTGCAGCAATATATTGAACACATCTGGATGAGCTTTCTCAATCTCATCCAGAAGTACAACCGAATATGGTTTCCTGCGAACCGCTTCCGTAAGTTGTCCTCCTTCCTCATAACCAACGTATCCCGGAGGAGCGCCAACGAGCCTGGAAACGTTGAATTTCTCCATGTATTCGGACATATCCAACCTAACCATCGATTCTTCGTCACCAAACATAAACTCAGCCAAAGCTCTGGCCAATTCAGTCTTTCCCACCCCGGTTGGCCCGAGGAAGATGAACGAACCGGTGGGACGAGCAATATCTTTCAATCCTGTGCGGGAACGACGCACTGCTTGAGAAATAGCTTTTATTGCCTCATCCTGGGCAATAACTCGTTTGTGTAAAGTTTCTTCCATGTGTAACAGCTTTTCCGTTTCCTTTTCCGTCAACTTGACCACAGGAATCCCGGTCCATTCAGAGACAATATGGGCAATATCTTCTTCAGTTACAGTGCCCTCCGTTTTATCCTTTCTCTGCTCCCAGGACTTTTTTATCTGTTGCAGTTCCTGTTCAATCTTTTTCTCTTCATCGCGCAACCGGGCAGCCTTTTCAAATTCCTGGGCGGCGATGGCTGCTTTCTTTTCCTTGGTTGCAGTTTCCAACTTTTTCTCAATATCTTTCAAATCGGGAGGCTTTGTAGTAGTCTGAAGCCTTGCTCGTGAGCCAGCCTCATCGATTAAATCGATCGCCTTGTCTGGCAGAAAGCGGTTAGAAATGAACCTCTGGGATAATGTAGCTGCTGCATTGAGAGCTTCGTCAGTAATCTTGATTCTATGGTGGGCTTCGTACCTATCCCTTAACCCTTTCAAAATGTCAATGGTCTCCTCTACCGTGGGAGGGTCGATGGTCACCGGTTGAAAACGTCTTGCCAGGGCCGCATCGTGCTCGATGTGTTTACGATACTCATCCATTGTGGTAGCGCCAATACATTGCAGTTCTCCCCTTGCCAGCGCTGGTTTCAACATATTAGAAGCATCTATTGCCCCTTCAGCAGCTCCTGCCCCGACCACCGTATGAAGTTCATCGATGAACAGAATCACGCTGCCCTCGGAGCGGCGAATCTCGTCTATTATCTGCTTTAGTCTCTGTTCAAATTCCCCTCTGTATTTAGTGCCGGCTACAACTCCCGCCAGATCGAGAATCAATACTCTCTTATTCAACAGAATTTCCGGTACATTCTTGTCAGAGATTTTCTGTGCCAGTCCCTCAACGATAGCCGTTTTACCCACGCCGGGATCGCCAATCATCACTGGATTATTTTTCGTGCGCCGACAAAGTATCTGGATTAACCTTTGAATCTCTGTCTCTCTGCCAATTACCGGATCGAGCTTCCCTTCGCTGGCCAATGCGGTCAAGTCCCTTCCAAAAGCGTCCAGAGTGGGGGTCTTGGTTTTCCTCTTCTCTTTACTGGGCATTCCATGAGCAGTCGTTTCACCCAGGAGATTTACGATTTGCCCTCTTACCAATTCCAAACTCGCTCCCAGGCCCTCCAGAACCTTAGCTGCCACTCCTTCTTCTTCCCGGATTAAGCCTAAAAGTAGATGTTCAGTCCCCACGTAATTGTGACCCATGTCCTGTGCTTCCTGGACCGCCAGCTCCAGAACCTTTTTTGCTCTGGGAGTAAAAGGTACTTCTCCTACGAGGAGAATGTTATCTCCCGTTCCTACCATCTTTTCCACTTCTCTTCTTACCTTTTTCAAATCTATCCCCAAATCCTGGAGCACCTGTGCAGCAACACCTTCTCCCAGTGCTACCAGTCCCAAAAGGATATGTTCTGTGCCCAGATAATCGTGATTCAATCTCTTTGCTTCCTGCTGGGCCAAGATAATAGCCTTCTGCGCCCTTTGAGTAAATCTATTCAACATTTCATTTGCCTCCTATGTGAATCCGCCGTTCGCCTATTTTTCACTTTTCAATTTTCTTCTAATCATATCTGCACGGATGAAATCCCGTTTAGATGGCGTAAGCTCCTTACCTACTGACTCTTGCAAATGAGCCGGCTGCGTTAATATGGTGAGCTCATTTAATATATCTAATTTAGTATTTAAGTGCAGGTCAAAATATATGCCTAATCTAACCTTTGACAGAAATTCCATTGTCTCGGCAAAACTTATTTGCCGGGCGTTCATCAGAACTCCGTAGGCACGATAGACCACATCCATTACTTTTTCTTTATTCTCTTTAAATAGAGTTTTCCTTCCTTTAATCTCGTAATTGATAACTTGTTTTACCACTCTTTCCAGATTATCGATTATTCCTTCCTCATTAGGGCCTAAAGTGACCTGGTTGGAAATCTGAAACAGATCTCCCATCACCTTAGTTCCTTCCCCATAAAGCCCGCGAGCGACCATTCCAATCTTATTTAAGGCTTGCAAGACCTTGTTTATCTCCTCATTCATCACCAGAGCAGGCAAGTGCATCAACACAGAAGCCCTCATTCCTGTCCCTGTATTTGTCGGGCAGGCGGTCAGATATCCTATATCGGGAGAGAATGCATAATCGACCTTTTTATCCATCTGTTCATCAATCTGTTTCAAAATATCCCAGGCCTGCTGTAACTCTAATCCTGGTTGTATTCCCTGAAGCCGCAGGTGGTCTTCCTCATTTATCATCAGGCTGAGAAGTTCCTTATCCCCGATAACTAATCCCCTGACCCCGTCTCCTCGTGAATGTTCGTAACTAATCAAATGCCTTTCCAACAGAAACTGCCTGTCCACCCGGTCGAACTCTTGCAAATTGAGAATAGGAGCTCCCTTAAAATACGCAATCTGTTCGCAGGCAGCCTTAATTTTCTTAAAAGATTCTTCCTGTTCTCCTCTAGAAGCTTTCTGAGGAAAGGGAATTCTATTAAGATTTCGCGCCACCCTGATTCGTGAAGAAATTGCAATTCCTCCAGAGTCGCCTTTACTTTCCAACCACCCAATCTTTTGTTTGAGCATATTTTGCAGTTGCATTATTTTTTCTTTTCCAAACCTTTTATCTTATCTCTTATCACTGCCGCCTTCTCATATTCTTCTTTATCTATTGCCCTCTGTAATTCTCTGCGTAGTTCTATTATCTCTTTGGCCTTTCTCCCCACTCCCACTTTCTTTAGGGGAACCCTACCTGTGTGCCGGACTGAACCGTGAAGCCTTCTCAATAGCGGCATAAGCTCCTTATTAAAAGTGCGATAACATTCAGAACATCCCAACCTACCCGATTCCCTGAAGTCGGCATAAGTTGCCTTACAGTTGGGACACTTTCTCGCCACTTTTGGCTTCTCCAGGGCATAAGGGGTAGCAATGTCACTAAGTCCAGCCAGAAGCGAGGCTAAAGCAAGATGGGGGCCTTCGAAAAGCGCCTCATCCAGAGAAGGAAAGAGCACTCCCTTATCTTTAGCGCACTCCTGGCAAAGATGAGATTTAGTTACTTTATTGTCGAGAATCTGAGTAAAATGTATTGTTGCCTCGTTCTTTTTGCACTCATCGCAAAGCATAAACAATCTCCTGACCCGATGGGGAGCCGCTTACGGTGCCCAATCTGGTATTATTATATCTTTGCACCTTCTTTTTTCGTTAAATCCCTAAATTCCTTGATGAGTCTTGCGGTAATCTTTCCTGGCTTTCCCTCCGCTATCCTTCGACCGTCAATCTTAACTACGGGAATCACTTCTGCAGCCGTGCCGGTCAAGAAACACTCATCTGCATTGTACAGACGGAACCGGGTAAACACTTCCTCCCTCACCTCAAGATGCAATTTTTCTCTTGCCAGTTCCATTACTGCTTGACGGGTAATACCGGCAAGGACGCCCACATAAAAAGGAGGAGTAAGCAACACATTTTCTTCCACAATAAAGATATTATCTCCGGTACATTCTGCAACGTAGCCATCTTTGTTAAGCATTACAGCCTCAGACATATTCTGCAAACCTGCTTCAATCTTCGCTAGAATGTTATTAAGATAATTAAGCGATTTTATCCTGGGATCTATTGCTTCAGGAATGTTCCTCTTTGTAGCCACAGTAACCAGTTCCAAACCGTTCCTGTATAACTCTTCTGGATAAAGCTCGATCTTATCCGCTATAATGAACACTGCCGGCTTTCCGCAATTCTTGGGGTCAAGACCCAGATCACCCTCTCCCCTGGTCACCACCAGGCGGATATAGCCACTTTTCAAACCATTTGTCCTTAAAGTCTGAATTACAGCTTCTTCCATCTCTTTCTTCGTCAAAGGGATTTTGAGTGCAATTGCTCTGGCTGAATCGTAGAGACGATCCAGGTGTTGTGATAATCTGAATACACGGCCATCATACGCCCGAATTCCTTCAAAGACCCCATCTCCGTATAGCAGTCCATGGTCGAAAACAGAAATCTTGGCCTCTTCTCGAGGAACCAATTTGCCGTTCAGATAGATTTTCTGTGCCATTAAACCTCCTTTTTGTGAATCAATTTATTATTTTGCCATCCCGCAAATGGATAACCCTTCCCGAGTCTAAACCTGCTATTCTTTCCACCAGCGTCTCATTGTGAGTAACGATTACTAACGTCTTTCCTCTTTCCTTATTCAGTGCCAAAAGGAGTTCAAATACCGAGTCTCCGGTTTTTCTATCTAGATTTCCCGTCGGTTCGTCGGCCAAAATTCCCTTGGGACTATTAGCCAATGCCCGGGCTACGGCCACTCGCTGTTGTTCCCCTGCTGATAGCTCAGCCGGCGTGTGATTTATTCTATGCTCTAGACCTACCTCGGTTAATATTCTTAAACTCTCCTCTTCGATTTTCCCCTTTCTCTGTTTCAATTTCCCCGAGGGAAAACTACGGACCCTATCCTTACGAGAAGCGCCTTGAGCTATGAGTAAGGGCATCATCACGTTTTCCAGAGCAGTAAATTCTGGCAGAAGATGGTGAAATTGAAAAATAAAACCAAACTCTTTATTTCGCAAGCGCGCAAGTTCATTATCGGACAAGGTAGAAATATTACTGTTTTGAAAAATAACTTCTCCTTCGGTCGGACGATCCAAAGCACCAAGGATATGGAGCAGAGTACTTTTTCCAGCACCCGAGGGACCGAAAATCGCCACCACACCCTCCTCCATTATCTTTAGATTAATTCCCACAAGTGCTCTGACCTCAATTTCACCCTGGTAATAACTCTTATTCAGATTTTTGGCTTCCAAAAATGGCCCCTGGTTATGCACTTTTTAACCTCTCCCTCACTCTTTTAGATGCTCAATTTCTAAAATAGTTTCAGTTCAATATACTTTTAATGGTCCTTTTACTCGTATCTAATCGCCTCGCAAGGATCCAACCGAGATGCCTTGTAGGCAGGATAAATCGTGGCTATCAAAGATGTCAACAGCACTACCGAAATAATATATATAAAATCAGTTCCCTGCATGTGCACTGGTAAACTGCTTATATAATAGACATCCTGAGGCAATTTTATGAATTGGTATTTGTCCAAAAGACGACAGGCAACATAGCCTACTACTGTGCCAATAAGTGTGCCTAATACACCTATAATCAATCCCTCAAAAAGAAAGATTTTGAGCACACCACTTCTTGCAGCACCCATTGCTTTAAGTATACCAATATCCTTTGTCTTCTCCATAGTCATCATCATCAAAGTGGAAATAATGTTAAAAGCTGCTACCAGAACAATCAAAACAAGAATAATAAACATCGTTACCTTTTCCAGTTTCAGAGCGGCAAACAGGTTCCTATGGGTCACCATCCAACTCCTCGCCCAATAAGGGTAGCCCAGTTCTTGCTGAATCAAAGCAGCAACTTTATCTGCGGAGAAGATATCATCAATTTTAACTTCTATTCCCGTAGCTCTTTCTCCCAGATTAAACAACTTTTGAGCTGCGGGGAAAAAAATATAGGCAAGGCTTGCATCGTATTCATACATTCCTGAGTCGAATATGCCCACTAACCGAAACTTCTCCATTCGGGGAATCATTCCCAACTGCGTAGCCACGTCCATGGGAGAAATCAAAAGTACACTCATTCCCAAAGAGAGATTCAAATTCTTAGCCAATTCCGCTCCCATAACAATCCCTTTTTCGTCCCCGATAGGGTTCCCGGGGAGAATTCTACCTTGCGAGCTACCTTTTTTCTTTAAAGGAAATTCAAGGTAATCGAGCTTTCCTTCTTTCAAATTTGTCAGGAGACTGGCAACCTTTTTTGTCTCTTCCGGAAAAATTCCCTTGACCACAGCTCCCGAGGTTCTATCCCCATTCCTCAATATTGCCTGTCCATAAACAAAAGGAGCAACAGCTACTACCGATTCTATTTTCTCTATCTTTTTCTGGGCTATTTTCGGTTCTTCCAATCCCATATTTCTCTGGTCCAGAACCACAACGTGCGAACTCATCCCTATAATCTTCTCGCGCAAATCCCTCCTGAATCCATTCATCACCGAGAGAGTAACAACCAGTGCCGCAACGCCCAAGGCCACGCCAGTAACAGAAATCAAGCTAATAACGGAAATGAAAATCTGCTTCCGTCTGGCTTTTAAATATCTCCAACTAATAAAAAGTTCGTATCTCATTCTTCTGTTCCTATTCCGCTTCCTTTCTCATGTGAGGAAAAAGGATTACGTCACGAATAGACTTAGAATCGGTAAACACCATAACCAGCCGGTCCACTCCTACGCCCAACCCCCCGCAGGGCGGCAGGCCATATTCCAGGGCGCGCAGATAGTCCTCATCGACTTCCGCCTCTCTTCCCTCACCAATGTCTCTGTCCTCAACCTGTTTTTCCATTCTTCTCCGCTGCTCTACAGGGTCGTTCAGTTCGGAATAGGCATTTGCCAATTCTTCTCCGCCTATGAACAGTTCAAACCGCTCCACTAATTCGGGATTATCCTTTTTCGCCTTGGCCAACGGGGAAAATTCAGTGGGATAATCGAGTACAAATGTTGGTTGTATTAGTTTCTTTTGCACATAAGCTTCGAAAATATGGTCAAGAATTTTATGCTTGGGACTATCTTTCTTATATTTTACGTCTAATCTATCGGCTACCTTTCTTATTTCGGCCAGTCCATGAATATTTGTAAAGTCAATCTTCGTATGTTCCTTCAACAACTCATACAGGGAAAACTTTTGCCAGGGAGTTTTTCCCAGGTTAATCTTGTTTTTCTGATAGACGAGCTCTTCCTTATGCAGAACTTCTTTGGCAATAAACAGAATCACCTTCTGGCAAAGGTCCATCATCCCCTTATAATCCGAATAAGCCTGATATACTTCCAGCATGGTGAACTCTGGATTGTGTCTGGTAGAAACGCCCTCGTTCCTGAAACTTTTGTTTACTTCATAAACTTTTTCCAATCCTCCTACAACCAAGCGCTTCAAAAATAGTTCCGGCGAAATTCGCAAATAGAGCTCCATATCCAGTGCCTGATGATGAGTAAGGAATGGCTTAGCTATTGCCCCGCCTACAATCGATTGCATCATAGGCGTTTCCACTTCCAGAAATCCCAGGTTATCCAGGAATTTTCTTACTGCTTGAATAATCAAACTGCGCGTAGAGAAAACATTCTTTACCTGTTCATTGACCAATAGGTCTATGTATCTCTGGCGGTAACGAGTTTCGATGTCTTTAAGCCCATGCCATTTTTCAGGCAACGGCCTGAGCGATTTAGCCAACAGGGTCAATTTTTCTACCTGAATAGACAACTCTCCTGTCTTAGTGGAAAAAACTTTTCCCATTACTCCAATGAAATCCCCGACATCAAACCTTTTGAATATTCCATAATTACCTGCACCTAAAACGTCTTCTCTAATGTAAATCTGTACCTTTCCCGTTTGGTCTTTTATGTGGGCAAAGCTGGCTTTACCCATTCCCCTGAGACTCATAATTCTTCCCGCAAGAGAGACAGTCTCACCAGTCTTCTCCTCTGCTTTTAACGTTCCATATTTCTCCCTAATCTGACTGATGGCATGGGTAGTAGCGAAATTACGGGGATAAACATCAACTCCCATCTTTCGCAACTCTTCCAGTTTCTGTTTTCTCTCGGAAATTAGTTTATTAATTTCACTCATAGTATTATTTTTTTCTCCCTCCAAATCTTTTATTATATTACATAAAATTCTATTCTGTCAAACAAAAACACTCTCCTGTAACGGCAAAACACTACCATTCCGAGGAAGCGAAGCGACCCAAGCCCCGATACATCGGGACTCGCAGTGACACGATTACTTCTTAAGTGCCTTTAGGGCAGACTCAATTCTTTCTAATAGCTCTGTTTCTATTTCTTCTCTCTTTTGAGTTACTATTTTCTCCAAGGATTTGGCAGCCCTTTTCCTGACGAACATCCAGGAATCCTGCAATAAAGAAAGCAAAATTTCTGCTGCCGTCTTTGAACCTATCTCTCCCAAAGCCCAGGCTCCACTCAATCTCATCCACTGGTCATCACTATTAATCATCTCAGTGAGTACTATCATACCCCTTTCTTTATTATACTTGTACAGCGCCTTACCGGCGTTGGCCCTTACCCGGCTATCCCTATCTTCTAAGAACGGCTTAAGTAACCTCTGTCCAACCTCTGGGTCATCTATTGTAGATTCAATCAACTCCACTCCATCTGCTCTTGCTCTAATATGCGGGTTTATGTCGGTGATAATTTGCCGTCCTCCACCTGGCCTTTCCACAATTACTTTTTTCGTTTCTCCTCTAAGTGCCCCGGAAAGCTTCTCCAATAGCGCTAAAGTTCTCTCCTGGTTTCCCAGAAGTATCTTCTCCACTCGCTGGCGAAACTCATCCTGTCCAGCATGCTCCTCCTTCCATCTTTTCTCAAATCTCCGGTCACTCTGCTTAAAGATAATGAATATAAGAAAAACAATCACCAGAAAAGATAACAAAATACCAATAATTCCCAAAATGATAGTCCTTTTTAATTTTCTACGGGTTTCTTCATATTTATTTGTAGCTTTTTCTACCTCTTCTTTTCTCGCCAGGAGAGCTTTCTCCGTCTCCTCACGTTCTGATTTCATTTTTGCTTCGAACTCGGCTCTCGTCCTCTTTTCTTCCTCCTTTCTTCTCTTGGCTTCCAACTGCCGTTTTTTTGCTTCTTCCTCCTGCTTCTTTTTTTGCAGCAACTCTTCTTCTTTTCTTTGGGCTTCAAATTCTGCTTTTCGGCGTTCCTCTTCAGCCTCTTTTTGAGCTTCCAGTTCAGTAGCTTTTTTCTCTGCTTCCCTTGCCATTAACTCCTGAGAGACTATCTCATACATATATTTTATTTTTGCATTCCCAGGAGCAAGATTGTAGGCCTTAGTCAAGTAAGGAAAAGCACGTTCATAGTCATCCGCCGCATAATATTCAGTGGACACGTCGATTAAAATCTTAAGGAGAAGTTCTTCCGCCTTCCTGAACTTACTGTCCATCTCCAAAGCGCTTTCTAAATCAGAAATAGCCTCGTCCACTTCTCCCAGGGAATACTTTTCCTCCGCTCCTTTGTATAATTTCTTTGCTTCACTTTCAGCGGAGACGGAACTGGTAAAAACCGTGCCTAACAGAAAGATTACACAGAAAAAACCGATTGCTGGATAGCGCATATCTAATTAATTCTCCTCCTTGTGGGAAAGATAGGCTTCAATAAATGGGTCGATTTCGCCATTCATTACAGATTCTATATTTCCAATTTCCAAATTCGTACGATGGTCTTTTACCATCGTATAAGGACAGAAAACATAAGAACGAATCTGGTTACCCCAGGCAATGGCGTTTAATCTCTGGTAATGAGCCTCCCTTTTTTCTCTTTTCTTTTCCTGTTCCAGTTCGAACAATTTCGCTCGCAACAACTTCATTGCCGTAGCCTTGTTCTTATGCTGGGAGCGATCGCTCTGACATTGCACAATTATGCCAGTGGGCGCATGGGTAATACGCACCGCAGAATCTGTCTTGTTAACATGCTGCCCGCCATGACCGGAGGCGCGGTACGTATCAATCTTAAGGTCTTTTTCCTTAATTTCTACCTTTATCTCGTCACTAATTTCCGGGATTACGTCACAAGAAGCAAAACTGGTATGACGCCGCTTATTTGCATCAAAAGGGGAAATTCTGACCAATCGATGAATGCCCGTTTCTGACTTTAAAAAACCATAGGCATATTCCCCCGCTACAATGCAGGTAATCCTCTTAATCCCCGCCTCCTCGCCGGCGAGTATGTCTGTAATATTAACCTTATAATTCTTCTTTTCTGCCCATCTCCTGTACATACGAAAAAGCATCTCCACCCAATCACAAGCTTCTGTGCCACCAGCTCCGGAATGCAATGTAAGTATGGCATTATTCTTATCCGATTCTCCTGTCATTCTGGCTTGCACATTTAAAGCCTCTGTTTTCGTCTCAATCTCCTTAATTCTCCTTTCCAACTCTCCAACTACTGAGGCTTCATAATTGGGATCGGCCCAGCCTTTCTTTTCCTCTTCCCTGGCCATTTCCAGGAGTGTTTCTATCTCATCCCTTTCGCTATTCAAATCTTTCCACGTGCCAACAGACTTCTTAAGAGAATTCAATTCTTGCATCGTCTTCTGTGCTTCTTCTCGCTCTTTCCAGAAATCTGCTTTCTCCGTTTTTCTCTCCAGCTGGTTAATCCTTTTCTCTTTTTTTTCTATCTCAAAGATGCCTCCTTAGTTTCTGCATAGAATCCGTAATCAATTTCAATTTGTCCTTTAAATCTTTTACCACTTGAACCTCCTCCGGGCAATAAAAAAGGCGCTTAGTGCTACGCACAGGTAAGCAAAAATATCGCCGTAATTGGTATAGAAAGTCTGTTTATTCCTCCTGAGAACAGATGAATTTAGATAATCTTTCTTAAAAATCTGTGTTTTATTAGTTATTCTACCATATTGGTCAATAAATGCCGAAACTCCTGTATTAGCTACGCGGATGACGCTCATCCGATTTTCTACCGCACGAAAAATACTGGCGATGAAATGCTGAAAGGGAGCAGCCGTCTTTAAAAACCAGCCATCGTTAGTAATATTGGCTAAGTAATCTGCTCCATCTTTTACGAATTTACGAACAAGATGAGGAAAGATTCCTTCCCAACAAATTAGCACGGCAAAATTTCCAAATGGGGCGCGCAATAACTTACGTTCTCGTGCGGGGGAAAAATCTCCCAGTTCATTTAATACGCCGATGAATGGAGAAAGAATCGGCCGCAGGGGAACTATCTCTCCGAAGGGAACAAGGTGAATCTTATAATACTCACCCAAAATTTCCCCCTGGGGTGAAATCAGGAAGGCTGCATTGTAATAATCGCCTTCTCGATATTCAGGGCTACCAACAATATGATATGCATTGGTTTGGCCAACGACCTTCTCTACCCATTCTTGAAGTTGTTTTTCCCGTCTGAGATATCCCGGCAATGCTGTCTCTGGCCAAATAATAAGTTGAGGATTCTCCTTTGCTGCCATCTCCACCAGCCCACCATAGGTATCCTTAATCATTCGTTCGTACTTCTTGTCCCATTTCATATATTGATCTATATTCCCCTGAAGCAAAGCAATTTTGGTCGTCGACTTTTGCTTTGGATAATTCTCGTTTTCTGTAAAAGATTCTTTTCCTATAATAATTAAGCCATAAACTAAACATAACAAAAATACTAACGCACTTAAAGACAAAGGTAAGGCACTCTTTTTAAATTTTGTACTGGATACCACTTCCTCTTCTCTAAAGAATCCTGATGAGCGTCCTAGTTGCGTCAAAACAACGTTCACCATCACAATCAGGAAAGAGACTCCGTAGACTCCGGTAAATTCTGATATCTGTATAATGGGAGTGAAATTCCATTGCGAATAGCCCAGGAGAGCCCAGGGGAAGCCAGAGAGAAGGTATGCTCGCAAAAGTTCCAGGGAAACCCAGAGGGCGGGAGCGAAGAATAGGATAAACGTAAAATGGACGATTTTTAGGGAACCATACCTGAACAGGAGACAGAAAAGACCACAATATATTGCCAGGTAAGAAGAGAGAAATAGAAGAGAAATAAACCCCAATAATTTCGATTCTCCACTACTTACTATAGTGGGAAAAATCCAGTATAGAATCCCCATAAAGGAAACCAGGCCAGCGAGAAATCCCAAATTGAAAGATTCTCTTAAACTCCTCCCTTCCAGGGCCAGTAAAAGGGGAATTAAGGCAACCCATGCTAAAAATGATAGATTGAACTTTGGAAATATGAGAACAAGTAGGACACCTGAAACAAGGGCCAAACCTATATTTTTCCATCGCATATTTATTCCTGTAATTCTTATTCCTAAAATCTAAAAGATAGTCTGTGAGGAGTTTTTGTAATTTTTAGCCAAATCACATTTAAAAGATAGTTTGTAAACAGCTTCTATAATTCACCCTAATGCGAAGGGATTTGGTATAGGGAGCATTAGAATTTTTAGCCAAAAATCGAAGATTAGAGTTTAGCCCCGCGAAGACGGGGGAAACTCCTGAGANNAACGAACCAAATCCCGAGCATACTCATCTTCCGCAGCATTTCTTATATTTCTTCCCACTGCCGCAAGGGCAGGGGTCGTTCCGTCCAATTTTTCTACGTTTGGGAAAAGGCGTGGGAATAGAGGTAGCGGAAGCCGCGGCTTCCCGGGCAGGCATCTCCCGATATTTTCCTGCGCCCGGGGTAGGCCTTTGAGCCACCTCTCTAGTGGGGAGAGCTCTTGCTCTTGCCTGCTCAGCCACTACTTTTACTCTAAAGATGTAACCTGAAATCTCCTCCCTCATATGCTGTTGCATAGTATCGAAGGCCCACTCAGACTCCTTCTGATATTCAATAAGGGGGTCTTTCTGTCCGTAAGCGCGCAGTCCTATCCCCTCTCGTAATTTATCCATATCGTAAAGATGGTCTTTCCAGCGCGTGTCCACAACCTGAAGAGTAACCATCCTCTCAATAAACCTCATCATCTCCTCTCCCATTTCCCGCTCCCGTTCATCATACGCCTGTATGATTCGCTCAGCTACCACCTTACCCAGGGTTTCCTGCGTCATCCGTTTCAAATCTTCCGGGGGAACGGAAAAAGAGATATTGAAGGACCGCTTCAGCCACTCAGAAATTGCCTCCCAATTCCATTGTTCAGGATAGACCTTGGGAGGAGCATAAAGGAAAAGCTTATCGTCGATAAGGTCCTCAAACATACCCAGTATATCATCCTTAAGATTGGCTCCCTCCAGAACTTTTCTCCGCCATTTGTAAACTACTTCTCTTTTCTTACTCATCACATTGTCATATTCTAAAAGCTGTTTTCTAATATCGAAGTTCATCGCTTCCACTTTTCTCTGAGCAGATTCTATGGCCCGGGTAATCAATGGGTGCTGGATATCCTGTCCTTCTTCCAATCCCAATCTATCCATTACTTGCGCTATGCGCGCCGAGCCAAAAAGTCTCATTAATTCGTCTTCCAGAGAAAGATAGAAGCGGGAAGAGCCGGGGTCACCTTGCCGTCCCGCGCGACCACGCAATTGATTATCGATTCTGCGCGCTTCGTGCCTCTCGGTTCCCAATATGTGGAGACCCCCCAACTCAACTACCTCATTGTGTTCAGCAGGGTCGGGGGGATTCCCGCCCAACACAATGTCTGTTCCTCTACCAGCCATATTGGTGGCAATAGTCACTGTGCCTTTACTTCCTGCCTGGGTGACAATCTGGGCTTCCCTTTCGTGATACTTAGCATTCAACACATTGTGGGCAATACCCCTTCTTTTAAGCATCTCACTTAACTTTTCGCTATTTTCAATTGACCTTGTTCCCACTAATACGGGACGACCGACTTTGTACAGTTCTTCAATTTCCCCAATTACAGCGTCGAACTTTTCTTTCTCCGTTTTATAAATTACATCAGGGTAATTAGTCCTTATCAAAGGCTTATTGGTGGGAATAACTACCACGTCCAATCCGTAAATTTTCCAGAACTCTTGTGCCTCTGTAGCTGCTGTTCCTGTCATCCCGGCCAATTTGTCGTATAATTTGAAATAGTTCTGGAAGGTGATGGTAGCTAAGGTCTGGTTCTCTTCAGCAATCTTCAAATTTTCCTTTGCTTCAATCGCCTGGTGTAACCCGTCGCTCCACCTTCTGCCGGGCATCAACCTTCCGGTAAACTCATCCACAATAACCACCTTGCCGTCCTTCACTACATAGTGGACGTCTCTTTTGAACAGGTTACGTGCTCTCAGAGCCTGGTTAATGTGGTGAACCCACTCAGTCTGTATATCATCGTAAAGATTATCGATGCCCAACATCCTCTCGCACTTCTTTACTCCCAGTTCGGTGAGGGTACCTGTTCCCGCCTTTTCATCCATAATGTAATCGTAACCCTTCTCTAAATCTTCACCCTTATATTTAGCATCCACCTGTTCCCGCTCAGTAACAAACTTCCCTTTCAGACGAGGAACGAGACGGTCGATGATAAAATATTTATTAGTCGATTCCTCAGCAGGTCCAGAAATAATCAGAGGAGTCCTCGCCTCATCGATTAAGATGCTGTCCACCTCATCAACTATAGCATAGTCCAACTTACCTACCACGCACTCTTCTAAAGAATGGGCCATATTGTCTCTCAGATAGTCGAACCCCAGCTCGTTATTGGTTACATAAGTGACGTCGCAATTATAGGCCATTCGCCGCTCAGAGGGAGCCATATCGTGCTGGATTAAACCCACGGTTAATCCCAGGGACTTATAAATTGGACCCATCCAGTGTGCATCCCTTTTGGCTAAATAATCATTGACAGTAACTAAATGAGTCTTATAACCTCCCAGGCTGTTTAAATAGATTGGCAGAGTGGCCACCAGGGTCTTTCCTTCACCCGTAGCCATTTCCGCAATTTTGCCCTCATGGAGGACAACGCCACCCATAATCTGCACATCAAAGTGGCGCATATTCAGAGTGCGTTTGGCTACTTCCCTGACCACGGCAAAGGCCTCAGGTAAAACGTCTTCCAATACCGTATTTCTAACCTTCTTTAATTCATCTCTTGCCTTCTGTCTTTCTTCTGGCGATACGGCTTCCTTAACCCTCTCCTCTGCCTTTTCC
>WVXT01000073.1:0-497 GCA_011773355.1 bacterium
CCTCGGCAACATACCCTTGATTGCTTTAGGAATTAGACTATTCACGACGATATTGTTTGGCTAAGCGTTAGTTCTTACTACTGATTTCGGTTTGGAGAGCTTCCACTTTTCTCAGCTTATGATCCGTTGCATGAACATCTAGGATTTGTCTAGGAAAAAAATCTTTTTCAGGAAACCCCAGCCTAATCCCATATGCGTCGCCCAAATAGCAAATGCTACCAGTACGCCTGGAAAATATCTTTTGCTGCCTATGGATTCTCTGAAACCTGTAGCCAAGAGAACCGATGAATATAGTAGCGTTATGGCAAAATAGGTAATGCTGATTGGGGATGAATACCGTAAGAACAGAAAGGCAAAAGGGATTGAAAAAAAGAATAATGAAATCGCTGCAGGTACGAGTGTCTCCCAGGTGAAAGCCTGGGGATGCTTCCTTACAAACTTGGCTCTCCCCTCCCCATACCTCACCTGCTGGCGAAATAAAGCACGAAAAGACTCCC
>WVXT01000073.1:684-884 GCA_011773355.1 bacterium
CGGCAAGTTAGGTAAATCGAGGGGGGCTGGTCTGGCCAGGCACAGTGCCCCGGTTTCTTCTTTGAAACGTTCCATATTCGAAAAGAGATTCTTATTGGGTATGTAGACGTGACCATCGATTATACCGATTAGGTATCCTTTGGCATCACGGATCCCGACGTTTCGGCCGCTGCTTGGGAGCCGCTTTGGATTATCCAGGA
>WVXT01000073.1:1034-1218 GCA_011773355.1 bacterium
GACTTTAAGGTTTCCCCAATATACTTTTCTTCATTGCGTACCGGAATTACAATGCTCAGATAGGTCATAATTTTTTAATTGCGGGATTTGAGAAAAGTCTTCAAGATAATTCCCTTGGTCCGATCATAATTGTGCATTCCCAAAAAAGCCTTGGGAATATTCAGGAATCGGTATCGCAGTCGAT